>CAZXDD010000085.1:0-18577 GCA_964639415.1 uncultured Armatimonadia bacterium
GCCGTGTCGGCTTCAGGACGTGGAAAGTCTCAATCTGGTCCACGAAGAGACTGGTGAACGTCACCACAAAGCCGCTCTTCCTGCCGGGCCGGTCCTCGCCAGCTTGCACGCGGGCCGCTTCGTCGTTCGTGATGTCGTGGTATACGTCTAGGTACCCAATGACAATGATAGGACCCGTCCAGACTACCACATCAGACACTCGTTCGGAGCCTTTGAACTTGTGTCTGGTATAGCATATCCGCCGGTCTGTTTCTGCCAGACTCCGAAGGGCTCCTAACGCCTCCTGCTCCTGTTTGTGGTGGCCATTGCGACCGGGCTCTAGGCCGTACGCATCAAAGAAGTCTGAGTAGGAGACCGCAAGCTGTGGCAGTGTGCCCTGGAATGTGTCGGAGTGTAGGGGCTCGCCTGGCCGATTCCCCTTGTAGCCCGTGCGGTCTAGGAGCACCTGCAGAGCCGAAAGTGCCCGGTCCTCGGAGACCGTCAGGTCCAATCCGGAGATCTCTATACCCGTGACCTGTTCACTCTCGGCCTGCTCAGAGGAACTGCCCAGCCGGCCTCGTTTGCTATTGCCGAACTTCTGCAGTTCCATGTGCATTGCGCCCTGGTACAGTGCGGGCGAAGGCTGTACTACGACAGTACTTGCATCAATAGCACCGGGTTGACTTGCTTGCTGTGGCGACTGGCCCAGAAGCTCCTGCGGCTTGCTTGGTTTGGTCCTATCCATTCGCACGACTCTCCCGGATAGCCCCATCATCTCCGTCGTCTACCAAGTTACGCTCCCAGTTCGCTTCGTTCCACCAGGCGTCTCCTAGTGGGCGTGCCATTCGCTCTTGCAGTTGCCGTACTCGCTGTCCATCAGGTTTGAGCCCATGCAGGGGGAGGAGTGGCGTGGGGAACTTACGGGCAAGCCACTCCGGGGCCCAATGTTGGCGTTCCTCATCAGGCACTGGCTGCAAGCATGGCAAGCCCGCCACAGATGCATAGCCCTCGATTGCCTCATCGATCTCCTTCTGCCATGCGTCCAGCCTCTCGTAGAGCTGGACGCCGATCAGGTCGGAGAGTGCCTTAAGCACAGGCTGGTGAGCCAAGAAGAAACGAAGCATCTCGATGATGGTTTCGTGTCGCTCTTGCAGCAACCACATTGCGCCCTTCTCACGCCTCACTAAGCTCCGCTCCATGGTCGGTAGGCCGGAGAGTTCCACGAGGTCCGGAGCCCTGTAGTACTTGTGCTCGTCGATCATCCCCGGTAGTAGCACAGGCTCGTGGAGCACTGCTACGTTGGGGCCCTGCTCGTTATAGGGTAGGTACCGCGACTCTTGCCAGTGTCGGTAGGTATCGATCTCGTACTGCCATTCAGGCAGACTGGCCTCGTAGAGTTGGTCTCCGGAGACATAAGTCCGAAGCTGACGGTCCTTCTCATCGTCGGTCGTCCCACGCGCCCAGCGTTGATCGCTCTCTGGCCACCAGGACACGTTCCTGCTGCCAGGTTGTGCCTGGAGGGCAGGTTGCATTGGGCGAAGACGGTGGTGGTCCGCACGGCAGTCCAGCTCCACAGGCTGGAGTCTGCCGTCGGCGATCATGGTCTCGATCTGCTGCATAGCCTGTGCGAGCGCGACTTCGCACTGCGTACGGACGTCACCCTTGACCGTCTCGTCCTGCGCAATGATCTCCGATGCCCGCTCTGCGATGATCTGGTTCAGGCAGTACAGCTGCTTCAGCTTCCGCTCCCGTTGCCTGGCCTGCAGGTCCGCTAGTTGCTCTTCTGTCACAATGGCGGGCCACCTGAGTTGTTCCTCCAGTAGGTTCCAGGCCATCACCATCCTATCGAGTTCTCGCGCGGTTTCTGCTAGAAGTCGTCTGATCTCCAACGAGATGATATGCGCTTCCCGCAGGGTGTACTCCACCAGTCGATAGGCCTCCAGCATGGCGTTGTATGCGAGTATCTCCTCTGCTGGTCTGCTCGCCACGGCCTTCGTGATGCTCTTGACTTGGGCCTTGGTCAGAAGAGCGCCACGTCGGTGATCCTGGTCCACGAAGTGTTGCACCATCAGCCGGGCCGCCTCCTGGCCGGTCAGCTTGCCGCTTTTCAGGATGGCCCGGACGTCTGCCTTGGTTGCCATTAGCTTCTGGCCTCCAGCACTGCCTCGATACGCTGCGACTTGGCGCTGCTCACCGACTGCCCCCTCCAGTGCCCATCTGCCGGCTCTGGAACGCGACGCCACTTGAGCTTGATAGGCATTGCCGTCTCCCTCGATCTCAGTGCAGGCCCGTGCTCCCGCCCGACCGCGTATCCGTCAGCTTCAGGCAGGGCCGGTCCAGGTTCAGGACGGCCCGCTTGTTCGCCTGGCCATTCCGGTTCTTCAGGACGCTGATCTCCACCGGCACCACCTGGCCCGGCTCTGGCTGGTCCTCCTTGTCCTTCTCTGCCGCTTCGGTCCACAGGCCGAGGACCAGGTTCGCGTCCTGCTCGATGTCTCCGCTCTCCCGCAGGTTGTCCAGCCTCACCCGGTCGCTGCCCTTGGCCTTGCCGTCTCCACGCCCGAGTTGCGCGCCAAGAATGACAGGCAGGTCGCAGGCCACCGCCTGCTCCAGTAGCAGGTCCGAGGTCCGCTTGATCTCCAGGTACCGCTGGCCGCCCTGCAGTGGCCGCTGGAGAGGTATCCGCTGAATGTAGTCAACGAAGACCGCGCCCACCTCGCGAGTGTTCGCCAGGTGGCCGACCGTGGCCGCCAGGTCCTCGGCCCGGAGCTGCTGGTCCACCAAGCAGAGTCGCCCGGAGCCGGTCAGGTCGTCGAAGTCCTTGATGGCCTGTTCGATGGCCGCGTTCTGCCCGCGCTTCTCCCTCAGATAGTTGACATAGGCGTTGTCATTGAAGCGTTCGTGCAGGACCTGGCCGGCCAGTATCATCAGACACTTCAGAGCCAGTGGCCGCCTGGCCTCCTCGTAGCTGAAGAAGAAGAACTGCCGGTCTTCGTAGCGCCTGGCCAGGCTCAGCAGGAGGTTCAGTTGCAGTGTGGTCTTCCCGTGGCCCGGCCTGCCGGCCAGAATGGTGATGGCTCCTGCCGGAATGCGAAGCAGAGCGTCCAGGCTCTCGTAGCCGGTCCACAGGCCCTCTGTCATAGTGGCCAGGTCCGTCTCCAGGTCGGCCAGCCGATAGGCCTCCGGCTCCCTAACGCCTCTGGAGCTTCTGAGCTGCTGGAGCCCTGCCGTCAGCTCCTCTTCCGCGCCCACCAGGTCTCCGTCCGCCGCCTTGCCCTGCACGCGCCTGACGGTGGCCTGCAGGACCTCCTGAGAGCGCACCTGAGCCGCTCTGCGTGCGTGCTCCTGGAGCCGTGGCGCGATCTCCGTCTCCTGCAGGTCCGTGGCCGCCTGTAGGCTCTGCAGGAAGTCCTTCTGCTCGATAGGGTCTGCCAGCCGGGTATAGGCCTGGAGCGCCCTGTCAAGCGCCTGGTCCCGCCCTCGATCTGTGTTAAGGTCGTGCTGTGCCACCAGCCACCTGGCCAGCCACGAGGAGCCGCTCTCCGCGCTTTTCAGCAGGCTCTGGAAGGTCGTCTTCCCACCGTCCCGGAGAAGCTGATCCAGGTCCTTGTAGCCCTCCACAGGTGGCACCACGTAGGTCCGCAGGAGTGAGCCTCTGAGCTGCTCGATGATTCGCGGCGTGGCGTCCTGGCCTGGCTTGTCGCTGTCCAGGAACAGCAGGACCTCCTTGGTCCCGTTGTCCTGCAGGAGCTTGATCTGTGCCGAGGACAGGCTGGTCCCGCCCGTGGCCACCACAGAGAAGCCCTGTGCCGTCCCGTAGAGAGCGTCCAGGACGCCTTCCACCAAGACGACCGCCTCCGCCCGCCTGTGCCTGCTCAGGCCCACCAGGCCTTGATCCTTGGCCAGGCCGACACTCGCCTTGTACTTCGGCTCCAGGCCGTCCTCGATGGCCCGGCAGACAAGGCCCATTGCCCTGCCGGCCTGATCCCGCCACAGGCAGGCAATACTGTGACTTGTCCCGAAACCGCCCGTCAGCAGGCCCGAGTCTCTGATCTCCGGGCTGTCATAGCCCGCCTTCGCGAGAGCCGCCTGGAGCCGGTCCTGGCCGCCTACGTAGGCTCCCAGCTCCATATCCGCGATCTCCTCGCTGGTGTAGCCTCTGGCCTCCAGGTATTGGCGCACAGGCTCTCCCTCGGGCTCATTGAGCCAGGCGACGAACAGGGCCTGAGCCGCCTCCAGGACGCTGGCCCGCTTCTGGTAGGCCTGCCATTGCTCCTGATCTGCGCCTGCCAGCTCCACGCCCGCCCGGTCCGCCAGGTAGCTGAGAGCCTGCCGGAAGTCCTGTCTCTTGGCCTTCTGCAGGTAGTGGAGCCAGTCACCTGCCTCCTTGCAGGCCCAGCATTGCCAGACAGGCTTCTCGCAGGAGAACTGGAAGTGGCCCGGCTTCCCACAGAATGGGCAAGTGGCCGTGGTCTCCCTGCCGCCCTTGGCTGGCTTCTGGCCCTCCAGGTCCGCGAAGAGTTCTCTGCCGGCGAAGTCCGTGGCCAGGAGCCGCCCGTATACCTCCTGAATGTCTGCCATTGTCTCGCTTCACCTGTTGCCGAGGAGGCATCTAGGCCGTCCTCGATTCCGGAGTAGAGGCGGATGCTGACCGACGCCCGGGGGAGCCCAACACGCGAGAGCGTATTAGGCGTTTGGCAGCCCCAGTCGTGACGGGTGGCCGGATAGTGGGAGTGAGGGGCGTCGCGACTTCCCCGAACGGGTCCTGTATCCCGCCGGCTAACCGCGTGCACCACGGTATCGTGTTCAGACTACGAGATCCCGGGAAGGGTGGGGTGCTCAGAGATATGCAAGCGTATATTCCACGTACTGTAGCGTCAACTGCTTGTTCCCTGACGGAGATGTTTGCCGTCAGGATTGTCAAGCCGGGCTGCCCAAAAGGCAGGCCCGGCAAGCGCATAGGGGGTTATAAACCCTTATATGCAGGCTCGATGGCCAAGAAACCAAAGGGGCCCTTGGCCTAATCGAATCTGTTTGCGCACGAAGGGGGTCTTGTTTGCGCACGAAGGGGGTCTTGTTTGCGCACGAAGGGGGTCTTGTGGTGCCGATGGCATCCGCACACACCAACTCGTCTGTGTAGGATCCTGGCTACCACCAGCCCCACAGTATGTCCGTTAGCACGCACAAACGCATGTGCACACTAAGAAGAGAAGATGACCATCTCGTGCCCTGCGAATCTGTCTAGAGGCTGAGCGTGCAGCCTGGCTGACGGTAAACATCGTGGGTCGAGACGGATAATACAGTGTCTGGAACAGACTGACCACGGCGAGGTCGATGAAGCGGGGAGACGCGGCCAATGACCGACGAAGGCTTAGCCGCCAGTTGGCGCCAGACGCAGGTATCCCTCATGGAACTATCCGCAAGCAGGTGACCCCGTGACAGCGGGGTCCTGAGGACAGCACGGGAAGCAGCTACGAGAGGTGCCCCCATGAAAAGATACCGGTCGCGATATGTTGGCGGTCAAGGGGTAACCAAGGGAGGCAGAGAGGATGAAGTGCGGCGCGAAGACGCGTGGCGGGACGCCGTGCCGGCGGCCGGCTGGCTGGGGCACAGAACACCCAGGGGAAGGACGATGCAAGCTTCACGGCGGCTGCAGCCCACGGGGTCACCTGCATCCGAGATATAAGCACGGCCGGTACGCCTGCCACGAGATCGTGGTGACCGCCGAAGAAGTCCGGGGCGTGGTGGGTGTGAATGACGCGAAGGTCCTGTTCGACGATAGGGGCCGCTGCCGGGGGATCGTGCAGTTGGGTGGCGGTCCCATGCTGAATCCGCCCATGCGCCTGCGCGCACAGGACATCGAAGCGTTCCGGGCGATACCCGGCTATCACGTCAGCACCGAGGACGGCATGGGAGCCATGGTGGAGAAGCTGCGCCGCCTTCGTGCCGCACGGGCCGGCAGGTAACCGCGGTAGTCCCGACGGGCAAGACGGCACATCGGCTCGTGGGTGTCGCCTTCGTCCCGGGCGTCCCCTGAACCTCCGTCATCTCACCCTGGCCGTCAACGCACTCCGAAAGCGCCGCGGCGACAGTCGGGTCGAACGTCTCCGGTGCACGCCAATGGACACCCGGCGGACCCCCTGAGAGACGCGTTTTGGACCTGGATATCCCCTTGGAGACGGGGTAAGGCAAGGAAAACCCCATAGAGCCCCCCCTGAACCAGTCCGACTTGGAGACCGCTGCCAGACCGGTTCCCACGTGCCCTGCGGGTTCGGTCGGGAGCTTCTTGCTTCCCGCAGTTCCAGACCGGTGTCAATCCCAGTGAGTATGGGTCACGGGGTAGGGGAGAGGCGCAGCGACGCCCTGCGGTCCGCGCTCCTCTGTCCCCGGGTGTCG
The DNA here is from genome assembly GCA_964639415.1 of uncultured Armatimonadia bacterium. Classification (GTDB taxonomy): domain Bacteria; phylum Armatimonadota; class Zipacnadia; order Zipacnadales; family JABUFB01; genus CAYRFY01. The sequence goes on from CAZXDD010000085.1 coordinate 6,376, forward strand.
TCGGCAGCCTGGTCCACCTGTGGTTTGTCAGATGCCCTGGCGGTCTCCCTCAGCCACTGGATGCAGGTTGCCGCCTCCCCGTTTGGCAGTCCGTCGCCAGCTCGCCGGGGGACCAGTCTTGCCAGCAGGAGAGCGGGTTGGGGCGAGGGGCGTTCTCCGTGATTTAATACCGGAAGTTGCTTGACTGGCGGGGACGTCCCTGATAGAATACCGGAAAGAGCACTTTCCGGTACTATACAGGGAATCCGACCCCATGGCACCTGAAACCCCCACGCTCGACGACCACGAACTCGAGGCCCTGCTCGATCAGATCAATACCCGGACCCCGACCGGGGCCCGGAACTCCGCTCTCCTGCAGCTCATGGCCCAGACCGGCGTACGCTGTGGGGAAGCCCTGCAGGTCAAGCCCTCCGACATCCGACAGGAGGAGTGGGGGAGCAACGGCGATAGGGTGAAGGTGTGGGTCCTGCGGCTTCCCCGCAAGGCGACCAAGGGCAAGAAGCCCCGGCAGGGGATCCCGTTGGCGCCGGCGACACGACAGGCTCTGGAATTGTGGCTTGGGAAACGCTCCGCCCTGGGCATTCAGGGCGGCCCCTTGTTCTGCACCATCAGCAAGGGGCAGCGCCAAGCAGGCTTCGCCGATGGGGCAGGGGAGCTGGTGCCCGGGCGGGCGCTCAATGACCGCTACGTCCGCGACTTGGTGAAGCGGCTGGCCAAGAAGGCCGGGATCGAGAAGGACGTCCACCCCCACATGCTGCGGCACACGGCGCTCACGAACCTGTATGACAATACCCGGGACCTGCGCCTGGTGCAGGACGTCGCCGGGCACACCACCAGCCGTATGACCGAGCGCTATACCCACGTGCACCCGCTATCGGTGGCCAAAGCCATGGGAGCCATCGAGGTGGGGGAGGGGTGAGACGCCCCGGGATGGATCGCAGACCCGCCCGACGACGAAAGACAACAAACAGCGACAGGCGCGAAGCGGATTGACCTTCGCCAGAAACAGGCTTATGCGAAACACGCTCGCGCAGCGCCCCAGTCTCGGATAGGCACGATCTGAGGCATGCCCGGGCAGGCCGCAGCGCGGGGCTCAGGAAGCACGTGCTCCAGCGATCTATGTGCTGTTCACCTGCGGGGTTCATGGAGTGGTGGACGCGTCGGCAAGGAGTAAGGCGGGGGCGGTTGGTGCGTTCGGGACGGGTTGGCAGTTGCTAAAGAGATTGGCTGCACGCTTTAATAGAGGTCGGCGCTATCAAAGCAGACCTAGATAACGCATGGACCATCCTGGACCCACGATACTGCAGGGGGCGACCCTCCATACCATCGAGCAAGCGATGACGGAACTCCAGGTCAGCTTCCCCACGGCCAGCAAAGCGATCACGCAGTTGGAGACGATGGGACTTCTGCACGAGGTGTCCGGACGCAAGCGGGACCGGCAGTTCTGTGCCCGGGATATCCTGGGCCGAATATCTGCCTTGTCTGAGGAGACTGCAGACCGCGGCGAGACCCCCTGAGCCGCCCACGACGATAGAGCAACGGCGCACACTTACCCATTGTGGGCTGCCATGACTGTAGCGAAGACGCGCACACAGCCCGTCTGTCCAGCGTCAGCTACTCTTCATGGAGACCCACCAAGCCCGTGGGTTGCACCACACGGTCAAGCCAGTCTCCGGCGTCCTATTGCGGGGAAGGCGGCGGAAGCGGTCCATGTAGTGGGGGAGAGACGTCTGGTGTCTCCTGGTGATATGGCCCTCCTTATCCCCGGTGTCGACACAACGGCCTATCGCTTCCCGTCACAACCTCTCAGGCCTGCGGAACGCCGGACGCAATACGCGTTTGGCGTTTCATCGGGGACAGGAGAGCCCATTGCCTTCCGGTCCATCTTGGCGCGAGCTGCGGATCGGGCATACCATCACGGCGTTAGCGTGATCGGTACTGCCGCACGTTGAGCGCCTTCCACTCCAGCATCGGGTGTTGCTCAATGCGGTCCGCCATTGCCCCGTCATCGGTGATGAGGCCCGGCAGGATCTCGCCGTGGTCCAGCAGACGGTCGAGAAACTCGGCCTCGCCATCAGAGAAGGGCAACAGAGCCCCCAGACGTAGCCGGGTCTCGTCGACGAGCGTTCGCTGCAGTTTGTCAGGCTCCCCGATAGTGTCCAGTTCTGAGCGACGCAGCAAGGGCAGTAGCTGGTCCCGGAGAGCCTGGGGGCCGATGTCTACATCCTCGATAGCAATGGAGCGCCAGTCCCGGCGGTTCATCGCACCGTAGACCACAAAGGCCAACCTGAGTCGACGTGGGTCGAGTGACGCCTGTGTCAGTAGCCGGTGAGCGTCGAACAGATCACGTGGCGAACTCCTGGCAAACAGCGCGGCCAGCTTCCCTGCCGCCAGTTCGTGGATGTCGATGAGCTGCACACCACGGACCCTATATGAGCCAACCTGCTTCGAGTCGGCGCGGCTGGGTGGCCAGAGCGGCACCCGTAGCATGTAGTTGAGATCGACTTCCAAGTTTGCGTCCATCCCGATCGAACTCGGATAGGCCAGATGCCATTTGCCGCCGGCGTGTTCATCAGGAGCCCTGCGCACCCGGTAGCCCCGGCGCGAGCAGACAGCCTGGAGAGCATCCTCGACCTGTGGGCGCTCTTGGAGCATTGTCTCCCGGTCGGCGGCCCCGATGTAGTTCAGGTCTGCGTCCACCGACAGCCGTGGCACATCAAACAGGAAGAGGTTCAGGGCCGTGCCACCTTTGAGCGCCAGACGCTCTCGGAGGTAGGGGTGCCTGCCGAAATCCTCAAGTAGCCCCAGCAGGTGAATGACCTTCTCCAGTATCTCCGGCCGGAAGCCCGTGGCTTCAGCCTCGATCGCCAGACGCTCTGCTGAGATCCTCATATGACCTCCTGCCACGTCCGGGCCACGATGTCAGCCGGCACTATCAGGTTCCAGTCACGCAAGAGGACGTTGTCGCGACTATCATTGCGGGCAACATAGTGGGGCTGGCGTGGGGCGCGGGCGCGAAGCGGCCGCAGGTGCGTCTCCTCCACCGCCAGCGTCGTCCGGTGCTGCTCCAAGAAGAAGCCCACCTTCGCGATTGTCGTGGCGTTGCTCAGCAGGAGCGCGTAGTCGACCACCGCCTCCAGGTCGAAGAAGCTCACGGCCTCCAACGAACGCCAGATCTCCTCCCAGCCGCCTCCGAGGTCTGGGCGGTCGAGCACGTCCACAAGTGTTCGCTCCAGCGTCGTGACCTTTGCGTCTAGACCGGCACGGTCGACTGTGGTGACCTGGGTGTCGACGGCGTCGTTCTGGAGCAGTGCACACGGTACCCGCACGGGACGGAAGCGCACTGATCGAAACGACCATGGACGGATGGCGTGCCGGGTGGCGAAGAGCACTCTTTCGTGGGGGGAGTACGCTGCTCCGTGCACTTCCAGGGCGGTATGGTAGGCAAGCACGGCGTCGTCGGTGGTCTTCGTGGCCAGAAGGTACGGGTCCACAGGGGCTGTATCCGGAGACATGCCGGGCGGCACAACAGCGTACAGCCCGCGTCTGGGCCGCAGGAGATTGCCGGCCTTGACGTGGTAGGCAAGCAGGGCTTCGGCGGATCTCGCCACATTGGTCCCCTGCGCCACACGGAATGCAGCGAACTCCTCGCCCGTGAAGACGGGATGACGTGCGAAGAACCTGTCCACCTTCATATCCGGGCCCCGCTTGCTATCAATCACCAGAACACATAGAAAGTCTATGGGTTATGATGCTTGTCGTCAAGTTCGGGGGTGCTTGGAATCACGCGAGTACCTCCAGATACGGGCGCATGACGTTCTCCACCCGGCAGACCCGCGCGAAGTGCAGCAGGTCCTCGATCTTCATACCGCCGCGGGCCTTGTAGAGCTTGAGAGCCTCGATGGCAACGTCCAGGCCCAGCTTGTTGCGGTACTTGAGGCAATCGGCGATGGTCTTCTCGGGGGAATAGACGCGCACAGACATGCCGTCCAGCGCGTGGGTCTCAATGCCCTCCGTGAATGCCGCGCCCGTGAACCAGAACACCCGTAGGGGAGGGTACTCCAGGCGTGGAGGCTCGGCCCCCCGCTTCAGGGCCACGTACGCCTCGTGGGGTATCTCTGTGGTGAGTTCGTGGAACGACAGGGCGGAGATCAGGCAGATCACGCTGGCGGGCACCTTGAAGCTGATCGGCAGCAGGTCAGGGGCGCTCGGCTCCGGCAGGTCGGCAAGCCGATAGAGCCCCCGGCTAACTCGCTCCAGCAGTCCCGCGTCCCGCATGGCGTACAGTGTTCCGGGGTGGATCCCAAGCCGTAGCGCCTGGTGCGTGCGGAGAGCCCCGCCCGCCCGGAGAAAGACATCCTTGGCCCGCGCTATGGCAGTGCTATGTCCCATTGCTCTCGCCTGTTCCCGATAGTATTACCAGCAGTAATCAATATACATACGTAATACTATCAGGCCCATGGGCCCTTGTCCAGGCGAGTAGACTCGGCATGGATGCGGTTCCCCAGTATCTCCGGCCGGAAGCCCGTGGCTTCAGCCTCGATCGCCAAGCGCTCCGCTGAGACCCTCATATGACCTCCTGCCACGTCCGGGCCACGATGCCGGCGGGCACTATCAGGTTCCAGTCGTGCAAGAGGACGTTGTCGCCGTCGTCCTACTTCACTTGCTATGGGCCGGCGGAATACATAGGGCGTCTGTGTGTTGCCTGACGTCAAGTCCCGGAAGGCATTGCGAAGCCAACAGGCTGGCAAGGCAACGCCCGCCTATGCCTGTCCATTGTCCACGCGGTCTTCCCCGGTGCTCTCCAGTTCCGCCCCCGGCTCGGCGTACTCCACCCGGTACCCGATGGCTTGGTATCCCTTGATGCGTCTGGAGTGCATGCGCGCCAACATCGGCACCTGCAGATCCGCGTAGTCGTAGATGAGCACCTCGGTCTTGGCGTCGTGCATGCGGTGCAGACGTCCCGCGTACTGGGCGACCGTCCCTCTCCAGGAGACGGGCATGGTCAGGAAGAGGGTGTCCAGACGGGCGTCATCGAAGCCCTCGCCCAGGTAGCGACCGGTCGCGAGAAGAACCCGCTCCTCATCGTCCGGTATGCCCTGCAGTTGCTCGGACACCACTCGTCGTTGGCGAACGCCCATGCCGCCCTTCAGCACGATAAGGTTGCGTACCAACGGGCGAAGGCGGGCATCGAGGAGTTCCAGGTGCTCCCTGCGCTCGGTGAGCACGACCGGCGATCGCCCCATCGCTACCGCCTGCAGCACGTCTGCAATGATCATATCGTTCCGGCCCTCGTCGCTGGCGATCGCTGCGTACAGCTCGTGGATTGTCGGCGAGTCTTCGGGAGACCCGGTCGACGCCAGGGAAAGGCCCGTGGGGCGGACGATGACGCGGTGATCGAAGGGCCTCAGCTCCGCCTGTGCTCGGGCGTCCACGCGATGGCGGATGGGCCCACACTGCATGAAGATGATGGGGTGATGGCCGTCCTTGCGGATCGCCGTCGCTGACAGGCCGGTGACGTACCGCGCCTTGCATGCCCGGGCGACCAACTCGAAACTCACTGCCGGCAGGTGGTGACACTCGTCGACTACGAGGTGTCCGTACTGGGCTACCAGATCGTCCACGACGCCTTTGCGGCAAAGGCTCTGCAGGAGCGCGATATCGATGCGTCCGTTGGGCTTGCGCTTGCCGGCACCGATCTGGCCGATGTCGCTACGCTGCAACCCCAGGAACTGTGAGAGTCGCTCGGTCCACTGGTCCAGCAACTGCTGGCGATGCACGAGCACCAGCGTGCTCACACCGCGCTGAGCGATCAGGCTTGCTGCGACCACGGTCTTGCCGAACGCAGTGGTTGCCGCCAGCACTCCGGTCTCATGGGCGACAAGCGCGTCGAAGGCCTCCTGCTGATCCGGTCGGAGTGTGCCGTGGAACTGGACATCGAGAGCAACGCCGCGCTCTCGCTCGTCGTCAGTATCGACCGTAACCCCCAGTGACTGGAATAGCTCGACAGTCTCATCCAGACAGCCGCGAGGGAGGGCGACGTGCCGGGCGAAATCCTCTGCGCACGAGATGATGCGCGGCTTGCCGAAGGTGGACAGGCGCAGGGCTTGGGCCTTGTAGAACTCGGGGTTTTGGAAGGCGGCAAGCCGGATGAGGCGGTTGGTCAGCGCAGGGGGAAGGTCGGACTTGGCGACGTATACCTGATTGCCCAAGACGATGGACACACTCTCGGGAAGAGGCCCGGTGATTGTGGTATCCGGGTGCCGCCGAGAGGGCGGCGCCTGCCAGGGGGCCTCCTCGTCGCCATCGGAGATGGGCATGGGCACGCCGAGTATCTGCCCAGTGCGCTGGGCTTCTTCAACTTGGTCCATGACGGCCTCAAGAGACATCGGGCGCAGTGATGACAGGAAAGCCAGTTGGTCTTGGTAGGCTGTCAGGGCATCATCCACAAACAGGCTGTTGCCCTGCTCCCTGGGTTTGCGCTGCAGAGGGAGAGCGATCAGATTCCCGAAGCCCCCTTGGGGCATGGTGTCTTGGCTGGGGAAGAACCTGTCATAGGAATCCAGACCGATCTCAGGGCGACGTTCCATCGTCTTGGTCAGCAGAGACGCCCCCAGCTTGCGGGCCAGGACCGCCGGCACCGGCTCGGAGAAGAAGATCCAGACATGCCCGCCTTTGCCGGACCGTGAGCGCTCCAACGCTGCGGGGACGTCCTGGGCGCGACAGGTTTCCATGAACGCGAGGGCGTCATGCTCCCAGGTGGTCTTGTCGAAGTCCGCCGCCAGGAACCAGCAAGTCTCGTCGGGCAGCAGTGGGTAGACCCCTATAGTGAAATTCCGGGGCTCGCCACGCAGAGAAGGCTCCGCGGGGTCAAAGCCCGTGAGGTGGTGCCGAATGGTATCGTCGCAAAGTGGGATGAACTGCCGGTGCGAACAGTCGGGGCACTTGACCACACGCTTGTTGCACAGGCCCGGGGTCCATTCGTTACTGCAGGCCGGTTGGTAGCCGGAACGCCCCGTCTTGGGGTTCTCCCAGCGGCGGGGATACACGTCTTCACGGCCGCGGAACAGCCGCCTGAAGAGTGCCAGCTTCTCGGCCGTCGGAGAGTCCCTGGTGACAGTTGCACCAGGGAAGTCGGCAACCGTCGCTTCGGGCTGGCGGTCCGAGCGCCGTCGCCGCAGGTCCGCAATGAGGGCCTGCAACGCGGTACGTTCGCGGTCGAGCCGGGCAAGATGGCTCTCGGCTTCCGCGAGCAGTGCGTCCAGATCGTCGCCGGGTCCGATTGCCGGGTCTGTCATGGGTGGCTTCATCAAAGCACGGCCCGGGGTGGTCGCGCAAGTGGTCCGGGCGAGCGCCTTGCGGAAGACCTCTGGGCCCACGGGAACCGTAGTGGCATAGAAGTGGACTCCGACAACCAACACGGGCGACCGCTGCGTGACTACATGCGGGAGCAGGGGCCGTGAGCGTACGAAGTCATCCTGCTGCCCTCCGCCATCGGCGGCGCCAGCTAGAAGGCACAATGCAATGATCTACGGGCCGAACCTCTGCGCTTCCTGCAGACATGCGGGCCTTGCTCTGGCCTCCTCGGTCTGCTAACGTTCCTCCCCGCCTATATCCTCCAGACCGACGAGCACCAACCTGTTCCCGTCCTCCTGCCGCCGTAGATCCTCCGTGAAGCCCGCCCGGGAGAACAGCACATACCGGAGGTCGCGTTGCCACTCCGCCGGCAACGCTACCGCATTCTCCTGCAGGTCGCGTAGCTCCCTCTCCCCCATCTGCGCCCTCGTCCACTTGCATTCGGCGCAACTGGTACTTCCATCGTCGTTGTGCCAGACCAAGTCGATCTCCGCCTCTTTGTGCCAGAAGGGCCCCACGCGCCCTATGGGTAACGCCGGTAACCTCTCCCGGGCGTGGTTCCTCACGTACTGGGCACAGACGCCCTCAAACACCCGTCCCAAATACTCGTCCAGTTGAGGGGCAATGCGCTCATCCCAGACCCGCCGGCCTTCGCCCACTTCCAGCAGGCTCCGGTTCGGTAAGACGAAGCGGTACCAGAAGCGCAGGAAGTGATCGTCCAGGAAGTAGCGCCCGCGGGCGCGTTTCTCCGGTGCTCGGTCTCCGGCAGAGACGACGCGGCGCACCAGACGCAACTCCTGCAGTGCCGGCAGGTACCGGCCCAGCGCCGTGACGGCGATGCCAACCCGCTGGGCGATCTCCGTGCTGCGCGTCAGCCCCGAAGCGATGGCGTTTAGAATGCTGTGATAAGTGCCCGGGTCGCGCAGTTCCCCCCGCAGCAGGTTTGTGGGCTCCTCGTGCAGCAAGGCCTGCGGGCGCAGGATGTGTGCCTGTACGTTCTGAGCCAGTGAGACGCGGTCGTTGAACTGGGTCAGATACATGGGCATGCCGCCCAGGATGCCGAAGACGCGCAGCCTATCCTCCGACCCGTAGCGTGGCACGAACTGTGCCGCCTCGCGGAAGCCGAATGGCAGAAGCTCTTGTTGGCCGGTGCGACGGCCGAACAGGGGCGACCGCTCGGCCAGCACCTCGTTCTCCATAAAGCTGATGGCTGAGCCGCACAGGGCAAGCAACAGCCGGCTCTCACGGGCATTGTGATCCCAGAAGCGCTGCAACAAGGAAGGCAGCCCTGGCGCCGAGTCACACAGATAGGGGAACTCATCCAACACCACGACCAGCCTGTCATCCCGCGCCCGCCTGGACAGCTCCTGCAGCGGCGTCTCCCAATCATCGAAACGCGCCATCGCCAGCAAGGGCTCCTGCAGCCCCTCGGCGATCGCGGCCGCCAAGTGCCGCCGATTGTCGTCTTCGGAGACCTGAGCCGCCTGGAAGTACACATGCCGCTTGCCCTGGCAGAACTCGCGTAGGAGTTCCGTCTTCCCCACCCGGCGACGTCCATAGAGGATGTACAGCTCAGGGCGGTCGCTACCGTACAGCTCGTTGAGGAAGGATAGCTCCGAGACACGACCGATGAAGGGCATGGGGGCGCCTCCATTATTATACTCGTAAGTATTATACTCACAAGTATAAGTTATGCGGCACTAGCAGTCAATAGGTCTGCGCCGGCTGTCATCGAGCCCAGACAGCCGGGAGCACGTGCGTTCCCGGCACCCTTGTTTTACGCTATTGACCGTATACGTAAAACATGCTACCATCTGGGGTGCTCCCACAACACCGGAGGACACCCCCATGGCCCGCCCCCGCGGCTCCAAATCCCAGCGCCAACAGCAAGCACGGTTCACCACCGGCGGTGGCCGCTTCATCGGCTATATCCGAGTCTCCACCGCCGACCAGGGACGGAACGGTCATTCCCTGGACGGACAGATCGGGCGCCTGCGGGAAGCGGCGGCGCGCGAGGGCATCGACCTGATCGACCTGGTACGGGATGTGGAGAGCGGCGCGAAGCAACGGGATGGGCTTGACGACGTGTGGCGGCGGGTGACGGAGGGTGAGGCGGAGGGCATCCTGTTTCCGAAGCTGGACCGACTTGGGCGTTCGCAGCTCCATCTGGCGTCATTGGTGGAGCAGGCCCGCAGTCAGGGCATCAGTCTGTTGAGCAGCGACGAAGGCTGGCAGGTGCAACGCGGCGAGCTGCGCAATGAGGCCTTGCCGTTTCTGATCGCCCTGGCCCAGGTGGAGCGCGAGCGGATCAGCCGGCGGACGAAGGAAGGTCTCTCGGCCGCCCGGGCCAAGGGCGTCCAGCTTGGGAGACCACCGTTGAACACAGAGCTGCAAGAACGGGCGACGGAGTCGCGCCGACAAGGAAGGACACTGCAGGAGATCGCCGACCTGTTCAACGACGAGGGCCACCGGACGGCGACAGGGGCGGAGTTCAAGCCCACCACGATCGCCCGGATGGTGAACCGGGTGGATCCCACGGCGAACCCCGAAGGCGGGTACATGTAGCTATCGCCACGACGACCAAGAGCACGAGGCGCTCCCCACAAGCCGGGAGGAGTGCGCGGGTTCTCTCTCGCCCCCGGCCAGTCCAACGGCCCCCGAACGCGCTGTAGGCGCATACGTGGGCAGCGTGGGGCGCTCAAGCCATACATCAGCGGAGCTAGTGCGAGGAGGGATCTGCCCGGTGGCATTGCAGTATCTGGAGTTTGCCGACACACAGGTCACCGACTGCATCGTGAGGGTGTCACTGGCCAATGGCGATGTTGTGTTCAGTCCCCACGTCCCACAATGGGAATGGGAAGTGGCACATGGGTACTGGGCAGTGGTGTCCAGCGACCAGTACCGAGCGCGGGAGTTCGTGCGACCGGGAATGCAGGTGCTGGATGTCGGCGCCAATGTGGGGCTGTTCTCGCTTGTGGCCTGCCGGCTTGGGGCGCATGTGCTGGCGGTAGAGCCAGTACCTGCCAATCTCCGCTGTCTGGAGCGTCTCCGGGCCCACTACGAGCTGCCAATGCAGATCGTGGAGAGCGCGGTCGGTGAGTACATCGGCCGCGCTTCTCTGCAATGCAGTCTCGGTTGCGTCTCCGGAGGAAGCTGGATTGCCTCCGGAGCCCCCGATCCCCAGGCTTGGCTCGTGGATGTGGGGATGAACACGGTGGACTACATGGTCCGGCAGGCAGACCTGGCCCGGGTCGATGTCATCAAGATAGACACCGAAGGCCACGAGCATCAGGTCCTGCGGGGTGCGGCGAACACCCTACGGCGCTTCCACCCGACTCTGGCTGTGAGCGCCTATCACGCGCCGGGGGATGCCTCCTCCTTGCCGGCCTTGCTGGCGGAGCTGACCGACGGCTATCGTCACGTTGAGGTGGCGTCAGCCGGTGATGACCTGGAGCTTGAGATGTGGGCGTGGGCGTGAGGCACTCTCACCCCACCACAAACCACCCAATCGTCATGCAGCGGCCCATCATACTGGGAGCCGTGGCCTTGAGGGCTTGGCCGAAGGCGATCGTGCTGCCCAGGTAGCCATCGTCCTGCAAGCCCTCCAGTGCCCCGTCCCTCAGTAGCACGTCGGGCTCGACCATCACGTCATGGCATAGCACCATCCCGCCGGTGACTAGCTTCGGCAGCCACACGTCGAAGTCGGCCTTCGCGCTGGCATAGTCGTGGCCGGCGTCGATGAAGATGAGGTGGACCGGGTCGGTCCAGGCTTCCCAGCAGTCGCCGTGGGTGTCGGCCTGGCGGAACTCCACCCACGGGTCCAGGCCGGCCTGCCGGATGCGCTCCACGGCGACCGGCGCGGACCATTGGAACAGCTCCGCCTGGCGGTAGTCGTCGATGGTCAGGACCTTGGCGCTGCCAGCAGGCTTGTGCTCGCAGAGGCCCTCGGCCAGCGCCTGGGTCGACAGGCCGCAGCCGGTGCCGAGCTCAACGATCCAGCGCAGGGGGAAGCACTGGGCCGCGAGGGCCGCACGCTGCCTCAGGAAGCGGAGTTCCTCGGGGTAGAAGACGGGTTGCGCCATGTCGGCCTCCTCCTACGAACCGGCGACGACCAGGCGCTGGCGAGCGGCACTGCTCCTCGCCCCAGCAACCTCTGCGCCTCCGCCATGACCCAATCCGGCGTGATGGCTCTCATACACGCGTAGTCGCGATTGCGCACGCAGCGCACGCGCCACTCGCCCTCCGACCACCAGCAGGGCTCGCAGACCCACTCAGCCTGCAGGTTCGCGTGGCAGGGGTAGCCGATCAGCGCCGCCGGCGTCGGGCCGAAGAGCACCACCGCCGGGGTGCCCACCGCCGCGGCCAGGTGGCAGGTGACGGCATCCACCGTGATGCATAGCTCGGCGTTGCGCACCAGGGACACCATCTCGGGGAAGCTGGTGCGGCCCCGGTAGTCCGTGCAGGCGCCGGGGATCGGCTCCTCGTCGGCGCCGCCCAATTGGATGACCCGCAGACCCATGTCCGACAGCCTGCGGGTGACCACTTCCCAGGGCTCCGGGAACCAGCGCCGGACCCGGCCGCCCAGCTTCGCCCACGCGGTCCAGTCGTGGACGATGGCGTACGGTCCGTCCGGGCGGCTGACGCCTCTCAGGCCGGCGTCGCAGGTCACCGTCACGTCGCGCCAGCCACACCGCAGGCCGAGAGCCTCCGCCATGATCTCTGTGACGTGCTTGCCCCACTTGGTGATGGGCCGGGCCGAGTAGGGGAAGTCGGAGGCCAAGTCGGCGTACCGGGCGGCTCTGAACTCCGCCTCGGCACGGGCCTGCGGGAGCTTGCCGTTGTTGTG
>CAZXDD010000086.1:0-14110 GCA_964639415.1 uncultured Armatimonadia bacterium
AACGTGCGGCTTGGTTCGCTCGAACTTCGCTTTTCCCATTGTTGGCCCTACCTCCAACCGACCCGGGCTTTGCCTCGCCCGTCTGTATGCTCTCTAGTGCTGGGCGCTGCGTCCTTCTCACGCCCGGACCGCGCGTCCCCGCGCGCCCCATCCCATGAGACTATCGACCGGCCCTCGCCACCAGCGCGCTGTCCGGCACCGGCTGATAAAGCTCCGGCTCCATGGTGTACGTCGCCCGGCCCTGGCTCAGCGAGCGCAGCGTCGTCGAGTACCCGAACATCTCCGCCAGCGGGATCCGCGCCACGATCACCTGCGTGTCACCCGACCCCGCATTGATGCTCTGGATCTCCGCCCTCCGCGAGTTCAGGTCGTTGACCACGTCCCCCATGTACGCTTCCGGGGTGATGACCTCGGTCGACATGATCGGCTCGAGGAACACCGGATGCGCCTTCTCATACACATTGCGGAAGGCCATGCCGCCGGCTACCTTGAACGCCAGATCGCTGGAGTCCACCTCGTGGAACGACCCGCCCAGCAGGATGGCCCGGATGCGCGTGGCCGGATAGCCGGCCAACGGGGCACTGTCCATGGCCTCCCGGATCCCCCGCTCCACCGCCGGGATGAAGTCGTGCGGGATGACCCCACCCTTGGTCTGATCCTCAAACTCCAGATGCACGTCCTCCGCCGCCGGCTCCAGCTTCAGGATCACGTGGCCGAACTGACCGCGGCCACCGGTCTGCCGCACGAACCGCGCCTCGCCCTCGGCCGCCCGGGTGATCGTCTCCTTGTACGCCACATGCTGCTTGCCCACGTTCACGTCTACGTTGAACTCGCGCCGCAGACGATCTGTGATGATCTCCAGGTGCAGCTCGCCCATCCCCGAGATGATCTGCTGGCCGGTGTCCTGGTCCGTCTTCACCGCCAGCGTCGGGTCCTCCGCCGAGAGCTTGGCCAGCGCATCCGTCAGCCGGTCCTCGTCGGCCTTCGTCTTGGGCTCGATCGCCAGCGCGATCACCGGCTCGGGGAAAGTGATCGATTCCAGCACGATCGGCTTCTCCTGCGGACACAGGGTGTCCCCCGTGGCCGCGCCGTTGAGCCCCACGATGCCCACGATGTCCCCGGTCTGGGCCTCCTCCAGGTCCTCCCGTCGGTTGGCGTGCATCCGCAGCAGGCGACCCAGCCGCTGGCGATTCCCGGTGCGGCTGTTGAGGACGTTCTCGCCCTTCTTCATCCGCCCCGAGTAAATCCGCACGTAGGAAAGCTGCCCTACGAAGGCGTCGCCCACTACCTTGAACACATAGGCACACAGCGGCTCCGACGGCGAGGGCTTCCGCGTCACGGGCTCCCCGGTCTTCGGATGCGTCCCCGCGATGTCCTGGGTCTCCAGCGGCGAGGGCAGGTAGTCCACGATGCCGTCTAGCAGCGGCTGTACGGCCTTGTTCTTCAGCGCCGTCCCCGTCAGCACCGGCACAATCGTCCCGGAGATCGTGGCCCGGCGCAGTGCCGCCTTGATCTGCGCCACCGTGGGCTCCTGCCCCTCGAGGTACATGTTCTCAAGGTCCGGGTCCGTCTCCGCCACCGAGACCACCAGGTGCTCCCGGAAGCTCTCCACCCGCTGCGCCATGTTCGGAGGTATCGGGATCTCCTCGTACTCCTCGCCCGCCTCCCCCGTCCACTCATACGCCTTGCGCTCCAGAAGGTCGATGACCCCCCGGAACTCGGACTCCGCCCCGATCGGGAGCTGAACCGCGATCACGTGGGCGCCCAGGCGCAGGCGCATCTGATGCAATACGTCGTGAAAGTCCGCCCCGGTGCGGTCCATCTTGTTGACGAACACAATGCGGGGAACGCTGTACTTATTGGCCTGCCGCCAGACGGTCTCCGACTGGGGTTGCACCCCGCCGACGGCGCACATCACCATGATCATCCCGTCCAGGACTCGCAGCGACCTCTCCACCTCCGCGGTGAAGTCCACATGGCCGGGGGTGTCGATCAGGTTGATCCGGTGCCCCTTCCACTCCGCCGTGGTGGCCGCGCTGGTGATGGTGATGCCTCGCTCCATCTCCTGAGGCATCCAGTCCATCGTGGCATCGCCGTCGTCGACCTCGCCCATCCGGTGCACGCGTCCCGTGTAAAACAGGATGCGCTCCGTCGTGGTGGTCTTGCCCGCGTCGATGTGGGCGGCCACGCCGATATTTCTAGTCTTCTCAAGGGGTATCTGGGACACGTTTGCTACCAGGTCCTTCTCAAGCCAGATCGCCACAGTGGAACTGCAATCGGCCCTACCATCGGTAGTGGGAATAAGCCTTATTTGCCTCTGCCATGCGGTGCATGTCGTCCCTGCGCTTGCAGGCCGCACCCTCGCGATTCGCCGCGTCCATCAGCTCGCCCGCGAACCGCTCGATCATCGTGCGCTCCGGCCGGTCACGGGTGGCGTTCACCAGCCAGCGAATCCCCAGCGTCAACTGCCGACGCGCTGAGACCTCCACCGGCACCTGGTACGTCGCTCCACCCACGCGCCGCGGCCGTACCTCCACCTGAGGCATGATGTTCTTCAGCGCCGCAGAGAACACGTCCAGCGGATTGCCGCCGGTGCGCTCGGCGATGAGCTGCGTCGCGCCGTAGAAGATCCGCTCCGCCGTGGCCTTCTTGCCGCCCAGCATCAGCTTATTGATGACCCGCTGGACAGTGACACTGCCAAACATCGGGTCCGGGTTGATCACTCGCTTCGGGGCCTCTGTCCTGCGTGGCATGCACGACCACCTTCCCTAAACTGGCTGACGCACTCCGCGCGCCCTTCGGCCGGTACGCGCGCTGTGTGCCTGACAGACGCGTCACCGCGCCCACAATCGCTACGAAGGCCTCTTGGTGCCGTACTTGGACCGCGCCTGCCGGCGATTCTCCACACCCGCCGCGTCCAACGTCCCGCGGATCACGTGGTACTTCACCGAGTTCAGGTCCTTCACCCGCCCGCCACGCACCAATACGATCGAGTGCTCCGCCAGGTTGTGCCCCTCGCCGGGAATGTAGGCCGTCACTTCCTGCCGGTTGAACAGACGCACACGCGCGCACTTGCGCAGCGCAGAGTTCGGCTTCTTCGGCGTCTGCGCCCAGACACGGGTGCACACTCCGCGTCGCTGAGGAGCTCCCTCCACCCAGCGGCTCTTCCGCTTCTCCGCGTTCCACACCACCTTGAACGCCGGAGTGCTCATCTTCCGCTCCTTCTTCTTGCGACCCTTGCGCACCAGTTGGCTGATTGTCGGCACACACGTCACTCCTTTGTCGCGTAGCCCAGAACCTTCACGCGGCCACCCAAACGTCGACAGAAAACAAAGACCCCTCATCGACACTGCAGAGGGGCCTTAGGGTGCGATCACACGTGTAATGGCTACCCGCCCGGGTCCCCGTGCGGGCCATATACACTCTTCAAACCCTGTGCGCTGAGTGCCGAGGACGGGTGAGACGCACCCGGTACCACGGCCGACTACAGCCCCATGCCTATTCCAGTCATAACTACGACAGCAGGCAGTTCGCACTCTCCGGCGCCCCTGCGCTCGTTGAGGACAGTGCGCTTGCCTACTGGGCTACAGGCAGTCAAGTATACTGACGTTCCCAGGATGTGTCAAGGGAAATCCAAGGCATTTTTCGCCCTTTCCGCATCCCCCCACCCACATCGCCCATCCCCGACCCGACACGTCTCCCTTCCCCACCACAGACGGCCCCAAAAGACGCACCTGAGACAACTCGGCCACATCAAGACCCACCGCCGGCCCCTACTCCTCCTGGGACTCCTCGTCCTCCTCCTCCGGGGACAGCCCCTCCACGTCATCTTCTTCCTCCTCGTCATCCTCGCCGCCACCCCGCAGGTCCTCCAGCAGAGCCAGGCCGGCGTCCCGGGCGGACTCGATGTCCTCCAAGAACTGCTCCATCGAGTGTCCGGGCTCCACCGTGGCCACCGGAGCGTGCGCCCGCAACGTCTCCGCAACATCGTCGGAGAAGGTCAGCGCGCCCTCCCGGTGCACGGGCATGCCGCTGCCCGCCGGGATCAGCCGACCGATGATCACGTTCTCCTTCAGGCCCAGCAGCGGGTCGCGCCGGTACTCACACGCCGCCTCCGTCAGCACCCGCGTGGTGCGCTGGAACGAGGCCGCCGACAGGAAGCTCTCCGTCGCCAGCGAGGCCTGAGTGATCCCCAGCAGGATCGGGTCCGCCGTGGCCTCCGTCCCGCCCAGGTCCCGCACCCGCCGATTCTCGTCCTCGAAGTCGAACCGATCCACGATCTCTCCCGGCAAAAACCGCGTGTCGCCGTGGTCGCGAATCTTCCGCTTCCGCAGCATCTGGCGGATGATGATCTCGATGTGCTTGTCGTTGATGCTCACGCCCTGCGCCTTGTACACCGCCTGGATCTCCCGCAGCAGATAGTCCTGCACCCCCTGCACGCCCTTCATCTCCAGGATGCTCTGCGGGTCCACCGGACCCGCCGTCAGCCGGTCACCGGCATGCACCTCGGTGCCCTCCTGAACGAACAGCTCGCCACGGTAGGGCACAAGGTGAGAGGTGCTGATCTTCACCGTCTCCACCCCGGCCTTGCGCAGCCGCGCCCGCACCTTCTTCAGCAGCTTCTGCCCCGTCTTGGCCAGGAGCGTCTTGCCGTCCGGGCTCACCACGTCCTCGGCCACACGCTCGCCCTGGATCGTCTTGAGGTCATCCAGCGAGTGCTCGGAGTGGATGATCACCGTGCGCAGACCCTTGGTCTCGATCTCCGCCACCACACCATCCACCTTCGCGGTGATCGCCTGGCCCTTGGGTGTCCTGGCCTCGAACAGCTCCACCACGCGCAGCAGCCCGTGAACCGAGGTCTCCAGCACCTTGAGCATCTCACGGATCGCCTTGCGCCGTGCCCGGCCCCCGCCACCGACCATGTCCAGCGAGACCAGGCCCTGATCGATGTCGTCGCTCAGGCTGCGCAGCGCCTGCTGCTTGCGCTTCTTCACGTCCGCGACGCCGGTGATGTACTCACCCGCCACACCGCCGGTGTGGAAGGTCCGCATCGTAAGCTGCGTCCCCGGCTCACCGATGGACTGGGCCGCGATGATCCCGATGGCCGTGCCCGTCTCCACCGGCCGCCGCCGCGCCAGGTCGCGCCCGTAGCAGGCGGCGCAGATTCCCCGCCGCAGCTCGCAAGTCAGCGGTGAGCGGATGGTCATCTCCACCACACCGGCGTCCACGATCAGCTTCGACAGACGCTCGTTGATCACCCTGCCCGCCGACACCAGCACCTCCCCCGTCTCCGGATGCACCACATCCACCGCCGTCGTCCGCCCCACGATGCGCTCCTCGAGGCCCTCCAGCAGGTCGCTGTTCTTCATCGTGCGCAGCGCCGCGCCGCAGTAGTGGCACTCACCGGTGCGGTGGTGGTCCTCCTGACCGCAACTGGGGCAGTGCAGCTCGTGCTCGTAGAACGGGTACACCAAGATGCCCTCGGTCGTCCCGCAGTCGTCGGCACGGATCATCACATCCTGCGCCACGTCCACCAGTCGCCTGGTGAGGTACCCGGCGTCCGCCGTGCGCAGAGCCGTGTCCGCCAGACCCTTGCGCGCTCCGTGGGTGGACACGAAATACTCCAGCACGTTGAGCCCGTCGTTGAAGTTGCTCTTCACCGGCATGTCCTCGATCAGACGACCGAACGGGTCGCTCATCAGACCGCGCATGCCCGAGATCTGCGAGATATGGCTGCGGTTGGCGCGCGCGCCGGAGTTGGTCATCATCCAGATCGAGTTGAAGGAGTCGATATTGGCCAGAATCTGGTCCGCGATGTCCTCACGGGCCTTGAGCCACAGCTCCAGCACCAACTGCTCGCGCTCGTCGGCCAGGATGTGGCCCTTGGCGGCCGCATCGTTGATCCGGCGCACCTCCCGCTCCGTCCGGCCGATGATCTGCTCCCGATCCGTGGGCACATTGGTGTCCCGCATGCAGATGCTCAGCCCCGACCGAGTCACGTACCGGAACCCCGCGGACTTGATGGTGTCCAGAAGCTCCGCCGTCCGCGCCTGACCGTAGATCGAGTAGCAGCGGTCCACCAGCTTGCCCAGCTCTTCCTTGGCAATGTCGTGGTTCATGAACCGCATGTCCAGCGGCAGGTACGAGTTGAAGATCACACGCCCCACCGTGGTGGACAGAAGGTCGCGCCGCACACAGGCCCTGATCCGCGTTCCCACCGCGCAGGTGCCCTCCCGGCAGGCCTGGATCGCGTAATACTCCAGCGCCTCCAGGATCCTTTGGTTCTTGCTCGCCACGTCCGACCGCAGGGTCCAGGTCACCGGCTCGTCCCGCTCCTGCGCCACCAGCTCATCGGTGACCACGAAGTCGAAGAACCGCTCGTGCACCGGGTGCTCGTCCTTGGTGTTGATCGCCACGGAGCGGCGCAGCTCGATGAGCAACTGCTCGTCCGGCGTGACCTCCTGGCCCTTCTCGTCCTCCAAAACCACGCTGATCTGCGGCACACGCACCTTGATCGAGGCGTGGAGGTCCACCTTGCGGTACTCATACGCGCTGACAACGGCCTCTTCGCTCTCGAACAGCTTGCCGGCGCCCTGCGCGTTGGGATTCTCCTGGGTCATATAGTAGCAGCCCAGAACGATGTCGTACTTGGGGGCGGTGATGGGGGCGCCGTCCGCGGGCTTGAACAGGTTCCGCGAGGCCAGCATCAGCAGCCGCGCCTCGGCCTGTGCGTGAGCGGACAAAGGCACGTGCACCGCCATCTGATCGCCGTCGAAGTCCGCGTTGAAGGCCTCGCAGCACAGGGGGTGGAGCTGGATCGCCTTGCCGTCGATCAAGACCGGCTCGAAAGCCTGAATCCCCAGGCGGTGCAAGGTCGGGGCGCGGTTGAGCAGCACCGGATGGCCCTCGATGACCTCCTCCAGGGCGTCCCACACCTCGCTGCGGAGCCGGTCCACCATCCTCTTGGCCGTCTTGATATTGGTCGTGTGCCCCTGCTCCACCAGCCGGCGCATCACGAAGGGCTTGAACAGCTCCAGCGCCATCTCCCGGGGCAGGCCGCACTGGTGCAGCTTCAGCTCCGGACCCACCACGATCACGCTGCGCCCCGAGTAGTCCACTCGCTTGCCCAGAAGATTCTTGCGGAACCGGCCTTCCTTGCCCTTCAGCATGTCCGACAGCGACTTGAGCGGCCGCCGGTTGGAGCCCGTCACCGGCCGACTGCGCCGGCTATTGTCGATCAGGGCGTCCACCGCCTCCTGCAGCAGGCGACGCTCGTGGTTGATGATCGACTCCGGCGCATTGATCTCGATGATCCGCCGCAGGCGGTTATTGCGGTTGATCACCCGCCGGTACAGGTCGTTGAGGTCGGAGGTGGCGAACCGCCCCCCATCGAGCTGCACCATCGGCCGCAGCTCCGGCGGCAGTACCGGGATGACCTCCAGGATCATCCACTCCGGCCGGTTGCGCGACTTGCGGAACGCCTCCACGATCTTCAGCCGCTTGACCGCACGCGCCCGCCGCGCCCCCGTGCGCTCGTCGATCTCCTTGCGCAGCTCGTGCTGCAGCTCATCCAAGTCGATGGCCGCCAGCAGCTCGTACACCGCCTCGGCCCCCAGACCGGCGTTGAACAGGTCCGTGAAGATCCCGTCCAGGTGCTTCTCACAGATCTCCACCGCGTCCCGCAGACGCCGGTACTCCATCTCCGTGATCAGCTCGCGCGGCGTGAGCTCGAAGAGCTTGTCCATGGCCAGGTCCAGGTCCGCGATCCGGTCCTTGGCCGCATCCCGCTCCAGCTCCACGCGCCGCGACAGGTCCTCCTCGCTCATGGCCTCGGGCGCGTTGCTCGTCTGATAGGAGGTCTCGGGAAGCGCGAAGCCAAGCTCCGCCTCATCCTGGAAGTCCTCCTCCTCCTCCTCTTCGTCCTCGCCCTCCTGCACCTGTCCGTCCTCGTCCTCCTCGTCCTCCTCGTCCTCGGCCTCCTCCCCGTCCTCCACGGACACATCGAAGCTCTCCTCGTCCTGAGCCTCCTCCACCACCTGAGCCTCGTCCTCGGCGAGCGCCGCCTGCGACGCCGCGCGGCGCAGGCCCTCCTCGTAGCGCTGGCGGAGGTTGTCGATGGCGATGTCGCAGTTGCGGGCGATCTCCAGCTTCTCCGACTCGATGGCCGCCAGGATGTCCCCGCGCCGGCGCAGCAGCTTGTCGGTGTTGACCTCCGTCACGATGTACGAGGCGAAATAGATGACCTCTTCCAGCAGCCGCCGTGACATGTCCAGCAGCAGGCTGATGGGGCTCGGAACACCCTTGAGGTACCAACTGTGACACACCGGAGCGGCCAACTCGATGTGGCCCATCCGCTCGCGACGCACCTTGGCGCGCGTCACCTCCACCCCGCAGCGGTCGCAGATGATGCCCTTGAACTTGACCTTCTTGTACTTGCCGCAGTGGCACTCCCAGTCCCGGGACGGACCGAAGATGCGCTCGCAAAACAGGCCGTCGCGCTCGGGCTTGTAGGTCCGATAGTTGATGGTCTCGGGCTTTTTGACCTCACCATGCGACCAGGACCGAATCTCGTCCGAGGAGGCAAGACCGATAGTGATGGCCTCGAAATCGGTGGTGGTTCCCGCCAAGTTGATCCCCTCCGAGTGCACGTAACTTGAACTCTCCGCTGCCGGCCCAACCCCGCCGCGCCCTACCGACCGTCGTCGGTATCGGCGCCTAGATCCACCAACTGGCCTTCCCGGTTCTCGACCTTCACATCCAGAGCCAGAGACTGCATCTCACGCACCAGGATCTTGAACGACTCGGGGATCCCGGGCTCCCGGATGTTCTCGTCCTTGACGATGGCCTCGTAAGTGGCCACCCGGCCCTGCACGTCGTCGGACTTCACCGTCAGCACTTCCTGCAGCGAGTACGCCGCACCGTACGCCTCCAGCGCCCACACCTCCATCTCGCCGAAGCGCTGCCCACCCATCTGAGCCTTGCCGCCCAGCGGCTGCTGGGTGATGAGACTGTACGGGCCGGTGGAGCGGGCGTGGATCTTGTCCTCCACCAGGTGGTGCAGCTTGAGTATGTACATGGTGCCCACGGTGACCGACTGGTTGAACTGCTCGCCCGTGCGGCCGTCGTACAGCACCATCTTGCCGCTGTTACCGTCGAACTGCGCGGTCCGCCACGCATTCGCCCGCGCCGCCTCCAGGATGATCTGCCCCACCTCCGCCGCGCTCGCCGCGCTGAAGGCCTCCGGATCCAGAGCCAGGAAGTCCACCAGCGGCTGCAATTCCGCCTTCGGCCGCTGAGCAAGCTGCGTGAGAATCGTCTTCTCCAGCTCCTCCACGCTCGCCGGCATCTCATCCAGCCTCAGCCCGGCACCGTAGAAGTTCAGCTCGCACAGGCAGTAGGAGCGCAGACTCTCGATCTGCAGCTTCGCCTCCACCGCCTGCATCCCGCCGCGGATGTCCTCGGCCGAGAACCCCTCGAAGATCGGGGTGGTGAACATCTCCTGGAACTGCCGGGCCACGAACCC
Organism: uncultured Armatimonadia bacterium; assembly: GCA_964639415.1. Lineage (GTDB taxonomy): Bacteria > Armatimonadota > Zipacnadia > Zipacnadales > JABUFB01 > CAYRFY01. The sequence goes on from CAZXDD010000086.1 coordinate 9,524, forward strand.
CAGGTGCGTCTCCAGTACCTGACCGATGTTCATACGCGACGGCACGCCCAGGGGGTTCAGACAGATATCCACCGGAGTGCCGTCCGCCATGAACGGCATGTCCTCCATCGGCAGGATCTTGGAGATGACGCCCTTGTTCCCGTGGCGCCCCGTGAGCTTGTCGCCCACCATGATCTTGCGCTTCTGGGCCACATACACCCGCACCATCTGGTTCACGCCGGGACGCAGCTCGTCGCCCGCCATCTTCTTCAGCCGACCCCCGCACCGCGGACACTCCTGGTACTCCAGAGGCTTGCCGTAGTCGAAGTCGCCCTCGCACCGGTCGCAGTGGTACTTGTACCGCGAGAAGACCTTGGTCGCGATCACGATCCCCTTCTCGCCGTGCGGCACCCGCAAAGACACGTCCCGCATCTCCTCGGCCTTCTTGCCGAAGATCGCGATGACCAGCTTCTCCTCCGCCGTCAGCTCCGACTGGCCCTTGGGAGCCACCTTCCCCACCAGAATGTCCTCGGCCCGCACCTCCGCCCCCACACGGACCACTCCGCCGCTGTCCAGGTCCTTGAGCGCGTCGTCGCCGACATTGGGGATGTCCCGGGTGATCTCCTCGGGCCCCAGCTTGGTGTCTCGCGCCTCGCACTCGTACTTCTCGATATGCACCGAGGTGAGGGCGTCGTCCTTGACCAGACGCTCGCTGACAAGCACCGCGTCCTCGAAGTTGTAGCCCTCCCACGGCAGGAAGCACACCAGCAAGTTGCGCCCCAGCGCCAGAGACCCGTTGCGGGTGGCCGACCCGTCGATGATCGGCTGGCCCTCCCGAAGCCGGTCGCCCTTCCGCACCAGCGCGTGCTGGTTGATGCACGTGCCCATGTTCGTCCGGGTGAACTTGTGCAGCTTGTGCAGCTCCTCGGAGCCGTCCCGGTACTGAATCTTGATGTGGTCCGCGTCCGCCTCCACCACCCGGCCGTCACCCTTGGCCGTGATCACGGCCCCCGAATCCCTGGCGGCACGCTCCTCCATGCCCGTCCGGATCACAGGCCCCTCGGTGCCCAGCAGCGGCACCGCCTGGCGCTGCATATTGGAGCCCGCCAGCGCCCGCACCGCGTCGTCGTTCTCCAAAAACGGAATCAGGGAGGTGGCCACCGAGAAGATCTGCTTGGCCGTGACGTCGATGTACTCCACCTGCTCCGGCGGCACCGCCGGGAACTGACCGCCCTTGCGACAGGTGATCAGATCGCCGATCAGCTTGCCCTTCTCATCCACCTGCTCCGAGGCCGTGGCGATGAAGAACTCCTCTTCCTCGTCCGCGGTCAGATAGTCCACGCCATCGGCCAGCAGGCCCTTGGAGACCCGCCGGTACGGCGTCTGGATGAACCCGTAGTCGTCCAGCCGCGCATGAAGGGCCAGATAGCCGATCAGACCGACGTTCGGGCCTTCAGGGGTCTCGATCGGACAGATGCGCCCATAGTACGAATAGTGGACGTCGCGCACTTCCAGCTTGGCGCTCTGCTTGCTCAGACCGCCCGGGCCCAGAGCCGACAGGCGCCTCTTGTGGGCCAGCTCCGCCAGTGGGTTGATCTGATCCATGAACTGGGACAACTGCCCGCTGCCGAAGAAGCTGTTGATCGCCGCATCCACCGGCTTGATGCTGATCACCGACTGCGGCACCATATCGTCGGGGTCCAGACTGGTCATGCGCTCCCGAGCCACCCGCTCCATGCGCAGGAAACCCGTGCGGAGCTGGTTTTGCAGAAGCTCGCCCACCGCACGCACCCGCTTGTTCTGCAGATGGTCGATGTCGTCCACCGCGCCCTCATTGCGCGACAGCGCCAGCAGGTACCGCACGATGGCGATGACGTCCTGCCGGGTCAGCGTGTACGTGTCCGGGTCCACCGTGATCTTCAGCTTCCGGTTGACCTTGTAGCGCCCCACCCGGGACATGTCGTAGCGCTTGACATCGAAAAAGTACGAACGCAGCAAGGACTCGGCGCTGTCCACCGTGGGCGGATCGCCGGGCCGGATCTTGCGGTAGACGTCCAGCAGACCCTCTTCCGAGGTATAGGTGTCGTCGTCCTCCAGGGTGGCGAAAAGCTGGTGGGAGACGGTGATGACCTTCAGCTCCGTACGCCCCATGCGCAGCGCCTCGCGCACGCACTTCTCCGTCACCAGACCGTACGGCTCGGCGAGCACCTCGCCCTCCGGCGCGACGATCCGCTCGGTGGAGTAGAACACGTCGTGGGATTCCACTCCCGGCATGCCCGCGTCTTCCGAGGCCGCCAGCCGCTTGAGCAGGTCCTTGAGCCCGATCCGCTCATGCAGGCCGAGACACTCCAGAATCTCCGCATCCGTGCCGGTCCGGGGAATGTCCGGATCGCTGCCGTCCTCGAACCAGTCCAGTGCCCGCAGCAGCGTGGTCACCGGGAACTTCCGGTTCTGCCCGATCTTCACACTGATGGCGCCGCTGGCCGCCGTGTCCACCTCGACCCAGGCCCCCTCGTTGGGGATGATCTGGGCCGAGTACAACACGCGCCCCGACGAGTCGATGGTGTCCCGGAAGTACACACCGGGCGAGCGGGCGAGCTGGCTGATCACCACCCGCTCGGCGCCGTTGACCAGGAACGTGCCGCGATCCGTCATCTGCGGCAGCTCCCCCATGTACACCTCGCTCTCCTTGATCTCGCCCGTCTCCTTGTTGACCAGGCGGACCTTGGCGTACAGGGGCGCCTCAAAGGTCGAGTCGCTCTCCTTGCATTCCTCAATCGACTTCTTCGGCTCACCAATCCGGTAGTCCAGGAAGTCCAGGGCCACGTTGCCGGTGTAGTCCTCGATCGGGCTGAAGTTGTCGAACAGCTCGCGCAGCCCGGTCTCGCAGAACCACTGGTACGAGTCCGTTTGGATCTCGATGAGGTCGGGCAGCGGGATGATGTCCTCTGTCGCCCGGGTTCCCGTGAGGGCGGCGATTCCCTCGATTGCAGCCATGGGTTCCATTCCTCCCGAAGCAGATGTTCCTAGCGAACGAACCGGTCTGGGCCAGGCAGCAATGATGTCCGCCACGCATGACCCAAAAACGACATCATGCGCCGCGGGCCGCGACACTACGCTGGTCGCTTTGCGAAAGCCTTGCCCCCAGCGGGGGCAGTTCACCGGTCCGGGCGGGTAATCAGGAAACTAGGATCGTGCAGTATACCAGTTGGCGGGGCACAAGTCAAGGCCCGGTAGACCCTCCCGGTAGAAAGGGCCTCCGACCATGACGATAGGGGCACGTTGACGCGGCGATAGGGACGATCTGTGGTCTACACCTCTTGTCCGGCGTTGGATCATACGGCCTGCTGTCTCGGTCTATCGGCAAGTTCCTCGCCCGGCTGGAGTTCTCCTCCCAACCGGCGGGTCCAAACTTCCGGCCCCAAACCCCGCCCTCGCCGTCCCTGTCATTCTGAGGGCGACCGCTCCCGCAGGGAGCAACCCGAAGAATCTCGCGGGGCCAGGAAGAGACCCTTCGCTATCTCGCTGCGCGAGATGGTCGCTCAGGATGACGGGAGCCGGGCCGGCCGGGCGGTTCGGCCGCACCCTCACGGAATCACCTTGTTCAGCGGGTACTCGATGATCCCCTGAGCCCCCGCCGCCTTCAGTTGCGGGATCAGCTCCCGCACCTGCCGCTTGTCGATGATCGTCTCCACCGCCGCCCACTCCCGGTTCGACAACTGAGACACCGTGGGCTCCTTGAGGGCCGGCAGACAACCCAGCACGCCCTCCAGGTCGCCCTTGGCCACGTTCATCTTCAGCCCCACCTTCTCCTCGGCCGCCAGCGCGCCGCGGATCAGCAGGGCCAGGTCCTCGATCTTGTGCCGCTTCCATGGGTCCGCCCACGCCGAGCGATTCGCGATCAGCTTCGTTGTGGATTCAAACAGCACATCCACGATCTTCAGCCCGTTGGCCCGCAGCGTACTGCCCGTCTCGGTGCCCTCGATCACCGCGTCCACCAGACTCGGGCACTTGGCCTCCGTGGCGCCCCACGAGAACTCCACCTGGGCCTCCACCCCGTGGTCGGCCAGGTAGCGCTTGGCCACGTTCAGAAGCTCGGTGGCAATCCTCCGGCCCCCGAGGTCCTCGGGTCCCTTGATGTCCGAGCTCTCATGCACCGCCAGCACCCACTTGTAGGGGCGCATATTGCGCTTGGAGTACACCAAGTCCGCCACCTCGACCACATCCGCCTCCCGCTCCTTGATCCAGTCCAGCCCGGTGAGGCCGCAGTCGAGGATCCCGTCCTGCACATAGCCGGGCATCTCCTGGGCGCGCAGAAGCACGCTCCAGATCTCCTCGTCATCCACATGCGGACGGTACTGGCGCTCGTCCACGCTGATCTTGTACCCGGCGTTGCGCAGAATCTCCATCGTGGCTTCCTGCAGACTGCCCTTGGGAAGCCCCAGTCGTAGCACTTTGTCAGACACCTTAGTCGTCACTCCCTGTTCGTCGATGGGCGGCATTATAGCATATCGCGGGCCGGGCGAGAACGGCACCCCACCCCGGTGTATCGGCCGTCGCCGTTCACCCCTCTCCTGAGCGGTGTTTGCCAAGGGGCGGGGGGTGAGG
>CAZXDD010000086.1:14210-18560 GCA_964639415.1 uncultured Armatimonadia bacterium
GTTTGCCAAGGGGCGGGGGGTGAGGCGAGATCAGTGCCGTTGCCCGTCGCCGTTCACCCCTCTCCTGAGCGGCGTTTGCGAAGGGGCCGGGGGTGAGGCGAAGTCAGTGCCCTTGGACTCTACCCACCGCGCACCACCGTCGCCACCGCCTCCGCCGCGATGCCCTCTTCTCTCCCGGCGAACCCCAGCCTCTCCGTGGTTGTCGCCTTCACGCTCACGCGATCGAGCGGCACCCCCAGCGCCTCGGCGATGTTGGCCCTCATCTGCGGGATATGGGGCGCCAGCTTCGGCCGTTGCGCGATCACCGTCGCATCCACATTGCCGATCTCGTACCCGGCCGCCCGCACTTCCTGCGCCGCTCGGCGGCAGAAGACCGCGCTATCCATGTCCTTGAAAGCGGCATCCGAATCGGGAAACAGCACGCCGATGTCGCCCAGCGCCGCGGCGCCCAGCAACGCGTCGCAGACGGCGTGGAGCAAGACATCCGCATCCGAGTGCCCGGCAAGGCCGGTCTCGTGGGGGATCCCCACTCCCCCCAGCACCAGCCTGCGCCCCGGCACCAGCGCGTGCACGTCGTACCCACTGCCGACGCGCACCACCGCCCGTCCATTTGTCACACCGCTACCGTCGCGGACCGTCGGGTCGTGTCCCATCAGTGCCGCCGCGATCTTGAGGTCTTCGGGTGTGGTCACCTTGAGGTTGGTTCCGGGGCCGGGGTTGATGTGCACCGGGTGGCCGCACAGCTCCAGCACCGAGGCGTCGTCGGTGACCTCCCAGCCCTCCGCGGCGGCCCGGCGGTAGCACTCGGTGAGCAGGTCGTAGCCGAAGGTCTGGGGGGTCTGGGCTCGCCAGAGAGATGCGCGGTCGGGGGTCGCCACCACCACTGCCTGTGCATCCGCGTGCTTGATGGTGTCGGTGACGGAGGCCGCCGTCACGCAGCCGCCGAACCGCGCGGCGAGCCGGATCGAGCCGGAGATGGTCCGCCGATCCACCAGCGGCCGGGCGCCGTCGTGGATGGCGATGATGCGCGGGGGGTCGTGACGGAGGCTCTCAAGGCCCCGTACCACGGTGTCCTGCCTGCGCTCGCCCCCCACGACAATCTGCACGCGACGGGTCAGGCGCGCCCGGACGCAGATCGCCTCGGCCCGCCCGATGTGCTCTTGTGCCACCGCCAGCAAAAGCCGGTTCACGCACGGATGGCAGTCGTAGGCCCGCAGGGCCCACACCAGCAGCGGGGAGCCGGCCAGGTCCACGAACACCTTGGGCAGCTCGCCGCCGAACCGCGAGCCCTGCCCGGCCGCCACGATCAGCGCCGCGACATCCCTCACCGCCGCTCGCGCCTCTTGCGCACCGTCGACCCGCCGGCCGCGTTCCCGTCGTCGCCCTGGACCTCCGAGAAGATCATCTTCCCCGCGGTGGTCTGCAGGACGCTGGTGACCACCACCCCCACCAACTGCCCCAGATAGCCGGCTCCGCCCTCGACCACCACCATCGTCCCGTCATCCAGATAGGCCACGCCCTGCCCGGGCTCCTTGCCCTCCTTGACGATCGTGACCGTGAGGTCCTCGCCGGGCAGGAACACCGGCTTCATCGCATTGGCCAGCTCATTGACATTGAGCACCGCCACGTTCTTGAGCTTGGCGATCTCGTTGACGCTGTAGTCATTGGTGATGACCGTCGCATTGCACAGCGCCGCCAGGCTTACGAGGCGCTGATCCACCTCCTCGGAGGTGTCCAACTCCGACGGGTAGTCCTCAAACACGCTGGTCTCCACACTCTCCACCTGCTTGAGCCGGTTGAGGATGTCCAGGCCGCGGCGGCCCCGGGCGCGCTTGAGCCCGTCGGCGGAGCTGGCGATGTGCCGCAGCTCCTGCAAGACGAAGCCCGGAATCAAGATCGGCCCCTCGAGGAACCCCGTCCCGGCGATGTCCGCGATGCGGCCGTCGATGATGATATTGGTGTCCAGCATCTTGGCCTGCGTGTTGCCGGTGCTCACCGCCTGCTCCGACTTCTCGGCCGCGAAACCCGGAAAGACGTAGAGAAGCTGCTCCTTGGCGCTCATCGCGAAGCCGATCCCCAGAATGATCCCCACCACGCAGGCGGCCAGGCGGATGGGGAGGCCGAGACCCTCCAGTGAGGCCACCGGAGTGGTGGCCAGGATGGCCACCGCAAGACCGATCAGGACACCCGTCACCGAGGCCACCTTGTCCACAAGCGGGACGCTCTCCATGTGGCTCACCCAGGAGAGCAGCTTGCGGAAGGCCACCAGGCCGAACAGGAAGCCCAACAAGCCACCCAGCACGTTGAACCCAATCTTCGATGCCATCAAGTCTCGCGATTCCGATGTGACGCCGTCGAGCTGCTTGAAAACCAGGTCTGCACCGTAGTTGGCCACGATCGCTCCCACCAGGGTCATGGCGGTGACGAACAGCGACCATAGGCCGCGCAGCAGAATCATCGCGTCTGCCTCCGATTCCGGCGTCGGTCCGCCCGGGCAATTCAGCGAACCGGCGCAATGTGTATGAAAGGCCGCCGTCCTCCGGTCGGGGCGGAGGGGCGTCGGCGGCCGGGTACGCAGGGGTTGTCGGGCGCGCGGGAAGCTCTCTGCGGGTCCGGCCCTCCGCCGGACCCCAGGTGTCGGTCCCACACCATCGCGGCCGTTCGCGGACCGCAGGCCCGCCGGCACCCGCGGCCTCCCGGCGCTGGCGGGCCACCGACGGTGCACCGGAGCACACAGCGGGGGCGCGGAAGTGGATCACCGCGCGCAGAGGACGGCCAACACTCATCGGAAATGGAAGCATGGCGCCCCGCCCCCGCCGCGCGCCTTCGCGAGACTCTCCGCTCTCTGTGGCACCACGAGCGAGAAGTCACAGTGGTAATGGATAATATACCCCAGCACGACTTGGCCGAGCAAGTCCTTTTTCCCGGGAATTGGCTCCCAAGCGCCCACTATGATGTCCGTACTATGTCTATACGTCCAACTTGCGCCACCGCAGGTCTCACGCAGAAGCCACGCGCTTGACGGGGAGTATACCCACCGAAGCGATGGGTATGTCACAGATAATAGCTCGAATCGCGATGACTCAAGGAAAGCAAGGAGAGAGCCGCTGCCCACTTCCGCCGGCGGCGATGGCCGCGACGGGAGACAGGCCGCCATGCCCCTCCCAGGCCCGCAGGGCCGTCCGGGAGAGGTCACGGCCGCGGTAGCCGCCGTGGGTGAGGGGCCGCCCCGGAGTGCACCCCCGCCCGCTGCGGAGCACCGCTTGGCGTGTGCAGACCATGACAATCCCCCGCTGTCGCGCCGGCGTGGCGGAGAGATCCCCGGCAGGTCCCGGCGCCCCGGCGCCGGAATACTGTCCCAATCCCTGACGGAGGAGCGACCCATGGGCCTTCTCATCGGCACCCAGCTCTACGGCTGGGGACAGCGGTTCGCGCTGGATAACAAGAGCCTCCCCGACCACTATGAGCACGTCCTGTCCGCCATCGCCGAGATGGGGATGCAGACCGCCGAGGAGTGCATTCCGGCTTCCGACGCCGACTTCCCCCGTCGCTGGGCCGACCTGCTGCGCTTCTACGGCCTGCAGCCCTCCAGCCTCTACTGCGGCGGCGCCTTCCACGAGGAGGCCCTCGCCGCCGGGACCATCGCCGCCCTGCTTCCGCTCGCCGAGGCCATGGCCGAAGCCGGCTTCACCTCGCTGAGTCTCAACCCCGATCCCATCGGCCGTGAGAAAACCGACGCCGAGCTGGCCGTCCAGGCCGAGAAGCTCCAGGAGCTGGGCGAGGCTCTGGTCTCTTTGGGCATCTCGCTGGGCCTCCACAACCATACTCCTGAGATGCTCGGTGGCGGTCGCGAGTTCCACCACAACCTGCGCGACACGGATCCCGCTCTGGTGGGGCTGAATATGGACGTGGACTGGTGCCGGCGCGGCGGAGGCGACCCGTACGCCCTCTACGAGCAGTACAAGGACCGCATCGTCAGCCTGCATGTGCGCCAGTCGCGAGGCGGGATTTGGCTCGAGGAGTTCTCCGAGGGTGACCTCGACTACCGGCCGCTGCTTGCGGACTTGGTCGCCCGCGGCTTCACAGGGCCGGTGCTGCTGGAGATCGCCGTGGAGGAAGAGACCGTCTTCACCCGTGACGTGTTCGAGGACCACCGGCGCAGCGTGGAGTACCTCAGGTCGCTGGTTGGTTGAGGACACAGACACGGACCGCGCTCCTCCGTGCCCGCGGTCCTCCAAGACCGCACCGTCACCCACCCGGCCTCCGCCACAATCCACAACCGCGTCCGCGCTCCTCCGTGCCCGCGGTCTTCCAACTCAGATTATGCATGAACGCATTGATGCCACATCC
>CAZXDD010000087.1:0-18527 GCA_964639415.1 uncultured Armatimonadia bacterium
ATCCTACACTCTTTCCCTACACGACGCTCTTCCGATCTGCTGCCGCCGCGGGAGCACCGCCTGCCGGAGCTCCGCCACCGGGGGCGCCACCCATGCCGGGAGCGCCACCCATGCCGGGGGCGCCACCCATGCCGGGAGCGCCACCCATGCCGGGAGGTCCACCCATACCGGGACCGCCACCCATGCCGGGAGGCCCGCCCATGCCGGGAGGTCCGCCCTCCCCCTGGGCCATGGCTAAGCTGCCGCCTCGCGTTGAGGGCAGTAGAAACCAAAATGAGAACACGATGGCCACGACGAGCACGAAGACCCCTGCGGCCACCGCAGCTTTTGCGAGGTGTTCCCTGTCCACGCTGGCGTCTCCTTCTGCTGTCAGCACCGGCGGGTGACTACTGTTACGCGGTTAGGCCTCGTCTCCGCCGCCCCCGGGTTCGGGTGATGAGCCTCCGGCGTCGGGCATCGGCGGCTCGCCACCCGGCATGCCACCACCGTCCATCCCGGGCATTCCGCCACCCATTCCGGGCATATCGCCGCCCATACCGGGCATTCCGCCGCCCATACCGGGCATTCCGCCGCCCATACCGGGCATTCCGCCGCCGGCGGCCGGCGCGGCGCCGCCTCCGGTCTCAGGAGTCTCGGTCATCAGCCAGATGCTGAGACTGATGGGCGCGATGAGGATCTCCTCTTCGTCCCGGTCCAGCAATTCCGTGACCGTCTTGTGCAGGTCGGTTCCCACCAGTTCCCGGAGCCGCACCAGCGCGAAATGCTGGATGGTCATGATGCGGGGGAAGTTCCTCAGCGACTTGTAGAGCCTCTCGATGTCGGCAAGGGTGCCGGCCACCCAGAGGATTCCGCTGCCCGACTGGGCGATGGAGGTACCCGCCCCCGGTGCGTGGCCGATGGGCAGCTCGATCCAGGCGGTCCCCGGGTCGAAGGGGGTCATCGGCGGTGCCCAGCCTGAAGCCCCCTGGACCAACACACAGCCACTGTCGCGAACGAACTTCTCCACCAGTGGGGGAAGGTCCTCCCTGACTTCCTGCCAGAGATTGGTCATCGCGACCACCGGCTGGCTCATGGCGATGGGGATGCTGCGCTCGTCCATCTTCAGAGCGATGGCGTCGTGGGCCACCTCCCACTGGTGCTTGGCCTCAGCCAGCTCCTGGAGGCGGGTCTCACGCTGATCGGCAATGGCCTGCTGCGTGGCGATCTGTGCCTCGGTGTCGGCGACCACCGCACGCTTGGGCAGCACGACCTTCCAGGCCAGTACGCCCACAATGCCCGCTACCAGCACGGCGCCGATCAGGACGAAGAAGATTGGCTTCATGAATCCCATGTGTCGGTCTCTCCTGACCCAATCCTGGGCGGACTACGACCACTACTTCGGTGCGGGCGGTGAACAGAGACTGAGCTTTCGAAGCAGCGAACGGCGAGCCTTCCCCCTGGCGCTAATCGTCGCCGCCACCACCACCACCACCGGAATCATCGCCCCCACCGCCGCCGGCCGGAGCTCCCGGAGGTGCGCCACCGCCGCCACCGGGCCCGCCCGGACCGGGCATTCCTCCACCCATCTCGGGACCGCCCATACCGGGACCACCCATGCCGGGACCACCCATACCGGCACCACCCATGCCGGGGCCACCCATGCCTCCGGCGGGCGCGGCGCCACCGGCGGCGGCGCCCTGCGGCGGCATGGGAATACCCACGGACTTGGCGAGCCTGCAGGTGATGAGGACTTCAATCGGTGCATCGAGCCGGGGCTGTTGAGCTACTCCGGCACCCGCGCCGGCGCCTCCGCCGCCCATGCCCGGCCCTCCACCCATCTCCATCCCGCCGCCCATACCGGGGCCGCCCATACCGGGGCCGCCCATACCGGGGCCGCCTCCCATGTCCATGCCCGCCCCGCCCATGCCCCCGCCGCCGCCGGCGCCGCCGCCGGTCACTCCCGCCAGCGGGAAGTTGAAGGTGGGCATCTGGAACTGGGGCAGGTTCCACTGCTGCAGCATCACGGGCCACTGAGCGGCGATCACGCGACCCGAGGGCACCGAGCCGGTGACCTGGATATCGGAGATCTCCGGGCAACGCATGAGGTTGAGCATGAAGCGCGCGAATTCGTTGGGGTTTTTGACGGTGACGGCAAAGGCGCAGTCCGTGGAGCCCGCGGGAGCCAGATGGAAGAGTGCCTCGGGGGAGAAGTCCGTGACATTGCTGGGCTGGAACGGCTGGCCGAGGATGGCGAAGAAGTGCAGCTCGGCTCCGCCGTAGATGTACTCGATGACGCTGTAGAAGCGTTCCCAGTACACATAGCCACACTCATCGGCGGCCTCGATGAACTGCACCTTGTCGGCGATGGGCTTGAGCCGGGAGCGGTTGGTGGCCACCTGGGTCTCCAGGCTCTGGACGGCCTGGGCCTCGGCGGTGACCGTCTCGAGCCGCTTTTCGGCATCGGCGATGTCGCCACGCAGCTTGGCGTCCATGGATCCCAAAGCAAGCAGGCCCACGGCCAGCGCCGCCACGACCGCGATGAGGAGTACCTTGTTGACGCGAGCGTACTTGACGCTCTTTGGCAGCAGGTCAATCTTGATTGGCGGCACGATGACCCTCCCCGGGAATAGGGGACAATTCTACTGGATTATGCCCGGCGAAGCCGGAGGCGCCGGGCGGACACAAGCCTTAGCGCCGCACCTTCTGGCCCAGTATCTCCCCGTGCCGGCGGCAGCGCCGGCTACTCGACGATGTCTCTGACCGCCAGACCGACGGCAACCACCATGGCGGGGCCGATATCGGTGAGGTACTCCCTGGGTGCGTCGTCGCCGAGGGAGAAGTGGGCGAACGGATTGGCCAGTTGTGTGGTGACTCCCGTCTCGCCCTGCACGAACTCCGTCAGACCGGGCATGACCGCACTGCCACCGGAGAGGATGATGCGGTCGATCTCCTCATTGCGATGCTGCCGGCGGTAGAAGTCGATGGAGCGGCGCACCTCGGTGGCGAGGTCCACGACCTGCGGAGCCAGAGCCTCGTAGACGATGGAGCGGGCTTCGGTCTCCTGCGGGTCCATGGGCTCGCCGGCGGTGGCTGACCCCCCCGAGCTCTGTGGGGGTAGCTCTACCTCGCCGGGCAGGGGCACGTCGATCTGCGTGGCGGCTCCCTGCATGTCCACCGGCTGGCTGCCGGCGTCCAGGTCGGCGTCCAGACTGGATTCCTCGAAAACGGAATCCCCGCCGTCTTCAGCGAAAACATCGTCGTCCGCCGGGTATTGGCCCTCGGCGCCGACGCCGCCCTGATCGACGTACGCGGCGTCGGAGAAGTCGGCCAGGGCGTGCTTCGTCCACTCCGAGGCCTTGTCCTCCCCGAGGATGTTTTGCTTCACCGAATCCGACAGGGCCTTGCCGCCGGTGCCGACGGAGCGCACGAAGGACAGCAGGCCTTTGCGCACCACGAGGATGAGGGTGGAGCTGGCGCCCATGTGGACGACGGCGATGGTCTGATCCTTCATGGAGCCCCCGGGGAGGTCGACCAGTGCCCGGGAGATCGCCAGGGGCTCGACGTCGATGGCCTCGGGGCTCAGCCCGGCGCTTTGCACCACCTGGACGTGCCCGTTGACCAGTTCTTTCTGCGCCACGACGAGGAGGACCTCCATGTTCGGAGAGTCCGGATCGCCGTCGGGTGGCTCAATGGGGACCCACGAGGTAATGGCGTCATCCACCGGGAACGGCGTCTGACGCTCGATCTCCCACTCCACGGCTTCCTTGAGTTCCTTGCCGGTCATGCGAGAGACTTCCGTGATTCTGACGACCACGGAGGTCTCGCCGCCGACGGAGGCCACCGTGGGCTTGGCGGCCATGGAGAGGGATTTGACCAGTGAACCGACGGTACCGGCGACCAGAGAGATGCCTGTGGGCGGCTTCTTGCTGGAACCGTCGCCGTTGCCGCTCACTTCGTCGGAGATGACCTCGCCGCCCTCCACACACCCCGGAGGCGTCATGGCAACGCCAGGCAGCCCGATCAGCTCGATCCGCGGCACACGCTCGCCGGCTTCGTTCTCGGTGAAGCCCGCGCCCCGTACTGCGACGGCCTTGATCGCCCAGCTTCCGATGTCGAGCCCTAGAACACCCTTAGAGCCCCTCGCCATGGGCGCGTCCTCCTATTGCGAGTGGGACTTCCGTGCAGCCGCTCTGCGTCGCGGAGAGTGTAACCGATAGGTCACTGGGCGTCAAGCCGCAACTTGGCCACAGCGAGAGCACCCGGTGGCGAGGGCGGATGTGCCGCTTCGTTCAGACAATCGTGGGGCCAGGTTGTTTTGCACCTCAAGTTGCGGGCAAGCCGACCTCGAGTGCCGCCACCGCCGTTGTCTTGACCTGCTTTGCAGCCGCGGCGTATAATCGAATACGCTCCGCTGCAACTCGGGGCATGGCGGGCTGTCTGACAAGACAGACCGTGCCACGCGTTCCTAGGGACCTGAAGGGAGCTTTGGGATATGACCCTGTACAGGGGCCTTGTGTTGGTTGTCGCTGTCTGCGCCATGGTCGTGCTCATGGGATGCAATAGTGGCGATGACAACACCCTATATCAGAACATCAGCGATCGTGCCGCCTGGAGCATCACCAATACATTGGCCTTCGCGTCATTCGGCGGCGACGGTCGGAAGTACATCTATCGCTGCTCTTCCGACGGCGGCGGCCAGTACCTGCTGACGACCACGGCGCATGCCGAGCTACCCCGCAACGACGGTGGCTGGCATCCGTGCTTCAGTCCTGACGGCCGGGATATCGCGTACACCGCCCGGCGCCGGGGGGGCAGCTCCAGCCTCTACATCATGCCCACCGAAGAGGGCGACCGCACCGAGCCGGCGCGGGTCACCGATCACACGGTGGCCGGCGAGGACATCCAGGCCACCTGGTCTCCGGATGGGACGACGCTGCTTTTCGCCACCACCAAGCAGGTGGGCGGGGTCGGCGATGGTGACTACAACCTGGCCACCGCGCCCGCCGCGGCGGGCGCGGACTCCACGCTCGTCGTGGCCACCAACGCCGACGAGCAGTGGCCGGCGTACAGCCCCGACGGCACCCGGATCGCGTATCAGTACCGGGCGGCGGGCGCCGTCCGCACCGACATTCGCATCTGCAATGCCGACGGCAGCGGGGATGTGGAGCTCACCACCGCCGCCTTGCTTCCCGGCACATCGACCCGCAATGAGGCCCCGGCCTGGGGCACCGTGGGGGGCGAAGAGTGGATCTACTTCCACTCCAACCGTTCCGGCGACTTCGACATCTGGCGCATCCGGCCGGACGGCACCGGGCTTGCGCAGGTCACCGACAGCCCGCAGTCCGATGGCTATCCGGTGATGCGGCCCGACGGCACCGAAGTCATGTTCACCCGCGACCGCGAGCTGTGGGCCAAAGTCACCGCGCCCACCGGCAGCCAGAATGACGAGCGCCGTATCACCCGGCGGTACTAGACCACCTCCTGAAGCAGCGCACTGCGGCTCCACTCCCTGCGGAGTGGAGCCGTTTGCTTGAGCCCTGTCGCTGAGGCCCGGAGGCGTGGCCGTAGAGGCCGCATTCGCCTGGGGATGTCGCTTTCGGAGCGTCCGCTCCCGGCAAGAGCGGCTCGAGGGATTTCCTGTGATCTGGCGGGGTCCTTCGCTCTCCCGCCGGGCGAGACTCACGCTCAGGATGAGATTCCCACGGCGGGCGCAGCCTTCCGGCCCAATCTCCGGTTGCCGCGGCTTTGCGCCGCCCAAATCCAGCACCGAGGCAGAAGATGAGCGGTATCGACGACGAGGACACACTCGCTTTGGAGCCGGAGCCCGCCGCGGAGCAGTCTCCCCCACCTCAGGGCCAGGGCCTGGCCTCGGCGGCCGTCTTGATGGTTGCCGTCACGCTCATCAGCCGCGTCGCCGGCCTGCTGCGCTCGCTCACCATCGCCGCGGTATTCGGAGTCAGTGGCCCCGTCAACGCCTTCTTCGCCGCCTTCGCCATCCCGGACCTGCTGTACTTCCTCATGGCCGGGGGGGCGGCGCGCACGGCTTTCGTCCCCGTGTTCACCGAGTACCTGGCCCACGGCAGGCGCCGGGAGGCCTGGCGCGTGTTCAGCTCCGTGTTCTGGCTGTTGGCGATCCTGGGCGCCGTACTGGTGGTGCTCGGCGTGGGGCTGGCGCCGCAGCTCGCCCGGCTGTCGGCTCTGGGGTGGGTGCAGTCGGACCCCGACCGCGTGTCCAGTGTGGCCCATTTCATGCGGATCATCTTCCCGGCCCAGCTCTTCCTGGTGCTCGGCGGCCTGCTGATGGGAACCCTCAATGCCCACAAGCACTTCCTGTGGCCGGCCGTGGGGCCCATCGTCTACGATCTGTTCTCGGTCGCAGGCGCCCTGGCCGCGGGCGTGATGATCCACCATGGGGCCTCGCAGCTCGAGGGGCTCAACGTGCTGGCCGCCTCCACCGTTCTCGGGGCGCTGTGTGGGAACGTTCTGGTGCAAATCCCTCCTCTGGCCCGGCTGGGCGGCCGGCTCCAGCTCCTTCTCGATGTCGCGGATTCGGGGGTGCGCCGCGTCGTCAGGCTGGCCGGCCCCGTCATTCTCGGGCTCGCCGTGGCTGAGATCAACTGGGTCCTGGTGCGTGCGCTGGCCACCATGTGCGGCGACGAGGACGCCGTCGCCCTGCTGGAGTTGGCCAACCGCCTGTGGAAGCTGCCCTCCGGTCTGTTCGCGGCAGCCATCGCCATCGCCGTCTTCCCCAGCCTCTCGGAGCACTACGCCCGTCGGGACGAAGTCGCCTATCGCCGGGACTTCTCCTTCGCCATGCGCAACACGCTGTTTTTCGTGATCCCCTCCACTGTGGTCTTCGCCAGCATGCCCACCCCCATCGTGCGCATGCTCCTGCAGCGCGGGAGCTTCTCCCCCGAGACCTCTCCCATCCTGGGGGAGATCCTCGTCTGGCTCACACCGGGAATGCTCGCTCTGGCCATCGTGTACATCTGCGCCCGGGCCTTCTACGCCCGGCACAACACCCTCACGCCGGTGGTGGTCGGGTTGGCCTCCTTCGTGGCCTGCTTCACCGTCGGCTATGCTTCCCTGCCCATGGGCGTGCTGGGCCTGGCGCTGGCCACCTCCGTGAGCAACGGGCTCAACGCTCTGCTGCTGATGGTCCTGCTGAAGCGTCAAGTCGGGCGCCTCGATGGCGGCCGGATCCTAAGCTCGCTGGTCAGGATCATCCCCGGCTGCGTGGCCCTCGGCCTCATCTGCCACTTCGGGTCGGGCCATCTGGAGAGCCTGCTGGGCAATACCGGCGAGCCGGCCAAGCTCATCACCGCCATGGTCCCCCTAGCCCTGGGCGCCCTGGTCTTCGTGGCCCTGTGCATCCTCCTCCGGGTGGAGGAGCTCGCCTCGGGCTGGCGTCTGCTGACCCGCAGGAGGCCAAGGACGTCGGCCGGGCAGTAGTCGGCCGCAGGCGTCCCTTCCCATTCCCCCTGTTCGCGTCACCTGGACGACGGAGCCCCCACCTCCACGGCCTGTCCCCGGCGTCATCGCCCCCACCGTCCGCGGGCAAACGGCCTCGGCGCGGTCCTCGTGCCCGGCTCTGCCTGTGCCCCGTCTTCTCGCCGCCGTTTGCCCTTGCATGACTCATTGTCGTATCCTATACTACTATATCGTATTGCCCGGGTGCGCGGTGGGCGGAGGGGAGGAGCGTCGGGCATCCATGCCGAAGGATGCTGCGCTTCGGGGCAGCCGGGGGAGACGGACGTGTCGGGCATGGTCGGTTGTAGGGTGTGGGCGCGCCGTCGCCGCACACCAGTCGTGGTCAAAGCCCTCATTGTCAGGAGGCCAGTGAGTTGGATGATCTCACCGCCGGATTCAAGGAGTACTGCCGGTCGCAGGGCGCGGACCTGGTCGGCATAGCATCACCGGAGCGGTTCGATGGTGTGCCGCCGCAGAACGACCCTCGCTCGATCTTCCCGGACTGCAGAGCGGTGGTTGTGATCGGTCGGCGCATCACCCGGGGCTCCCTGCGGGGCTGGGAGGAGGGGACCAATCGCGACATCTACGAGATGTTCGGTTACAGTTGGCTGGACAAGCAGTTCGTTGCCCTGACGAACTACGAGGCCGCCGAGTGGCTGGAGGACCGGGGATGGGAGGCGACGCCGGTGATGTGCTACCCACCGGACATGCCGGCGCAGGGCGTGGCGGTGAGGGAGGGCAAGCCGGCGCCTAACGTCAACCTCGACATGCAATACGCGGCGGTCGCCGCCGGCCTGGGCGAGATCGGCCTGCACGGCCTGTTTCTCAGCTCGCGCTTCGGCCCCCGGCAGAGGTTCCAGGCCGTGATCACGGATGCGCCCTTGGAGGCCGATCCCGTCTTGGAGCGGACGATGTGCTCCTCCTGCGGAGCGTGCGCCACCGTCTGTCCCCTGGGCGCCATCGACACAGTGAATACGCGCGAGGTCACCATCGCGGGGAAGGTGATGCAGGTGGCGGCGGTGGATGAGAGCAAGTGCCGCCGCTGTGCCAACGGCGCGCGCCCCAATGCCCTGTACCCCGGCTCCTCACCGGACCGTCTGGCGGCTTTGTGCTGTCGCACCTGTGTCGACATGCTGGAGCGCGGGAACAAGGTGGACGACAACTTCCGCCTGGCGTTTCGGCAGCGCGAGCCGTGGGCTGTGGATGAGCTGGGTCAGAGCACCAGGCCTGATGAAGTGGAGTTCGGCGGCGGCTGCGCGGATCCGGAGGGCTTCCGCAAGCGCGACAAGGAGGCCTGAGGCGTATTGGGCCCGGCCCGCGGGCGGGCCGGGCGTGACCGCGAAGCCGCCGACGCCGTTGCCGCCGACGCGAGACCCGCGACTCGCAGACTCGTGACTCTTCCGAGGTGCACCCATGTGGCCTTTCGGCCGTCGAGCGGACAAGCTGAGCATGGAGCAGGCGATCGAGCGGGCCGAGAGGCTCGTGCGTAAGTACGGACAGACGGGTCCCTACCGGCTGGTGGAGGACCCCGTAGTGTTGCGCAACCTCGTCCGCGGGCTGGCCCGCAACTGGGTACGGCACGGGCTGCCGCTGTGCCCGTGCAAGAAGGTAACCGGCAAGCGCGAGGTGGACAAATGGATCGTCTGTCCCTGTCGCGAGCACCATGAGGAGATCGCCAGGGACGGAAGCTGCTGCTGTGGGCTATTCCACAAGGGGGATTGACGATGGCCATCGAGATCGGACAGAAGGCGCCGCAGTTCGAGCTGCCCGGAGTGGACGACAAGACCCACTCGCTGGCACAGGTGAAGGGCCCGCAGGGGACGATAGTGGTGTTCTCCTGCAACCACTGCCCGTACGTGGTGATGTACGAGGAGCGCATGGTCAAGTTGCACCGGGACTATGCCCCGCGAGGTATCACGATGGTGGCGATCAACGCCAACGACACCGAGGCGTACCCGGCCGACAACCTCGAGAACATGAAGCTGCGCGCCGCGAGCCGGGGCTTTGAGTTTCCGTATCTGATCGATGAGAGCCAGGAGTCGGCTCGGCTCTACGGGGCCACCAGAACGCCGGAGGTGTTCCTCCTGGACGAGAGCGGTACGGTGGTCTACCACGGCCGCATCGACGACAATGCCGAGGACGCCGGCGCCGTGGAGCGTCACGATCTGCGGGAGGCGCTGGAGCAGTTGCTGGCGGGGAGCCCCATCGCGGTGCCCGACACCACGCCCATCGGTTGCGGGATCAAGTGGCGGTTGGGCGGTTGCGGCAGCGGCTGTGCCACAAAGGGTTGCGCCGACAGGAAATGCAATAGCGAAAAGTAGGCACCCATCATGTCAAAGCTGACTTCTCAGAAGCTGAAGGACTTTGCCCAGAGCACGGGGCTGGATCTGCTGGGGGTCGCGAACATCGAGCGGTTCCAGGGCGCGCCGCAGCGGATGCACCCGGCCGAGATCTTCCCCGAGGCGCGCTCGGTCATCGTGACGGCGCGTCGCATCACCCGGGGAGTGTATCGCGGGATCGAGGAGGGCACGCTGTGGAACAACTACACGTTCTACGGCTACAACAAGCTCAATACGCTGTTTCGGCCCAAGGGGACCTATGAGACGGCGTGCTACATCGAGGACCACGGTTGGGAAGCGGTGCCGTGCTATCCCGGGGTCCCCGAGGCGCAGTCTCCCCGGGAGCCTCTGCGCCCCGGCCGGGCCGCGCCCGACGTGCAGATGGCCATCCGCATCGCCGGGTGTGCCGCGGGTATCGGTGAGATGGGGTGGTCGAAGGTGTTCCTCACCAGGCGCTTTGGGCCCCGGGTGCGTCTGGGCATGATTCTGACCGACGCCGAGCTGGAGCCCGACCCACTGGTCACCGAGGAGCAAAGAGTGTGCGACAGGTGCATGGCCTGCGTTGCCGACTGCCCCGGCCACTGCATCCCGCACCGGCGGGACAATGACACGGTGTCGGTGGAGATCGAGGGCGTGAAGTTCGAGTGGGCCAATGTGGACATGGGCAAGTGCACCTTGACCCACCACGGCCTGAACAAGGAGGCCTCGCCCTTCCTGGCCAAGGACTGTCCCGGCCTGCGGCTGAACGTCTCGGAGCAGAAGCTGACCGAGGAGGAGGCCTACAAGCTGTGCTACACGGTGGCGGGAGGCAGTTGGCGGCCGACGGAGCAGTTCCCCAGCGGGCGGGTGATTGACTACTACAAGAACATGCTGGAGACCACGGGCTACTACGCGGTCTGCGGCGCCAGGGGCTGCATCCGGGCCTGCATGATGCACCTGGAGAAGACCGGGCGGATCGAGCAGACCTTCGAGAACGAGTTCCGGCGCAGGCCGATGTGGGAGCTGTCGTGGGAGGGCGAGGTCGTCGGGGGGGAGTAGGTCTGTGTGGTGGCGGATGAGGCGACGGCGATGACGACACGGGGCCGGTCCCAGTCGGCGGGACCGGCCCCGTTGTTGGCTGTGCCGTGACGGAATCATCCTGCAGCGCCGGCGTCGCAAGCCCGGGCTTGCGACGCTTGCGCGAGGGATCACGCGATACCCCGGGAGATTCCTCGAGCCGCTCTTGCCGGGAGCGGACGCTCTGGGAATGACACTCCCGGCGAAGGCGGGGTTCTCGGCCGCAGCTCTACGGCCCGGTGCGGGGCGAGCGGCCCGGGCCGCCGCGGGCCGGCGCCTGTGCCGGCTGAGCCAGGACACAGCGGAACCCCAGGTGGCGCATGACGTAGTTGGGCGGGTACTTGCTGCGGATGTAGGTCCGGCACAGGGGCGCCGGGTTGGCGAAGGAGCCGCCGCGCACCACGCGGTAGGTGCCGGTGGCGGGGCCCTGCGGGTCGGTATCGTCGCCGCCGGAGTAGGTCCGGTGATGGTACCAGTCCGCGCACCATTCGAAGACATTGCCCGCCATGTCCAGGGCGCCGCACCAACTGGCGCCCTCGGGGAAGCTCCCCACGGGGTACGAACGGCCGTCGGGGCCGCGATTGTCCGCGGCGCAGGCCAGGCTCTCGTTCCACCTCTCCCCCCAGGGCAAACTGCCGCCGGAGGGCCCGCGGGCCGCGTACTCCCACTCCGCCTCGGTGGGCAGACGCATGCCGTTGTGCTCGGCGAACTTCCGGGCCTCCTCCCAAGAGACCATCACCACCGGATGCCGCGGGCCGGCGTCGCTGGCGGCGGGAAAGGCGCTTCTCGTCGCCACGCAAAACTGCCGGAACTGGGCATTGGTTACCTCGTGCTTGCCGAACCACATGCCCCGGCCGATCGTGACCTTCCGCGCCGGGGTCGCATCGGGATTGCCGCCATAGGCGCCCATCTCGAACTCGCCGGCGGGAACCCAGACGAACTCCATCCCTGTGGGCTCATGCACGATGGTGTACCCCGGCTCACCGAAGGCGGCCGTGTTGTCCGCGGCGGTCAGAAAGCCGGCGGGAAGGACGACCTTGGGATCCGCGCGTACGACGGGGGGCTGAGTGCCCGGCGCCTCGGCGGTGGTTCCCGGCTCCGGTCCGGCCGGGGCCTCGGCGCTGGGGCCCGCAGGCGGCACGGGACCCGTGGGCGGCTCTGGACCCGTGGGCGGCTCGGGGGCCGTGGGCGGCACGGGACCCGTGGGCGGCTCGGGGGCCGTCTCAGGACCCGTGGGCGGCTCGGGATCCGTAGGAGGCGCCGTGGGCGGCACAGTATCGCGGGGCGTGGTGGCCCCCGGTGCGCGCGGGCTTTGCAGCATACGGCCGGAACGGTCAACGCCTACCGTGGACAACTCAGGGGCTCGGTTCAGCAGCGAGCGGTGCTCGCCGCCGGTGATGGTCTCTTGCCCCGGGCAGTGAACGGTAAGCAGGCAAATCGAAAACAGAAGGACAACCCTCATTTGGCACCTCCACAGCGGCCTGGTTACGGATGCGGCAGGTACTGCAGGATGGTATCCGCCGGCGCCTGCGCCCTCCCGCCGGGCCGGTGGTGTCTGTCTGCGGTTGTGGGCGGTGCCTTGCGGCGCCCCGACCCGCCACGCCACGACGGCCCGAGAGTACCACAATTCCCGGCCCAACGGAAGGCGGATCAGGTCCGGCGGCGAACCTCCCTTCATCCGGAGGCGGGGCGAATCGCGGTGTCTCGCGCAGCTTCGCGGCCGCCACGAGAGCGGGCGAGCCTACCTTATCGAGGTGAGATGGTCCCATGCCCAGTTCAAGCCCGGGCGGAAAGCCCAGGGTCTGGTACATTCAGACCGAGGGTCATACAGACCGCGTGTTCGACCCGCGGCAGTATCAGGCCATGCTGGATGAGTTCGATGTGACGGTGAACGACACGGGCCGGGATTACGGTGCCCGGCAGATCGCCGAGGGGATCGCGGGCTACGACGCCATCGTCACCGGATGGGGCGCCCCGGCCCTGACCGCCGAGGTCTTCCAGGCCGCGGACGCGCTCAGCCTCATCGCCCATTCGGCGGGTTCCATCAAGGGTCTGGTCTCCCGCGAGATCGTGGACGGCTACCTCGTCCCGCGGAACATCACTTTGTTCAGCGCCAACACCGCCATCGCGTACAATGTGGCCGAGTCCACCGTGGGCATGCTGCTTATGACCATGCACCGCTGGCCGGACTTCTCCGCGTACTTCAAGCGCACGGG
This sequence comes from uncultured Armatimonadia bacterium, assembly GCA_964639415.1. Lineage (GTDB taxonomy): Bacteria > Armatimonadota > Zipacnadia > Zipacnadales > JABUFB01 > CAYRFY01. The sequence goes on from CAZXDD010000087.1 coordinate 13,061, forward strand.
CAAGTGGAAGGACCCCGACGTCCGCTGGAACGGCCGCTTCCTCAAGGGCAGTACCGTCGGCGTCGTCGCCGCCAGTCAGGTGGGTCGCGAGGTGATCGGGCTCCTGCGCCCGTGGCCGTTGCAGATCCTGCTGTACGACCCCTTCGTCTCAGACGAGCAGGCCGCCGAGATGGGGGCTGAGAAGGTGGAGCTCAACGACCTGTTCGCCCGCGCGGATCATATCACTCTGCACCTGCCCAGCATCCCCTCCACCCACCAGATGATCGGCGAGGAGCAACTGGACCTCATCAAGCCCGGGGCCACGCTGGTCAACACCTCCCGCGGCTCGGTACTGGATCACGATGCCCTCATCGCCAAGTGCAAGCGCGACGAGATCTATGTCTGTCTGGATGTCACGACCCCGGAACCTTTGGAGCGCTACAGCGAGTTCAGGATGCTGGATAACGTCTACATCGCGCCGCATGTGTCCGGAGCCGGGTTCTACGGCTACCACAAGATCGGCGAGCAGACCCTGGAGGCCCTCCGCGCCCACTTCTCCGACGGAGCCGTGTTCGGAGCCGTCGATTACGCGCGCTACGATCTTCTGGCCTAGAGATCCGGCCGGAAACCCCGCCTTCGCCAAGAGTGTCATTCTGAGAGCGTCCGCTCCCAGAGGGAGCAGCTCGAGGAATCCCCTGGCATTCAGCGAGATTCCTCGCTATCTCGCTGCGCGAGACGGACGCTCAGACTGCCGTCGCCGTTGACGCCGTAGCCGTCGCCGTTGACTCGCGACTCGCGACCCGCGACCCGCCGACTCTCGCCCGCGCGGATCCCGCGCGGGCAGAAGGGAAGACCAGCGCCCAGTGCCCCGCGACCGTATTGAGAGTGTCAGCATCGTGATCCCCGCCTACAATGAGGCCAAGCGTCTGCCTCCGAGCATTGAGAGGATCATCCGGTATGTGGAGGCCCAGGAGCGGCGGATGGATCTGGTGATCGTGGACGATGGGAGCTCTGACGGGACGGCAGAGCTGGTGCGTCAGGCGGTGGGCGAGCGGATGCGGCTGACGATACTGACCAATGAGCCGAACCGGGGCAAGGGGTACTCGGTCCGGCGGGGGATGTTGGCTGCCGAGGGGCAGTGTGTGTTGTTCTCGGATGCCGACTTGTCCACGCCCATCGAGGACGCGGAGGCGCTGCTCGCGGCCATCGAGGGGGGTGCGGACATCGCCATCGGCTCCAGAGGGTTGGCGGATTCGGATGTGCAGTTGCATCAGCCATGGTGGCGCGAGTACGCGGGCAAGCTGTTTGGGGTGTTGGTGCGTTGGCTTGGCACCAGCGGGGTGCGGGACAGTCAGTGTGGGTTCAAGTGTTTCCGCCGGGAGGCGGCTCAGGCAGTATTCCCCCTGCAGACTCTGGAGGGTTGGGCCTTCGACGTCGAGGTCATCATCATTGCGCGGCGGCTGGGTCTGAGAATTGCTGAGGTTCCGGTGCACTGGGTCAATGACCCCGACACGAAGGTGCACCTGCTCAGCGACGGTCCGCGGATGGTGCTGGACATCGTGCGTGCACGGTTGAGGCACCGCCACCTGTCATCTTCCCAGAAGAGCGGCTGAGGTCGTCGAGACTCTCGCGTGCCATGGTGTCGCGGGGTTCGGGTCGCCCTGTGCGGTCTGCGGGGTGAAGGAGCCCATCTTCCCGCGACGAATACTTACCCAGGACCTAAGGGTACCAATCCGGGGTGTCATGTTGCTATGTCCGAACTGCGTCGAGACCCTATTTCCGGCCGCTGGGTGATCATCGCGCCCGAGCGCGGTGCGCGGCCCCGCGACTTCACGCCCGACCCGGTGGAGGACATCGCGCCGGCGAGCTGCCCCTTCTGCGAGGGCAACGAGCGCATGACTCCGCATGAGCTGTTCGCCATTCGCGACGTCGGCGAGCCGGACAGGCCCGGCTGGTACGTGCGGGTCGTGCCCAACAAGTTCCCGGCCCTGGAGGTGGAGGGGACGGTGGAGCCCAGGGAGGAGGGTCTGTGGCGCGCCATGGACGGCCTGGGGGCCCATGAGGTGGTCATCGAGAGTCCGCGGCACGACATGGACCTGGCCTTCGCCAGGGACGAGCAGATCATGCGGGTCATCCGTGCCTGCGAGAACCGGGTGGAGGACCTCCGGCGCGACCGGCGGTTCCGGCACGTATTCGTCTTCCGCAATCATCGGCACGCGGCGGGCGCCTCCGTCGGTCATCCCCACTCACAGGTGATGGCGGTGCCGGTGGTGCCGGAGCACCTGCGCGCCGGGCTGCTCGGAGCTTCCACGTATTTTGAGAAGCACGGCGAGTGCATCCACTGTCGCATCGTGGCCGACGAGATGGCTCACGGGCAGCGCGTGATCGCCCACAATGACAGCTTCGTGGCGATCTGTCCCTACGCCTCCGGCTATGCGTATGCCGCCACCATCTACCCTCTGAGGCACATGCACGATCTCTTGCTCCTGCAGCCTCAGGAGCGGGCGGACCTGGCCTCGATCCTCCGCCGGCTGTTGGTGGGCTACAGGACGGCGCTGTTCAACCCGCCGTACAACCTGGTGTATCAGATCGCTCCGGTGCTGGACGCCGCCGGCAATGGCGCGGAATACTCCCGGCACCTGTCCGACCTGTTCCACTGGCACATTGACATCACACCCCGTCTGACCCGCACCGCGGGCTTCGAGCGGGGCACAGGGCTGTATCTGAACCCCGTGGCACCCGAGGAAGCGGCCAAGACCATTCGCGGCAATCTGCCCTGAGCAGTGAGTGCAAGGGAGGCGGCTCACAGGCCCAATGCAAGCCAAAGAGAGCCAGATTGGTCAGGACGTCAGAAGGCACCTGGCATCGGTGCTGCAGGACCTTGCAGCCGCGTGCCTGGAGCCTTGCGGGGAGCCCGGCGATGTGTGCGCCGGACCCGTCCGGGAGTCGATTCCGGCGGAGGGCCTGCCCGCCCTGCAGGCGCTCATCGATCGGCTGACCGCCGACGACGACGAGCAGGCGCACCTGCAGGCCGACAGGCTCGCGCGCGCCATGGGCACCGAGACCGCTCCGGAGGAGACCGAGGCCCGGTTGGAGGTCCTGCTGTCCTCGCTCCGCACCGTGCTGGCGGGCGCTGAGGAGGATGGGGTCGAGCGGCCGCTGTTGCTGCGCGCGCTGGAAGACGAGGTCGCGGTGCTGCGCGATGACCTGTGGGCGCGGCAGGTGGAGTTGCTCCAGGGCCAGGTCGTGGAGCTGCGGAACCAACTGGACGCCGTGGTCGCCAACGCATCGGAGCCCGCCCTGATCGTGCAGACGCCACGGGTATGGCTGCGGGACGCCAACCCCGCCGCCGCCGAGCTCACGGGGTACTCGGTGTCCCGGTTGCGCACCATGTCGCTTTCCGATCTCTTCCCCAACGCCGGTGGCGGCGCGTGGCGTGGCTTTTGGTCGCAGATCACGACGGAAGGCAGCGCCGAGCTGGCGGATGTCACGCTGGTGGCCAAAGAGGGCATTGCCATCCCCTGCACCCTGGTGGGCAGCCTGATCAGGGTGGACGCGGCGCCGGCGGCCCTGTGCTTCCTGCGTGAGGCCGCAGACCAGGTGATGACCCGGGCCGCGCTGCAGGTCAGGACTCACGAGCTGCAGTCGGCCGTCACCTCACAGGTGGCGGAGCTCGACCAGCTCCGGACGTTCATGGAGAACGTCATCTCCGCTCTCCCGATCCGGCTGGTGGTGCTGGATTCGGACCTGAACATCATCCACGCCAACCCGGCGTACTACGTGCAGCGCGGCCTGCCCAAGGAGGAAGTGGTGGGCAGGCCTGTGGACGAGGTCTTCTCCGAGGACCTGCTGGAGACCGCGGGGCTACGGGGTTCTTTGATGTCGGTGATCGAGACGGGCGAGCGCGTGCGCTGGTCCGGGTACCGCGATGCCAGCCCCCGGCACGGGGAGCGCGTGCTGAACGTGCGCCTCGACCCCTGCGAGGGCCCCGACGGCGGGCGCACGGTACTGGTGACTTTCGAGGACATCACCGAACGGCATACCCAGCTTTACGAGCGCACCTTGCTGCACCAGATCTCCCGGGCGATGCTGGGGGAGCTGAACCTGGACAAACTGCTGCACGCGATCCTCACGGGCATGACCGCGGGCGGGGCGGTGGGTCTGGGGTTCAACCGGGCCATCTTGATGCTGGTGGACGAGGAGGCCGGGGAGCTACGGGCCGCGATGGCGGTCGGTCCCGAGAGCATGGAGCAGGCCATGGCGATCTGGGCCGAGGTGTCCCAGGATCACCGCACCCTGCAGGACTTCCTGGCCGACTATCACAAGCTGCCGCCCCCCAGTCAGCAGCCGCTGGCCGATCTGGTCGAGCGTCTTGTTGTCCCGCTGGATGACACGGAGTTCCTGCCGATGGCGGCCGTGGTGCAGCAGCGGACGGTCCACGTCGTCGATGCGGAGATGAACGAGCACGTGCGGCCCGACCTGGCCGAGCTGCTGGGGACCAACGAGTTCGTGGTGGCTCCCCTCGTGGCCAGAGAGAAGATCATCGGCGCGGCCATCGCCGACAACCGCTTCTCACACCAGCCCATCGACCACGCGGCGGTGCAACTGCTGACCGCGCTGGCCGATCAGGCCGCCCTGGCCATCGACACGGCCCGCACGTTCCAGCGGGCCAAGCGCGACGCCGAGCGGCTGGACATCGCGGTGAGGAAGCTGGAGGCCGCGCAGGAGCAGCAACTGCGAAGCGCCCAACTGGCGGCCATCGGCGAGGTCACGGCCATCGTCGCCCACGAGATTCGCAGCCCGCTGTCGACGATCGGGGGCTTCGCCCGCAGCATCGCGCGCGAGCCCGAGCTGGCGGAGCGCAGCGCGCGGAACGCCAGGATCATCGTCGACGAGGTGGTCAGGCTCGAGGGCATCCTCGGGGAGCTACTGGACTTCAGCAAGCCGGCGGAGTCCAGGCTCGTGCTCCTGGACATGGTGCCCTTGGTCACCAGTGTGGCCGATCAGGTCAGGCAGGGAGACGGGGCCGAGGACGTCGAGATTCTCCTGGAAGTACCCGAGCAGTCGCCACCGATCCTGGCCGATCAAAAGCAGGTCCGACAGATCATCATCAACCTCGTCAACAACGCCATCCAGGCCATGCCTCACGGTGGGACGCTGACTTTGGCCGTGCAGGCGAACGCGAACACGGTGGACGTTACCGTCCAGGACACCGGTGAGGGCATGTCCCCCGACCGCCTGGCCAGGATCTTCGACGCCTTCTACACCACCAAGCCCACAGGCACCGGCCTGGGTCTGGCGCTGTGCCAGAAGCTGGCGGCCCAGCACGGTGCGGTGGTCGATGTCGAGAGCGAGATCGGACGGGGAACCCGGTTCTTCGTGCGGTTCCCCATTCCCCAGAGCGAGCTGGATGAGGAGGTCGGGCCGCAGGGGGAGGCGGAGGGATAGCAGGGGTGCGAGGGCAGTTCACGGCCGATCTGGCCGGCCG
>CAZXDD010000088.1:0-18380 GCA_964639415.1 uncultured Armatimonadia bacterium
GACGGCAAACGGCACGGAGTCGGGCTGGAAAGCCCGACCTACGCGGCGAAGAACGGCGACGAAAGACGACGACGAAAGACGACGACGGAGAACGGCGATGGCAGCGGGCCGCAAGGCCCGATCCCGCCGGGGCCGGACGACGGCGGGGCGGGTCAGAGCTGCAGGCGCATGCCCTCGGCCCCGGCGTCGCACTCCAGGCGATAGCCCCGCTTGGTGATGTACTCTCGGGCCCTGAGCTCGATGGCGTCCACCTCATCGTCGCCGCGGTCCGGGTCGTGGTGGAACAAGACCAGCCTGCCAACCTGGGCCTCGGCGGCCAGGTCGATGGCGCCCTCATAGCTGGAGTGCCCCCAGCCCCGGTGGGCCGACAGTTCCTCGGGCAGGAACTGGGCGTCATGGATCATCAGGTCCACGCCCCGGGCGAGCTCCAGCAATTCGTTCCGGCTGCGGTCGCACTCCGCGTCGGCGGGGCGCAGTTCGTTGTCGGTCACGTGGAGCACGGCCGCACCGTCGGCGGCGATCCGATAGGCGGCACACCCTCCCGGATGGCAGCAACTGCCGATGCGAAGCTCGGCGGAACGGATCCTTGTGGTGCGCAGTCCCAGGTCCAGGAAGCCGATATCCGCCCGCAGCTTCGCGAACTCCAGGGGGTAGTTTTGGCCGTTCATCTGCAGGTGCATCAGGTCCCTGATGGCCTGGATCGAGTGCGACCAGCCGGCCACGGTGATGGGCCAGTGGGGGCAGTTGGCGGGGCGGAAGAAGGGGAAGCCGTGTACGTGGTCCCAGTGGGCGTGGGTGATGAGCAGGACGATGGGTGGCTGTCCGCCGACATCCAGAAGATGGCGGCCCAGACGCCGGATGCCGGTGCCGGCGTCGAGGACTAGCTGGGTGCCGTCGGCCAGCGCCACCTGGACGCAGGCCGTGTTGCCGCCGTACCTCACGGTCTCCGGGCCGGGGGAAGGCACAGACCCCCGCGTCCCCCAGAGCGTCACTATCATGGCTTCACCTCGCCCGTCAGGTGACTCGGCCAAGAACCCCACCGTCGGTCCATCACGCCACACCCCGCCGCCCGCACGGCGCCGGCGGGCCGCTATGTCCCGTACACCTATCCTTACCCCGCTCCCACAGGAACTGAACCATGACTCCCACCGACCACTACTTCTCCGATGCCCCGGAGAAAGCCTCGGAACCCTTCGACATCTCGGTCACCATTGGTGAGCGCACGCTGACCATGACCAGCGATGCCGGGGTGTTCTCGAAGCTGCATGCCGACCCCGGTAGCATCCTGCTCCTGCGCCGGGCCAAGCTCCCCGCTGAGGGCGACATCCTCGACCTGGGCTGCGGCTACGGTCTCATCGGACTCGTCGCGGCCATGGACAGGCCTGCGGCGCGGGTGGTCATGGTGGACGTGAACCCCCGGGCCACCGCACTTGCCCGGCACAACTGCGACCGCTATCAGCTCGGCAATGTCGAGGTGCTCACCGGCGATGCCCGCCGGGTGCTGGGGGAGCGCCGCTTCGACGTGGTGCTGTGCAATCCCCCGTACCGCGCGGGCAAGGAGCTGACGATGTCCCTTCTGCAGGACGCCGCATCGCGGCTTAGGCCCGGCGGGACGCTGTGGATCGTGGGCCGCACCAAGCAGGGCATCAAGACGCTTGCCAAAGACCTCGCGCCGCTCTTTGACGGCGTCGAGACCGTGGACATCACCGGAGGTTACCGGGTCTTGGTGTGCACGGCGGCGGGGGGATAGTGGAGCCCGCCCCCGCTTGCGATCACCGGGTCGTTGTCCCCCACCCCCGCGGGCCTGCTCACCACACGTTGTAGATGTACCACTTGTCTTCGCTCTCTCGCAGCTCGATGCTCAAGGAGCCGGAGTCGCCGGTCAGGGAGGACACGCCCTGAGCCACCGGGCCGGCCTTGATGCCGGAGCCTAGGCGCTGCACGTACTGCCCCAGGTTGCCGGCCCGCTCCTGGATGAGCTTCTGCACGATCAGGTCGCGCTGGCCGCCGGGAATGTCGTCCCAGTCGGGGTTCAGGCGCCTGGCCTCCGACACGTAGTCAAAGGCCGTTGCGGCCAACTCCAGCCTCCCGGCGTCCAGAGCCGCAGCGAAGTTATCCGCCGTCTCCTGGGCCGTGGCGCCCACGACGGTCTTCGGCCCGCAGCCGCAGACGAGAGCGGCGCACAAGACCCCCAGGCACACGGCGGTGATGATCCGGAAGGCGGGACGGTGCCGCATCTGCTCATTACCCCTTGACCGCAACATAGAATACCCGGTCGCTCCACGGGGTGGGAGGCCGGAAGGTGTATGCGTGGTAGGCCCGCACCCGGCAGAAGCCGGCCTCCTGCAGCATTCCGAGGATCTGCTCGTTGTCGTAGGCATACTGATAGTGCGTCTCCTCGAAGACCAGGTCCCGGCCATCGGCTCGCCAGTTGAACCACATGTCCACCCGACAGATCCGGGTCCTGGCATCCCACACCGCCTTCCACGAGTACAGAAGCGGCGCCCCGCTGTCGAGATTGCTCTGGTTGAACAGGCCGGCACTCAGCGCCCGCTGGGTGTTGAGGTCGAAAACCAGCAGCCCGCCGTCGCCAAGCACCCGGTAGGCCTCGTCGAAGGCGGCCTTCAAAGTCTGAGGCTGCAGGATGTAGTTGAGGCTGTCAAACAGCGACACGACCAGGTCGAAGGCGCCGCCGCGCAGGCCGAGGCAGGAGGCGTCCTGCACCGCCGCGGGCAACGGCGGACGCTGATTCTTGCAGTGTGCCACCATCGGAGCCGACAGGTCAATGCCCACGGCAGGATAGCCCCGGGCTCTGAGGCAGGAGCCCACCTTCCCGGTGCCGCAGCACAGGTCCAAAGTGCGGGCGGGCCTCAGATCGCAGCGTCGCAAGATGGCCTCGAGGTAATCCACCCACTGGCTGTAGGGGACGGCGTGCATCAGGCTATCGTAGAAGTCCGCGACGGCCTCGAACTCGCCGTGACCGGGGGTGGTGGTGGCGTCCGCGGCTCCCGGTGTCTGACCGGTCCTGCGCGACAGAAACGACCTCAGATCCATGCCGAATCCTGCCTAACTGGCCTTGATGTACTTCATCACGATGATGACGCGGGGCAGGTCGGTGCGCACCCGGTCGCCGTAATCCCCCGGCGGCCAGGTGACGCGGAAGGCGACCATGAACCGGTTCTGGCGGAACTGGTTGGCTCCGGTGATCTTCGCCTTGAACGGCACGGTCAGGCTCTGGCCGGGCCCCACGCTGCCCGACTGGGTGCCGGAGGGCGAAAGCTCGATGCCTTCGGTCTGCATCGGCTCGATCTTGATGCCTGAGACGGCCCGCTCGCCCACGCCCTGCAGGATCAGAGTCACAGGCACGGGGGCGCCCACCGCGGCGGCGGCGGGGAGGGTGAAGTCCGCCGTGAGCGGGTAGACCTGCCAGGAGCGGCGCACCACGCTGAAGGCCGCTCCGCCCGCCAGGGCCCACTCGGTGGCGGGATAGGGGCCCAGTATGCCCCGCACCGCGGCGCGAGAGATGTCGTGGACGAAGGTGCCCTGAGTGCGGCCGCCGGCCAGTAGCTTCAGGTGCGCCGAGACCATGCGCCGGTACATCTCGGCCGGCCCCAGCTTCTGGTGCCACACATCGTCGATCTGATCGCCGGCGACCAGGTTCACCTGTCCGGAGCGCACGTACTGGGGCCACTCCTTGAGGATGAAGTCATTGAACCTGCCCACATCCGTCTGGTACAGCATGGGCGCCAGCATGCTCACCCCGGCGTCGGTGAGCATCAGCGGGTCCTGGCCGTGTTCCTGCCCGTGGCGCCAGGAGAGGACGAAGGTCCACAACGGCTTCTTCAGTTGGGAGCGCTGCAGCATCTCCGCCACCAGCCCGGCGCCCATGTGGGCGCGGTACCAGTTCCACATCTCCCAAAAGCCCCGGTGCTCATAGCATCCCGGAGGCTCCACTCGCCGGGCCACATACAGCCAGCGGTCCTGTTTGGACATCTGCTCCCAGTTCCGGGGCAGGTCCACCGGCATCGTCCTGACAAACCCGTCCACCAATTCGTAGGCCGCTTCGGTGCGGATGTAGTCCAGACCGACATGGTCCACGTTGGGGTCCAGTTGCATGGCCGACATGAAATCGGCCAGGTGCCCGAGGCGCTGCCGGTCCAGCAGGGAGACGAAGGTCGTGTCCTTGATCTGGCGAGTGCTCCGGCTGATGTCTTGAGCGAAGCGGTACTCCGGCTTGCCGGAATTGGTGGTGGTGGGCAAGGTGGCGTACGCCATGGCCCAGGCCCCGAACTTCAGGCCCCTGCGGTGTGCCTCGGCCGCCATGACGGGCAGGACGCGGAAGTTCGCCTCCACGAAGGGCTTCTCCAGCGTGAGCTTTTGCTGCTCCGCCTGAGTGACTGCCGCGCGCACCCAGAGGGTGTCGGCCCCCATGAACTCGCACCAGTCGAAGACCGCCCGCCAGTCGCCCATCTGGCCCGAGGGCTTCCGAATCCTGGTGCCGGGCCCCGGGAGGATCTGCTCCCAGGTGGCGACGCACAGTGCCGGGTCCGGCGGCGGCGGAGCGACCCGGCGCACCTCGAAGCGGGCCCGCGCCACACAGAAGGCGTCGCCCGCTACCGAGGCAGGCCGGTCGTCCGGTGCCGAGCGCTTGCGGTGCAGCTCCTCCTCCGGCGTCTCCCACGGCAGATCGGCGGGCTCGGGGACCTTGTACCTGGTCTCCACCACATAGGTTCCCGGTTCGGCATTCCACGGCACCGGCCAGGTCCCGCGGAACACCTGCCTCGAGGCGTCGTAGTGTAGCTTGACGAACTCGCCGCCCCCGACCCCCTCCACCCGCTGGCCCTTGTGGCGTATCCCGACCTTCGGCAGGGTGGTGGGACGGACCCCGCGCCCCTGGGGGTCCGACAGCCGGAGCGTGACCTCGACCACCTCGTAGTGCAGGTGCTCTCGTTTCGCCGTGGCGAGCTGAGCGGGGAAGAAGTGGCGCTCGGTGCCGCGGACGCGCCGGATCTCATCGCGGCGGTCGCGGGCCGCTCGAATGTAGGGGTAGACGGCGACGGCGGAGGCCACCAGGATGAGAGTCAGCAAGAAGCACCCGCAACATGTGGACTGCTGTTGCGCGCGTCGCCGGCGCCGCCTGGATAGGGGCGAGGCTTGCCTGATCTCGATGCCGGAGCCGTAGTCCATTTGGCATAGGGGGAGGAGGCCGACGGCAATGCCGAGCCTCGGCCCCGTGGTCTGGCTGATGGCGGGCGGCGCGGCCCGCGACGGCACGGCCCTTGGTCCGGTGGGAAGCGACCCCACGCAGGACCGGCCTATTGCTGCAACATCGCCATCAGCTCCACCGTGTGCTTGAGCGCCTCCCGGAGACAGTCGATGACGTGCCCGATCTCGCTTTCGTCGATCACGGCGGGTGGCTCTAGACGCAGCACTTCGGGATTGTTCAGAGCATAGGCCGCCAGGATCTTGCGCTGCATGAGGCCTGAGATCACCAGGCCGCCCACGTCGCTGTCGGGGAACTCGACCCCCACCAGCAGGCCGCGGCCTCGCACATCCCGCACGACATGAGGGAATTCACCGGCCAGCGCCCGGACACCTGCCAGGAGCTGCTCGCCCCTTTGGGCACTCTTGGCGGCCAGGTCCTCCTCAGCGATGACGTCCAGCGCGGCCAGGGCCGCCGAGCAGGCCAGGGGGTTGCCGCCGAAGGTCGTGGTGTGCACGTAGGGGTTCTCGGAGAAGATGCTCCACACCTCGGGGCGGGCGACAAAGGCCCCCAGAGGGGCGACGCCACCACCGATGGCCTTGCCGACGGTCATGATGTCCGGCACCACGCCGTCCCAGTCGCAGGCCCACATCTTGCCGGTCCGGGCCAGACCGGTCTGGATCTCATCGAGGATCAGCAGCGCGCCCGCCGCGTCACAGATCTCCCTGGCCGCGGTGAGATAGCCGTCGGGAGGCACACGGATGCCCGCTTCGCACTGGATGGGCTCGAGGATGACGGCCGCCGTCTGCCCATCCACCGCCCGGGCCAGGGCCTCGGCATCACCGAAGGGCACGTGCGAGAAGCCGTCAAGGAGCGGCTCGAAGGGTTTGCGGTACACCTCGCGCCCGGAGGCGCTGAGGGCGCCAAACGTCTTGCCATGGAACGCGCCCTCGGCGGCCACATAGTGCGGCCGCCCGGTGTGCATGCGCGCCGCCTTGAGGGCTCCCTCCACCGCCTCGGCGCCGGAGTTGCAAAAGAACGTGCACTGCAGCTCCCCCGGGGCGATCTGCGCGATGCGCTCGGCCAGCTCGGCCGTGACGGGGTTGAGCAGCAGGTGGCTGCTCAGCGGCATGCGATCGATCTGGGCATGCACCGCCTCGATGATCCGCGGGTGGCGGTGGCCCATGGTGAACACGCCGGGGCCGCCCAGGCAGTCGAGGTACCGCGCCCCGTCGCAGTCGGTGACATAGCACCCCTGCGCCTCCGCCTCCACAGACTCCAGCCCCATGAACTTGACCAGGGCGGCGATGCCGGGGTTGATGTACTTCTCGTAGCGAGCGTATGTCTGAGCCGACAGGGCTGACTGGCTGGACATGGTCATCGCCTCTGGGGATGTGAATGGTGAGCGCGTCGGCCGAGCCCGTCCTCTGAGGCGGCGGGCAAGTGCCTCCGCCTCCCGGCCTGTGGGCTCCCGCCGGTACCCGCGGCCTGCAGGAGAGCGGGGAGCGATTCACGAAAATGGGCCGCCTTAGTGGGGGGTGCCCCGGCGACCCGTTCTCAGTAGAAACGGCGGTGATTCGATTGTGTGGGGAGAAGTGGTCGGGGCGGCCGGACTTGAACCGGCGACCTTTAGACCCCCAGTCTAACGCGCTAGCCAAACTGCGCCACGCCCCGACCCAAACCCATTGACCGATCCCGGCGGCCGCCGCCGGGTCAGTCAACGCAACCTATTGTACAGCATCTTTGAGAGCTTTACCAGCCTTAAATGCCGGAACTTTGCCCTCGGGGACGATAATCGGCGCGCCGGTCTGCAGATTCTTGGCCTTGCGCTCCTTGCGGATGCGCGATTCGAAGCTGCCAAAGCCGGTCAACTGCACCTTGTCGCCGTTCTTGAGCGCCTCGGTGACGACCTCGAGGAAGGCCTCGAGAGCGGCGGTAGCATCCTTCTTGCTGAGCTCGGACTTTTCGGCGATCTTCTCCACCAGATCGGGCTTATTCAAAGTCATCGACACGGAAATCCCTCCCTATGGGAATGGCCCACGCTGCTCTTGGGCAGAGCCGAGAGCATAGCACGTGATGAGGTCTTGCTTACTGCCAGTCTTCCAGCTCTGCACGCCAGCGGCGGGTCATCAGCTCGTGCACCGCATCCGACGGCCCGCGGCCTTCAAAGAGCACCTCGTAGAGCGCCTGGGTGATGGGAACCTCGACACCCACCCGCCGGGCCAACTCCCGGGCGGCCACCGTGGTGGGGATTCCTTCGGCAACCGGGTCCGCCGGGGAACCTGGCGTGACCACCGCTTGCCCCGCCGCGAGGCTCTGGCCGACTTGCCAGTTGCGGCTGAGCGAGCTGTTGCACGTGGCGAGGAGGTCTCCGACGCCGGCCACGCCCCAGAACGTTGCGCGCTGTGCCCCCATCCGCGTCCCGAGGCGGCCGATCTCCGCCAGCCCCCTTGTGACCAGGGCCGCCTTGGCATTGGCCCCGTAGCCCAGCCCGTCGCAGACTCCGGCCGCGATGGCGATGACGTTCTTGAGTGCTCCGCACACTTGAACGCCGAGTATATCATAATTCGCGTAGACGCGGAAGAGGGGGGTGGACAAAAGGGCCTGGCCGGCCAGGACGCAGTCCTCCCTCGTCCCGGCGACCACGCTCACCGCCGGCGCGCCCGCCGCGATCTCCCCCGACAGGTTCGGCCCGGAAAGCGCCATCACCTGTCCCGCCTCCAGACCCGTCTCCTCCACCAGTATCTGGGTCATGCACTTGCCCGAGCCGATCTCGAGCCCCTTGGTCGCGCTGATCAGGAGCGTCCCGGGTGCCAGGTGCGGCCCGGCAATGCGCGCCACCTCTCGCAGGTGCTCGGAGGGCACCGCGAACACCGCGAAGCGCGCGCCGGCCAGAGCCTCGGCCAGATCACCCGTAGCACGCAACGGCTCAGGAAACACCGTGCCCGGCAGACGCAGGCGGTTTTCCCGCGCGGACTGCATGGCCGCCGCGCGCGCCGAATCCCGCGCCCACAGACAGACCGCGTGCCCCCGGCCGGAGATGAGCCAGGCCAGAGTCGTTCCCCACGCACCGGCACCGATCACCGCACACCGCGCCTCATCCACCGGTCTGCTCATGCCCATCACCCGGGCCGCCCGAGTCCGGATGCTCCTTTTGCCCGAGCTTCCGCTCGGTACCCGAGACCAGCCTCTGGATATTGGGGATGTGCCGTGCCACCACGATCGCCGCGATGGTGCCCGTACCCAGCATGTACCCGCCGTGCATGCCCAGCAACCACATGAACAGCGGACAACTGGAGGCCCCCAGCATCGATCCCAGCGAGATGTACCGCGTCTTGGCCACGACCAGGATGAACAGGGCAAAAGCCGCCACGCCCGCGGGCCAGTACAACCCCAGCATCGACCCCAGCGCTGTGGAGACGCCGCGCCCGCCGGAGAAGCGCAGATAGATGGAGAAGCAATGCCCCAGGACGGGCACCGCGGAGGCGACCCCTAGCTGCCAGCCCTCGAGGCCGAAGACATGCCGGGAGATAAGCACCGGCACGACGCCCTTGAGGCAGTCGATGATCCAGACCGCGATCCCCGCCCTGGCACCGATCACCCGCAGCACGTTACTGGCGCCGATGTTCCCGCTGCCGTACTTGCGAATGTCGTCCACGCCCTGAAGCCGGGCGATGTACAGACCCACCGGCAGGCCGCCCACCAGATACCCAATGACCATGGCCCACAGCAGACTGGTCGTCAACGGACGGTTCCCTCCTGGTACCTGCAGAACTGCGGGGCGATCGCCGCTCCCGGCCCCGCCGCGGGCCCGAGCCTACTCGTCCTTCTCTTTCCGGCCGCGAACGATGAGCTTGAGCGGAGTGCCCTCGAAGCCGAACTCCTCGCGGATCGAGTTGAGCAAGTAGCGCTCGTACGAGAAGTGCATGATCTTGGCATCGCTGACGAAGACCACGATCGTCGGCGGCCGCGTGCTCACCTGAGTGGCGTACAGGATGCGCAGGGGGCGGCCCGCCTTGCTGGGCGGCTGGTGGTTGGCCACGGCCCTGCGGATGCAGCGGTTGAGCTGCCCCGTCTCGATGCGCCTGTCATACTGGTCGAAGACCTCCCTGCAGAGGGGCAGGATCTGCTCGACGCCCTCCCCGGTCAGGGCGCAGGTCTTGAGCAGCGGGGCATAGGCCAAGAATGGCAGCTCGTGTCGCGCCAACCGCTGGAAGTCGTCCCAGATGAGCTTCAGATGTCTCTTGCGCTGGGCCTCGGTGAGCGGCTCCTCCTCGTCGTCGGGGAAAGCCGTGTTCAGGACCAGGTCCCACTTGTTGCAGACCACGATCACCGCGCGGCCCATGTCGTGGGCCTCCAGGGCCACCCGGGCGTCCTGGGCCGTCATCCCCTCGGTGGAATCCACCACAACCAGGGCGATGTCGGCCCGCTCCAGGGCGCGTAGCGTACGCAGGGAGCTGAAGAACTCGGTGCCCTGGCTGCGCTTGCCCTTGCGCCGCAGGCCGGCGGTGTCCACGATGCGGATCGGCCGGCCCTCGTACTGTGCCCAGGTGTCCACCGCGTCCCGCGTGGTGCCCGGCATCTCGTTGACGATCAGACGCTTCTGGCCCAAAATCGCGTTGATCAGGGCCGACTTGCCCGCATTCGGCCGCCCCACCACCGCAATGGCGATCTCGCCCTCCCGGCGCTCCTCCTCTTCCTCCTCAGGAGGGAGCAGGTCGAGGATCTCGTCCTCCAGATCCACCACGCCGAAGCCCTGCTCGGCGGAGATGTCGATGGGCTCGCCCAGGCGCAGGGCGTAGAAGTCGTAGCTGTCGCTGGAGGGCCGCTCCATCTTGTTGGCGGCCAGGACGTGGGGCTTGCCGCTACGACGCACGATCTGGGCGATCTCATGGTCGTGGGCCGTGATGCCCTCGCGCCCGTCCACCAGCACCACCAGCACATCCGCCTCGCGCAGTGCCTCCACGGCCTGGTCATTGACCTCCGAGATCAGCGGATCACCCTCGGCACCCACCATCCCTCCGGTGTCGATGAACATCACCGGCCTGTTCACCAGCTCGCCCCGGGCATACAGGCGGTCTCGGGTGACGCCCGGGAAGTCCTCCACAACGGCAACGCGGTGGCCGACGAGCCTGTTGAAGAGCGTCGACTTTCCCACATTGACGCGACCGACGATGGCGACGATTGGCAGGGGCATGGCGCTTTCTTCCGTCCGCTAGTCTCACTCCAGGCCGGGGCGTCGGTGGGGCGACAGGCGAGTGCGCGGGCCGGTCCCCCCGCCGTGCTCGACCGCCCTCGACGACCCTCCTCCGGCTCGCGAAGCCATGGAGCGGAGGACAATACTCTCAGAACGCCCGCGCCACGTCAAGGCTCGGTGCCGTGGTGTGCTCCGGAAGTCCGGCCGCAAACCCCACCTTCGCCGGAAATGTCATTCTGAGAGCGTCCGCTCCCGGCGAGAGCAGCTCGAAGAATCTCCCGGCATTCAGCGAGACTCTTCGCCCAAGCGGCGCAAGCCTGAGCTTGCGCCGCCCGGGCTTGCGACGCCGACGCTCCAGAATGACAGGAGCCGGGCTGCCCAGGTTTGCCGCCGCGCCTCTAGAGCGGCAGGTCGACCCGTCTCCCTGTCCGCGTGGCCTCGAAGGCCGCCAGCACGATCTCCTGGGCCCTGCGGCCGTCGAGACCGGTGGCCCTGGGGGTCTGGGTGCCGCGGATGGACTCCACGAAGTTGTCGAACTGGCCATGGAACCAGTAGGCCCCATCCCGCGGGTTCTCGAACCGGACGACCTCCTGCTCGCCGCCGGGGCGGTAGACGGTGCACTCGTGGAGACCGTCCTCGCAGCGGCGCGAGGTGTGGATGGCGCCCTCGGGGCCGATGATGTCCTGGCCCGAGAGACCCGCCGGAGCGCCGGGGGGCAGGCTCCAGGACCACTGGCACAGCATCGAGTCACCACTTGCGAAGTCGAGGATGACGATCCCGTTGTCCATCACATCGCCCTGCAGGCCCATGTGGCGGACGCTGGCGGTGACGGACTTGACCTCTCCGAAGGTATAGCGAACGAAGTCGAAGTCGTGGGCGCCGCTTTCGGACAGCGGGCCGTCGCTGAAGCGGGAGTCGGAGTACCAGGCGCCGTAGGGCGGCTGAGGCGGACTGCCGGTGGCGATGCGCCGCCACTGACAGGGCCTGCCGATCTTGCCGGCCAGTACCAGCTCGCGCATCTTCCCCCAGTCGGCGTCGAAGCGCCGGACCATGGCCACCTGAAGCACCCTGTCTGCGGCCTTTGCCGCGGCGATCATGGCGTCGCACTCCTGCAGCGTACGGGCCATGGGCTTTTCCACCATCACGTGCTTGCCGGCCGCCAGGGCGGCCAGGGCCACTTCGGCGTGGAGCCCGGCGGGAAGACCGATCACCACCGCGTCGATATCTTCCATGGCCAGCAGGTCCCTGTAGTCGGCGACGGTGCACCGGGCGCCGAACTTCTCGGCCTTCTCTTTGGCCGCGTCGAGGTTCAAGTCGGCGATGCAAAGCAGACCCGCCTTCTCGCTGGCCGCGATGGCCGGCAGGTGTGCATTGCTGATCGAACCGGCGCCGATCATCCCTATGCCGATCTGTGACATAATCTGGGCTCCGTAGTGCTCAAGGAATCTGTGGGGGTGAGGTTGAATGAGTGTACCCGGGATCGCCTGCAGCCGCAGCATAGCACCGCGCGCCCGAGGGACGCCAGCGGTTTTGACGCTCACACTATGCACGAATGCACGGGAGCCATGTTTCGCCATTTTCGCGTCCGGAACGGTCGAAGTGTTGCCGTTCTCCCCCTCCTCCCGTCGCCCGCGGGTGTTTGCGGGCGTAAGGGAGAGGGGGGCCGGGGGGGTGAGGTGACGTGAATCGGCGCCTGCCCGGAACCTGCATAATATGAGTTGGCGGCGCGGCGGACCGGCCGCTTTCGTAGCTACCTTATGTACGGTGGCGACCTTGGCCGCCGTATCCCGATCGGTGATCCGTCTTGAGTGAAGCTCCCCCGAGGAGGACGCGACCCCGCCTGTGGCTGCGCGCCCTGTGGCTCCTTGTGCTGCTGATCCCTATCGGGGCGGCTATGGCCCTGAAGAACCGGCCTGCGCCGGTGGATGTGGTGCGTCCTAAGAAGCGCCCGGTGGTGCAGTCGATCACCGCCAGCGGGCGGGTGATCGGAGCCCAGGAGAGCAGCCTGGCTCCCGCCCAGCCGGGTGTTCTGACCTATCTGACGGTGCGAGCGGGCGACACGCTGCAGCTTGGAGACGTGGTGGCCAGGGTCTCGGGCGAGGTGGTCTCCGCCGAGGCAGAGCGGGCCGCGGCGGCGGTGCGCACCGCCCGGGCGCAGCTTCAGGAGGCGCAGGCCGCCGCCGGAGCGCAGTCGGCGAAGGTCAGACAGGCCCGGGCCGAATCCGACGCCACCATCGCGGACGCCGAGAGTCGTCTGCGCAAGGCCAGGCTGAGAGCGGAGGAGCTGGAGGCCGGCGGCACCCGCAGTCAGCAAGAGGAGGTTCAGGCCGCGGTGCGGCAGGCCCGGCTCCAGGTGGAGCAGGCCCAACGCGAGGTGCGCCGGGCCCAGTCACTTGCGGATGCGGACGCCACCGCGGGTGCGGCCCTGCAGTCGGCTTCAGCCGCCCAGTCGGCCGCGGACGCCAGGGTGCAGCAGGCGCAGGTCGCGCTGGAAGACGCCGAGCGCGAGGTGCGGCGGCACCAGACACTGTATGATAACGCCGCCATCGCCGAGGCCACCCTGGACCAACTCAAGACACGGGCCGAGGTGGCAAGGCAGGACCTGGCCCGGGCTCGGGCCGATCGCGAGAACGCCGCCGTCGAGCTCCAGCGCCAGAGCAAGCTCCTGGAAGTCACTCGGCGCACCGAGCTGGAGCGGGCACAGAGCGATCTTGCCGTCGCTCAGGAGGCACTGCAGGGCGCCCTGGCCCGCCGGGCCCAGGTGGCCGAGCCGCAGCGCGAGGAGATCCGCCGCCAGCAGTACGCCGAGATCGAGGCCGCCGGGCGCTCACTGACGGCCGCGAGGCGATCGGGCAAGGCGCGGGTCGAGGCCACCGTCAGCGAGCCGGTCTCCGAAAGGGTCCAGACCGCCCGCAGGCGCATTGAGGAAGCCCAGAAGGCCTTCGAGGCCGCCGCCGCCATGGTCGCTGAGACCGAAGTCCGCGCCCGCTTCGCCGGCACGGTGGTGCAGGTCCTCCGCTACCCCGGAGACATCGTCGGCCCCAGTCAGCCCATTCTCCTCATGTCCGAGATGAAGACCCCCGAGGTGAGAGTGGAGATGGACGAGCGCGACCTCGCCAAGGTCTCCGTGGGACAGCGCGTCCTGCTGGTCAGCGACGTGGAGCCGGAGAAGACCATCGAAGCCCTGGTCGGCGAGACGGGGTTCCGCGCCGACCCGCAGCGGGGCACGGTCGAAGTCACCGTCCTGCCCACGGATTCGGCGCTGAACCTGCGGTCGGGCATGACCGTGGACGCCACCTTCATCCTCAGCCGGGAGCAAAGCCTGCTTCTGGTGCCCACCGCCAGCGTGCTGCGCGAGGGCTCCGGGGCCGCGGTGTATGTGATCGACGACGAGCGCATCGCCAAACGTGCCGTCGAACTGGGGCAGGGCGACGCCCGGGGCACCGTGGTGCTCTCAGGCCTCAGGGAGCAAGATGCGGTGGTGCTCGACCCCACCTCGGTCCAGGAGGGCGCCAGGGTCCGGCCCAGAGAGCGCCCCTCGGGCGAGGGGGGGCGCCCATGAGCTTCGAGCTGCGCCTTGCCCTGCGCCACCTGCGCTCCGGAGGCTCTCAGACGCTGCTGGTCGTCGCCGGGGTCGCGGTGGCCGTGATTCTGGTGATCTTCATCAGCTCCCTGATCTACGGCGTGCAAAGACGCCTGGTGGAGCAGACAACCGGCTCGATCTCACTGGTGACGGTATCGGTGCCGGAGATCGACGCGCGCCCCCCGCAGGTCCTGCCCGGCACCCTGCAGGACGCCGTGGTGCTGTCCGACCAACGGAAGCGGCCGTTCTCCAGAGATGTCATGGACAACTGGCGTTACCTGGAGGGCGAGATCGCCTCCTTGCCCCACGTCACGGTGGTCTCCCCCGGCGTTACGGGCCAGGCCCTCATCACCCACCTGGGCCGGGAGGCCAGCGTGCGGCTGATCGGGGCGATGCCCGAGAAGCTGGACCGCATCATGAACGTCAGTCGCGACCTGGTGGAGGGCAGGTACCTGGGGCTGGGAGCGCGGGAAGCGGTCATCGGCTACAAGCTCGGGGAGAAGCTGGGGGTCGCGCTGGGTGATCGAGCCCGTCTCATCGCCTCGGAGGGCTCTAACGAGACGTTCACGGTGGCGGGTATCATCCACAGCGGCCAGGACGTGCTGGACGAGCAGACCGTACTGGTGACGCTCCGCGCGGCCCAAAGCCTCCTGGACAAGGGCACAGGCGTCACCTCCTTTTCCACGACGCTGGACGATCGCTTCGCGGCCAATAAGGTGGCCGATCTGGTGGAGGGCTCGCTGGCCCTCAAGGCGGAGTCGTGGATGCGCCAGAACGACAGCCTGCTCAGCGCCCTGAGGGCCCAGTCCGGCAGCAGCCTGATGATCTCGGTGTTCAGCCTCCTGGCGGCGGGCTTCGCCATCGCCAGCGTGATGATCGTCAGTGTGCTCAAGCGCAGCGCGGAGATCGGTATCCTGATGTCCATGGGCGCCCGCCCCGCCCAGATTCTGCGCATCTTCACCCTGGAGGGGCTGGGTATCGGAATCGTCGGCGCTCTGCTGGGCGCCGCCATCGGTGTCGGCCTGGTCTCGGCCCTGCAGCAGATCCCCCAGCCCTCCGCGGTGCCCGGCCGCGCTCCGGAGCCGCTCTTCCCGGCCTTCGTGAGCTCTCGACTGGTGTTGACGGCCATGGCGTCGGCGCTGTGCATCTCGGTGCTGGCCGGGGTCCTGCCCGCGCGCCAGGCCTCCAGGCTCGATCCCGTGGAGGCGCTGCGTCGTGGCTAGATGCCCCGAGACCCACGTCCCCCCCCGGGCCCCGGAGGCGCCGCAGAATCAGCGCGCCGGCGCGTCCGGAAGCTGCGCCGGTTCCGGCGGCCCCGTGGTCCGGGTCATCGGCCTGCGCAAGACCTATCCCGGCGTGCGGCCGCTGGAGGTGCTCCACGGTCTGGACTTCACCGTGGAGGCCGGGGAGTTCGTGGCCATTGTGGGCCAGTCCGGCTCGGGCAAGTCCACCCTGCTCAATCTCATCGGAGCCCTGGATAGGCCCACCGCGGGGCAAGTCATCATCGAGGGCCGCGACCTGTCCACCATGGGCGACAACGATCTGGCGGCCCTGCGCAATTGCTGCATCGGCTTCGTCTTCCAGTTCCATCACCTGCTGGAGGACTTCACCTGCCTGGAGAACGCCCTGATGCCGATCTCCATCGGCCGCGGAGAGCCGGAGCCCGAGGACGTGCTGCGCGTCACGGAGATGCTCCGCCGCGTGGGCCTCGGCGAGCGATTGGGCCAACTGCCCCGCCGCCTCTCCGGCGGCGAGCGCCAGCGCACGGCGATTGTCCGGGCCCTGTCCAATAGCCCGCGCCTCGTGCTGGCCGATGAGCCCACCGGGAACCTGGACTCCCGTACCAGCCGCGAGGTGTTCTCTCTGATGCGGGAGATGAACCGCGAGACCAAAGCGGCGTTCCTGCTCATCACCCATGACGACCGCCTGGCCGCACAGGCGGACCGGATCCTGCGCATCGCCGATGGCTACCTCACCGAGGAACAGCCCACCGGAGAGACCGGTTAGGGCCGGGTGACAGAGCCAACGGTCAGAAGAGGATCGGACCAGGCGACAGGTAGCGAGAACGCATTGCGCCGCCGGGGAAGCGTCCCGGCGGCGCGAAATGGCGTTGGTGGGGCGGGCTTTGCAGACCGCCGAGCACGGGCGAGATAGCGAGGAATGCCGCTGAATGCCGGGGGATTCCTCGAGCTGCTCTATCCGGGAGCGGAAGCTCTCAGAATGACAATTCCCGGCGAAGGCGGTGTTTCCCGCCGGACGCCTAGTTCGTGTGCCGCCACAGCCTCTGGCCCTGGGCGTCGGTCTGCAGGATGGTGTCCCGCTTGAGCCACTTGCAGTGCCCGTCGACGAAGGCGCAGTTGGCGCCATCATTGTGCCGATCGGAGACGCGGCAGAACCCGTCCCCATGGGCCGGATAGTGGGTCGGACAGTACACCCACGTGAAGTTGTTGCTGTCGCAAAACATCATGACCTCGGCCGGATAGCTCACCTTGGCCAGGCTCAAGGCATCCCCGGGGTACGTGGTGCGATACGGCATGTGGGGGTAGTTCCAGCCGTAGCCGCAGGCATAGGTCGGCTCCGAGGGGCAGCGCGCAATCTGCGCGTTCTTGACGTACGGAGTGAGGACGCTGGTGCCGGCGCTGATGCTGGCCAGGACGTAGGTCACCGGTGTCCCGTCCGTCTGCCCGAAGGGCAGCATGTCGTCATAGTCCTGGGCGTACATCAGAACCGACAGGGCGAGCTGCTTCTGGTTGGACAGACAACTGGTCTGGCGGGCCTTCTCCCGGGCTCTGGCGAACACCGGGAACAAGATAGCGGCAAGAATGGCGATGATCGCGATGACAACCAGCAGTTCGATGAGTGTGAAGCCTCTGCGCATGGGTCTGGGGATGTCTCCTTTTCGTTGTGTCGCCCCGAGAGACGTGGCGGCGCGGTGGCCGGACGGCTCCCGCCTTGGGCCACCGCCACGTGGGGAACGCACTGGGTGCAACGACGCGCAGGCCAAGGCCCGCGCGTCGGAGGTCTATGATACCATATGTTGAGGTTCAGCCGCACTGGCATCTTCTACTGTTCTGTTTCCAGGCTTCGCTTGCCTCGCTGTTTGCTCTCGTTCCCGCGTCCACGACAGCCCCTTGTGGGCCGGTCCGCTCCCGGCGCTCTCTATCTGACGGGCGCCTTCAGCGTCAGCGGAACCTGGCGGCCGATGAGCCCCTGCCAGGCGCCGGTGTCGAAGGTGACTCGGCAAAAGTACCTGGCGCCGGCCCGGGGCCCGGAGAGCGTCACCGCCGCGGCGCCCGCTGTCAGGTGGGCCCGGGCCAGGACCTCTCCGTCGAGGTTGAGTACGGTCACCTCGCCTCTCGGCTCCTGACTGCCCGCGACCGAGAGCAGGTGACCGGCCTGGGTGCGGACGCTCGCCGTGACCTGCAGCACCCAGGCGTCCTGCTCCGGCGTAGTGGTGACGCCAATCTGGGGGCTCAGCGGCCCACCGCAGCTCAAGCTCGTCGCGGCGCCGGGCTCCAGAACCAGCGGTCCGGGAACTCTGAACAGGTACGCGGGAGTGGCTGCTCCATCGCCCAGGGCGTAGGAGATCTCGTACGCGCCGGGAAGCAGCGTGACGGGCCCGTCAACAGCGGTCCGGGTCACGACCGCGTCGTTCCCGACGGCCTCGAGGCCTGTCACCGGTGCCGGGTTGCCGGCCGCGTCGCGGCCCGACACCAGCAGAGTGGTCACGGGGCCACGGTAAGGCCCGATGGTGGCCTGACCTCCGTCGGGCCGAATGGACAGCTCATAGTAGGCGCCGGCGAACTCCAAAGGTGACCTCAGAGGCACGAAGGACCGTGGGTCCGGGCAGGCGGTCAGGTCCGTGGAGAGCCCGCGGCGATCTCCCTCCGCCCCCCGCCCCACCAGCAGCTTCCCGTCGCCATCGGCATCGCACACCGTGAGCCGCACCGGGGTCCCATCCAGGTCGAGCACGGCGGTGTGGCCGTTCTCAATGTACATGGCACACGGGGGCCCACAGGGCACCTCGGCGGCGGGCTCGGTGGCCAGGCGGAAGGCGTACCGCCCCACGACGTCTCCGGAGTCGGTGCGGTGGCGCAGGGCGAGGGCGATCTCCTCGGTCGCCCAGAGCTTCGTGCCCTCCAGATCAACCGGCCCCATCGGATAGGCCCTCTCGCCGGCCAAGGAGCCGTTCCAGTTGGCGTCCAGGTAGACGGTGCAGCGGTCCACGCCGGCCTCTCGGCTCACATCGGCGGCGATGAGCATCGGGGGCTTGTCGCCGAGCTGGAGCGAGGAGAACAGGGGAATCGGCGACTGGAACTGCGGCATCGGGCCGGCGTCCACGGGTGGCTCCGGCCTCCAGTCCAGGTAGATGAGCGGTGTGAAGGGGCGCTGCAGCT
>CAZXDD010000089.1:0-18120 GCA_964639415.1 uncultured Armatimonadia bacterium
AAGAGACGCCGAGAGGGGGGCTGGGGGGGTGAGGCGACGTGAGTCGGCGCCCGCCCGGAACCTGCATAATCTGAGTTTCCAGCCCGCCGTCGCTGCTGCCGTTACCCGCCGTCCCTGGCACCCATCACCTACTCCACGACCTCCCCGATCAGCATGATGGCCGCCACCCGAAATGCGGTGCCGTCGTACTTCCTGGGGTCGAAGCCCGGCTTGGCCTTCTCCTTGTCCGTCACCGAACTGCGGTCCGGCTGCTCCGGGTGGATCGCCACGGTGACGGTATGCTCGCCGTCCTCAAGATCCCGGGCGATACCCAGTGAGGCGATCCTGTGGTAGCTGCAGTAGCTGTCGAAGCGCGGGCGAGGAGCCATCGTCTCACCGTCGATGGTGATGGTAACCTGCGCGCCGTCGGGGCCTATGATGTCATACAGGCCCGCGGCGGTGCCGGTGAAGCGGAAGCTCAGCGTCTCTCCGGGCCTGTCGGCCTGCCACAGCTCGGGCATGAACCGGGAGAAGCGCCCGGCCATCGGGTCCCGGGCGTCTAGTTTCCGCCAGCCCGCCGAGAGCATTGCGGGCCGCAGAGGGACCATTCTGGCGCGCTCCATGTTGTTCTCCACGAAGGGCGCCCCCAGCTCGTGAGGGCCGGGGCTCGGATTGGCGGCCATCTGCTCGACGGCGGCGGCGATGACATCGGTGTACATCCGGTGCGCGGTCTCCAGCG
This sequence comes from uncultured Armatimonadia bacterium, assembly GCA_964639415.1. Taxonomy (GTDB): domain Bacteria; phylum Armatimonadota; class Zipacnadia; order Zipacnadales; family JABUFB01; genus CAYRFY01. Next base: position 719 of record CAZXDD010000089.1, read on the forward strand.
GATGCACGCCGTCGGTGGAGAACAGCATGACGCCCTCCGGCGTGGGCTTCGCGTCTCCGGCCTCAACTTTCCCCGGAACGTAGAGCAGGCGGCCCTCATTGGCCAATTGCACGGTGCGCAGGGCTACGTTGATCGAGGGGATGCCGTAGTGCTCGGCCAGCATCTCGTCGGCGGAGGCCGCCCGGGGGCACAGGCCCCGGTTCAGGTCATTCTCGTAGCCGGTACGGAAGGTGTAGACATAGCAGATGCCGGTCTCGGGGTCCTTGGCCCAGGCCTGGCGCACGATGCCCTCCATCGCCCGCCAGATCATGAGCGGGTCGGCGCCTCCGTCGTTCACCGCGAACTCTACGAAGATCAGGTCGGGGTCGTGGGCGAGCACGTCCTGCCCGAACCGGTAGACCCCCAGGTCCGAGCCGGTGCCGCCGATGGCGGCATTGATCTCCACCACCGTGGCCTGCGGCCAGGTCCTCCGGAACCACTCCAATGTCTGCGGGCGCCAGCCGTTGGCGGCGGTGATGCTGCCTCCGAAGTACGCGATCCGCACCTCCCGGCCGTCATTGAGCTTGGTGATGACATTCCCCAGGCCCCCGCGGGCGTTGAGGAGCCGGGCCGGTACCGGCGCGTACTCCGGCGCCGCCCAGGCGGCCAGCAGGCTGAGAGCGAAGGACACGGCGGTGCAGGGAGCGATGTGCTTTGTCATGGTGAGTCTGTTCTCCTGACGGTATCGGGCCCCGGCGGCACAGGGAGCCGGCGTGTCCCGGTGGTCGAGCAAGGCGCGCTCACAGCATGGGTTCGCAACTGCGGTCGTGGTGTCCTCCGTCGGTGCGATGCAATGCCGGGGCAGGTAGGCCGACTGCCGGCGCCGAACTCGGCGGTGAACTGCTCTGGAGGTTCCCATGCATCCCGTCGAGCACGCGCGATTGTGCATCTCCAATGACATCATCCCCCGGGTGCGCCGCGACGGCGCTTCCAGGGTCTTCCTGGCCACCGACTGCGCGGCTCGCCTGTGCGGGGAACCACCCCGCTACGGTCCCCGCGACAACTGCCACCCGCAGCCGGAGCTGGCCTGCTTCCTGAGCGGGACCACTCGCCACTGGCTGGGTGACGAGATGATGGCTTTCGGCAGCGGCGATTTCCTGCTGATCCCGCCGGGCCTGCCTCACTATCCCGACGTGCGGGCCCTGCGGGTGGTCTCCGGCCTCTGCGATCGGCCCCGTCCCACCTCTCTCTGGATCACCGGCTACCCCCAGGGCGCGACGATGCTGATGATGCAGATAGCCGGGGACATGTACGAGGTCTGCCGGTCGGTGTTTCTGGCGGACGCGCTGGTCACGAGCCTGATCCGGCGTCTGCTGGGCGAGCTCCCCGCCCGGAGCCCGGCGGACGAGGTGATGGTGCAGGCCTGCCTGCTGGCCCTCCTGGCCGCGGCCCTGCGCTGCCCTGTGGTGCCCGAGCTGTCCCCGGCGGCACCCGAGGAGCCGGCGCCGGAGCCCGGGGGTCAGGCCAGCGTGGTGGCGGCGGCCAGGGAGTTCATCCACGCCCGCTACTCCGAGGAGATCAGTCTCGCGCGACTGGCCGAGAACCTGTTCGTCAGTCAGTCCCACCTGAGCCGGCAGTTCAAGCGCGAGACGGGCAGCACGATCGTCCAGTATCTCACCCAGGTGCGGATCAACGCCGCCCGCGAGCTGCTGCAGACGGATCTGCCGATCTACGCGGTGGCCGGGCTGGTGGGCTTTGCCGATCCGCTCTACTTCAGCCAGGTCTTCCGCCGCACGACAGGCGTTCCTCCCACGGAATACCGGGCCTCGCTCCTTTCCGGCCACCAGTCCTGACCCCACCGGACCGCTGCTGAGACACTGAGCAAGCTATTGCATGCCCAAGCAGGATTGTCCATATCGCGCCGGGCCGCTGTGCGCTAACGTGAGGCTACGGCGCGACCACCGCCGGCCAGGCCAGCCCCGGAGGCACGGAGGGACAATGATGCTTGCGCGCAGGACGGGCTTCACACTGATTGAGCTGCTGGTCGTCATCGCGATCATCGCGATCCTCGCCGCGATCCTCTTCCCGGTCTTCGCCCGGGCCAGAGAGAAGGCGAGGCAGGCAAGTTGTAGCAGCAATCTGCGTCAGATCGCCATGGGTATCATGATGTACATGGACGACTTCGATGAGACCTACCCGGCCTACCACTCCTACTGCAATAACTCGTCGCCCTCGGCCTACTATCCCATCTACTGCCGTCTCCATCCGTACGTGAAGAACTGGCAGGTCTACACCTGCTCCAGCACGTACAACTTCCCCAACTGCCCCAACGGCAGCATCGCCTACTATGCCACCAAGTATGCCATCCAGAACGGCTGGGTCCCCGCCGACTTCAGGCTCTCGTACGGGTTCAACTACGTGATGGAGACGGGCGAGACGTACCGGGCGATGTCCTCGTGGAAGCGGCCGGCGCAGTTGGTGCTGGTGGCGGATGCCGGGCAGCCGGTATGCCACAATTGGTACCGGGTGGCTTACTCCAACGTCTGCGCCGCCGGCTGCACGGCCTCGGCGCGGATCCCGGAGAACACCCGGCACAACGGGGGATCGAACCTGGCCTTCGCCGACGGGCACGTGAAGTGGATGCAGGCCCAGGCCATCGTCAAGGCCGGCTCCAACCCCGGGCGAGAGCTCTTCGCCTGCCCGACCGTCCAGCCGGACTAGGAGCGCGGCCGAGAAGTCCAGCCGGTCCGCTTCGCGTCATTCTGAGCGTCCATCTCGCGCAGCGAGATAGCGAAGAATCTCGCTGAATGCCGGGAGATTCTCCGAGCTGCTCTTACCGGGAGCGGACGCCCTGAGAATGACATTCCCGGCGAAGGTGGGGTCTCCGGCCGGACCTGTAGGCATCCGGGCAAGAGGCCCGCCACTGCCCCGCTGTGGCGGGACCAAGGTTTGCAGCCCGCCTCGGTGACCGGGAAGACCGCCGTCGTTCGCGGCCATGAGCCCTGTCCGGGTGACATCTTGGCCTGAGGCGGCACCTCGCCCGTAGATGGACCCCGTCCGACAACCCGCTGACCTGCGCCGAGCGGCGTCGCCGCCCCGTTGCGCCGGGTCGCGACTCACGGAGACGATCATGAAAGCCAAGGTACCGCTGCCTGTCCTCATCATCGCCGGCGTGCTGCTCCTGGTGCTGGTCGTCGGCCTGGGGGTCAAGGCCCTGGGGCCGGGACACCATGACATGAAGCCGCCCATGACCGCCGAGCAGATCCAGGCCCAGAACGCCAACCGCCTCCCGGCTCAGGGCGGCGGGAACTGATCCGGCCATGACCCGCGGGCGCCCCCATCGCCGCCGATTGAGTGGGGACGCCCGGGTTTTCCCCGGTGGCCTTGCGGCCTCTGCATTTCAGGAGATGACAAGCTGATGGAGACGAACCTGACCGCCGGGGCGGCTCGCATAGACCTGACGCCCACGCGGAGACTGGCCGGGAGCCGTGTTGACGCCCACTTCGGCCCCGGGGGCAGTCCGCTGCAGGGTACCGCCCTGGCCTTCGAATGTGGCGATCGGGCGGCGGCGCTGGTGGCCGTCGACCTGTGCGTCCTGGACCCCTCGACGGTGAGGTTCATCCGCCAGCGGGTCTCGGAGGTCACCCCGATTCCGGCGGCAAACCTCATGCTTGCCGCCTCGCACACTCACAGTGGCCCTCACGTCACCCGCTGGCTCACTCCCGAGCTGGACTGCGAGTACGTGGCATGGTTCGCCGACAGGCTTGTGGAGGTCACCGCCCGGGCCTGGGAGACGCGGCGGCCGGCGCTGGTGGGCACCGGAAAGGGGATCGTGGGCCTCGCGGTCAACCGCTGGGTCGAGACTCCGCAGGGCGCACGCTGGGGCGTGGCCTGGGACTGCCCCACCGACAATACCCTCACGGTCCTGCGCGTTGACGCCCCGGACGGCGGCCCCTTCGCCGCCATGGCGAACTTCGCCGCACACGCCTCGGTCATGAGCTTTGGCAAGGCACAACGCTACAGCGCCGATTACCCCGGCTTCGTCCGCGGCTATCTGGAGGCGGCCAACCCCGGCCTTACCGGCCTGTTCACCAACGGCGCCTCCGGTGACCTCAAGATCGCCTTTGTCGATGACAACGGCGAGCAGTTCCGCTACGGCGATATCGGCGACGCCCGGCACTTCGGCGAGCTCATCGGGCGCGAGGCCCAGATGGTGATGTCACGCATCAGCCCCGAGCCGGTGCGGGAGCTCCGCGTTGCATCGGAATGGTGTGAGCTCCCGATGGGCGACCCTCCGACCGAGGAGGAGTTGCTGCGCGACATCGCGGACCCGGAGTTCCCCCAGTGCGGCACGGCCTGGGCCCGGGAGATGCTGGCCCTGCTGCGGGCCGGGCGGTTCCCCGCCACTTTCCCTGCCCAGGTGCAGGTCCTGCGGCTGGGACAGGCGGCGGTGCTGGTGGCCCTCCCCGGTGAGCCCTTCGTGGAGATCGGCCTGAGACTGCGCAGAGAGCTGGCACCCGCATACCCGGCGCTGTGTCTGCTCGGCTATGCCAACGGCTACGCCGGCTATCTGCCCTCACGCCGCAGCGTGATTCTCGACGGCGCGCGCCCACGGTACAACTGGCACAAGTTCGTGGGCATGCCCGCACTGTACACCGAGCAGGCGGAGGACGTCCTGGTAGCGGCCGTCCACACGGCCGTGGCCGCGACCACCGTTGGGACGCCGACACCCGGGACGCCGGGCCGGGCCAGCCGGGCGCTCACCACGCCGTAGAAGGAGGCCGGTCCATGCGAGCTTTCATCCCCTCCTGCGTGCTGATCGCCGGAGCCGCCCTGTGCACCCTGTGCTCGTGTACGACGCCCGCAGACGCGCAGAAGAGGAAAGTCGTCCTCCCCCAGCGGCTCCGGATCGCCGCCATGCACGACGGCCAGGGCACCCCGCGGTTGTGGAGCGACATCGAGCAGGCATTTCTCGCTGGCGATGAGCAGACCCGCGATTGGGTCCAGAGCACTCTGCGCCGGGCCCGGGAGTGGGCGCAGCGCCCGGATGCGTACTACGAGGCCCTCTTCCGCCCCGAATCGCCCTTCGGGTCCTCCACTCTCTGCTGCCCCCACCACCCCGAGATGTCCGGCTGGGTGCCTTTCAACTGGGACCCGGAGCACCCCTGGCGCCTGACCTGCCCGCTGTGCGAGAAGGAAGGCCGCGTACCGGCGTACTATCCCAATGATCTGTACCCCGATTCGGGCGAAGGCTGCCGGCCGACCGATGGGGTCTGGCGGCAGACGCACGACGAGGCGTGGGGAGCCAGGTACAACATCCCCTGGGACCACTGGGACGGCCATACCCACGGCCACATCGACAGCTTCGCCTTCTTCTTCCTGGGCCACTGCCAGTGGCGCATCTTCTTCGAGCTCAACTGGCGTCACCAGGTCCTCGGCACACTGTGCCGGGGGTACCTTTTCGCCTCCCGCCTGTACCCCGAGGGCAGTGCCGAACGCGCGGCGGCGCCACTGTACGCGCACAAGGCCAAGCTCATCATGGTCATGATGAGCCGCGCCATCATGGGCGACGGGTACCTCCGCGACGTCCTGGGGATGACGCAGGAGCAGTTCGAGGCCGCCGTCTCGCTCCTGGCCCTGGATCAGGAAGGCCGGCCCCTGGCCCTGCGCGCGTTCCCCGGCCATGAGGTGAAGGACAACATCAGCGATCACTCGGCCAACGACCCGGAGCACCCTCTGGGCAACCTGGCGGCAAGCTGGTGGAACAACGCCCTCACCCGCTTCCCCGGCTCGGCGGGGCAGTGGGCCGATGAGTGGCTGAAGTCCTATGCCATGATCCGGCCCGCGTTCACCGAGGCCGAGCGTGAGGCCCAACTGGACGGGATGGTGCAGAGGCTCCTGTGCGCGGCACCCGAGGACTCGGCGCGTCTGGCGGCACTGGGGCAGGAGGTCAAGCCGGGGGTCGTGGATGAGGGCATGGACCCGTACACCGTCGACCTCAAGGGAAACCTGGCGGGCTCCGCAGCCTTCGGGGCGCTGAACGTCGGCCTGATGCTGGATGACCCGGAGATACTCCGTTCGGCGGTGACCTCCGTTCACCGCTACCTGCGCAGCTACTTCACCACCGACGGCCTGGGCTACGAGACCTCGCCGCACTATACCCAGGTGGCGCTGAGCAATCTCGCCGCCCCGCTGGCGCTCATCGACGGCCTGAGCGAGGGCTTCGGGCCTCAGGATGCCTTCTGGGACCCCGCCACAGAGGCTTTGCGCCCGTACCGCGATGAGGCCCTGCTGAACGCCACTTTCAGCCCGCTGCTGAGCCTGCTGCCCGACGGTCTGTGCGCTCCGTGGACGGACTCCTGGGTCACCGAGCGCCCGAACCTGGCGTTCATGGCCAAGGTCGCCACGGCCGCGGGGGGCGTGCCGGACAAGTACCTGCCCTGGCTCGATGTGACCGAGAACGCTGAGGGGGAGCTCTTTTTGGCCCTGAAGGCGGACGCCGAGCTGCCGGGCTACGTGCTGGAGGACAACGGTCTGGCCGTCATGAACTTCGGCAGCGGCCGGGACCGCACGCTCGTCTCGGTGGACTGGTCACGGCGCACCGGCCACTCTCACGAGGGGCCGTTCAACCTGCTGGTCTACGCCGCCGGCCACGAGATGCTCTTCGACCAGGGGTATCTCAACAACGTCACCCCGACGCAGGCCTGGATGGGCTGCGCCGAGGCCCATAACACGGCTCTGGTCCGGACCGCCAATGGCAGTACAACGCCCTGCGTCAACTGGCGGGGGAGCAAGAGGTTCTTTGCCGACACGCCGGGCGCCGCGGCGGTAGAGGTGGCCGAGGAGGACCCGGAGGCGCTCCACAAGGGCCTGCCGGCCGATCAGGAGGTCCTGTACCGGCGCACCGTCACCGTCCTGGGCCCTGCGGCGGCGGGGCGGGTGCCGCCCTACGTGGTGGACATCTTCCGTCTGCAGGGAGGCACGACACACGACTACTACCTCCACAGCCTGGGCGACGAGCTGACCACCGGCGACCTAGCCCTGCGGCCGGCGGCCGACCCCGCCGAGAGTCTGCATGCGCACAGCGGCTTTGCCTACAAGACGTCCACCGGAGCCGGAGTGATCCGTGACCTGCGCACCGGCGCCTCGGACCGGGGCTTCACCGCCACCTGGCGCCACATGACCGACTGGCGCACCAACCCGCCCGGGGTGGATATGCAGGCGGCCACCTTCGTCCACGTGCTGGGGGCGCCCGGCACGCAGGTCCTCGCCGGCACCGGCCCCGGGCAGCGGTACATCGACGCCCGGGACGTTGCGCAGCGGGTGAACCTGCTGTGCCTGCGCCGCTCGGCGGAGGCCTACCGCCGGAGCCCGGATGCCTTCGTCACGGCCATGAGCTTCAGCCGCGACGGCAAGGACCCGCTGCGCACGTGTCGAAAGCTACGGGTAGCCTCGGGCGAGGCGGGAGCGGTGGGTGTGTGCATCGAGCGCGAGGGCGGCGTGGACTACGTGCTCAGCGCGCTGAGCGATGAGGCGCGGACGGTGTTCGAGGACGAGGTCGGCCGGAGGCGGTTCACCGTGAGCGGGGCACTGGCCGTGGCGCGCTATCCCGACGACGGCCCGCGGGAGGAGCTGCTGCTAAGGGCCCAGGGGCTGGAGGCGAGCGAGTAGGCCCCGGACGCGACGGCGTACAGACGCGGCCTGCACCGGCGGCGACACTGTTGACCGGATGGTGTATAATCGGGCCGGCCCGCTTCGGGCCGGCGTTCCAGTTCTCGGCCAGTCTGAGGTGACCCCATGGACCTGCACAAGCTCGTCAGCGATGGGCCTATCATCGGTGTCGTCGTCGAAGGCACCTCCTTCATGCTCGATGAGATGATCGACAAGCTGGTGGCCTCGGAGGACTGGGACCTGGCCGGGCGCATGCTGGTCTCCGGCGCGGAGATCTCCGCCCGCCAACTGGCCAAGAAGCTCCTGGACAAGGAGGCCTACGAGCCCCTGGCGGTGGGCGCCTGTCTGCGGCGCCAGCCCAGACGGCCCGGCGAGGGGGCGCAGACCGCCGCGGCCGGGGCCTCGAGACGCGTATTCCGCGACATCGACGCTTCTGATGACGAGAAGGGTGTGCCCGACTACATCCGCGCGGATCTCGAGGAGCTGACCAAGAGCGCCGACACGGCCCGGGCCGGAGCGATGATGCGCGAATCGGTGGTGGATCGCGACCCGATTCGCCAGTACATCGTGGACAATATCGCCCCCAAGATGGCCACCAGCGAGCAGGCGATGAACGCCATGGTCGCCATCGCCCGTGCCTCGGCCTGGGAGGAGACCCGCCGGACCGCCGCCTTGAAGGTAGCCAATGACGCCATCTGTGTGGTCCGGCTGGCCCGCGACCTGCGCACCGATGACATCCAGGAGGTCGCGCGCATGGCGCTGCTGGAGAAGGTCGCCGAGACCTTCGCCCGTGAGATGGGCCGCCACTTCCAGGGCTTCACCGACCAGAAGGACGCCGCGGCGATGAAGTTCATCGCCGAGCACCACCCGGATGATCGGTTCAAGGACTCCGCGAGGCAATGGGCCGAGGCCATCGAGGCAGGAAGAGCGTAAAGGCAGGGAACAGGTGAGAGGGGATAGGTGACAGGGAACGGCGACGGCGGGAACGGCCAAGCGACGAACCAGGGAGTGAGTTCTCATGACGCTCTTCGGGGTGCCGCCTGACGACACTGATGCACCGTACGCGTTAACCAGTGACACCGACCAGGTGCGGAGCTTCGTTCCGTCATCGCTCCAGTGCCTGCTGTACCACGGCGATTGCCGCGAGTTCGTGGCGGAGCTGCCGTCAGACTCGGTGCAACTGATCGTGACGTCCCCTCCATACAACATCGGCAAGTCATATGAGGCGAAGGGAACACTGGACGAGTACAAGGCGCTGCAGGAGAGTGTCATCGCCGAGTGTGTTCGCGTTCTTAAGCCCGAGGGGTCCATCTGCTGGGAAGTAGGAAACCATATTGTCGGCCCGGCCGAGATACTACCCCTCGACATCGTGCTGCATGGCATCTTCGCGTCCCATGACCTCCACCTGCGCAACCGGATCGTGTGGCACTTCGAGCATGGTCTCCACTGCAGGAAGCGGTTCTCCGGACGGTACGAAGTCATCATGTGGTACACCAAGAGTGACAACTACCACTTCGATCTGGACCCGGTGCGAGTGCCTCAGAAGTACCCGGGCAAGAGACACTTCAAAGGCCCAAATGCGGGCAGGCTTTCGGGCAACCCCCTGGGTAAGAACCCCGCCGACGTGTGGGACTGCAGTGAGCCCCGGGACGGCTGCCCGGATCTCTGGGTCTTCCCCAACGTCAAGCACAACCACCGCGAGAAGACTGCTCACCCGTGTCAGTTCCCAATCGAGCTCGTCGACCGCCTCGTTCTCTCCATGACACAGCCAGGAGACATTGTCATGGACCCGTTCGCCGGGGCTTCATCGACGCTTGCTGCCGCCTTGCTCCGCGACAGGCGAGCGTGCGGCGCGGAGTTGGTGGAGGAGTACGTTGAGATATCCCGGACGAGGATCGAGCAGGCCCTGGCCGGCACGCTACCTGTCCGCCCCGCCGATCAGGCCGTGTACACGCCCCGCAACGAGAAGGTCGCACGGCTTCCGCTGGAGTTCCAGGAGGCGCGCGACAGCAAACGCGATTGAGTCACGACTACTGCCCGATCCCAACGAGTACAAGGGGGACAGAGGGGACCCCACGCCCTTCTCGGATTAGGTTGTAGAGCTCCCCTTCGTAGTAGGCGATCCCCGAGGACATCTCGCTTTGCATCGCCTTCACAGGCAGTACCTCGACCCCGACATCGATGACATCGCCAACGTAGAATGCCATGTGTTTGACGAAGAGGTCATAGGCGACGAAAGCGTACTTGCCAAACTGCACCTCCAGCGCGATGCGCTGCTTGACGAAGTCGGTCTGATTGTACGACATGATCGCTTGCCGCCCCGCGGCCTCGATCTCCTGCTTCTGCTCCTGCGGCGACAGGCCCAGGGTCCTGCGGATGAGCCTGTGGTCAGCCGTGACCCAGTAGGAGGTGCGCGACTCCTTCCATCCCCGTGGCTTGAGCTCGTCCGCGAAACGCGCGTTCAGGGCGGACGGCGAGAGGAGCATCCTCCCCGCCATCCGCTTCTCTTCGGAGACCTTCGTCCTGCAGCCCTCTGCGTCGATCACCGCGACGACCTTCTCGATGTCGGCCCATACCTGAGGTTTGTGGACGAGGATATGCTCGTGCCCGTTGAGGTGGGAGTACATCTCGACGATTCGCATTGATGACCCTCTTCTTTCGGGCGAGTAGGCGCGCTAGGCCTGCCGTCGCCGTCCCTGTCGTTCCTGCCGTCCTCCCCGCCATTCCCTGTCACCTATCCGCTGTTTCCTGCCTCTCCCCTGCCTTTCCCCCTGCCTTTGCCCTGCCGCTCCCCTATCCGTACAACAAACACCCGCTCCTCCTCTGCCGATAGGCTTCGATGCCCTCGTCCCAGCCCGCCACGATCTCCTCGGCCGAGCGCAAAGCGCCGATGGCTTCGACAGCGGCCTGACTCCCCAGCAGGTGGTGCAGCTTCTCGTACTTGAACACATCCGGCCACAGCTCTCGGAGCACCAGGGCGATGCGGACCGCCGCCTCCACCGGCCGCAATAGACGGCGGTCCTCGAGCATCACGTAGACACCATGGCAAAGCTCCCCTGCGAACTCCCGGGTGTCCGGAGTGAACTGGATCGGCACGAAGGACAGCCCCGGCATCTCCAGATCGTTGAGCCGTCGCGCCAGGCGGTCGCCGTCCATCCACGGGGCCCCGAACAGCTCGAAGGGTGTGTCCGTTCCGCGGCCGACGGAGATGTTGGTCGACTCCAGTGTCCCGACGGCCGGGTAGAGGATGGCCTGCTTGAGATTACGCATGTTCGGCGACGGGTTGACCCAGGGCAGGCCCATGTCGTCGAACCACATGCGTCGCTTGTAGCCCCGGCACTGGACCACCGTGAGATCACAGGCGATATCGTACTGATCCACAGACCACCGGGCCAGTTCGCCGGAGGTCAGGCCGTGGCGCAGGGGCACCGGATGCCATGAGGACAGCACATTGTACGGCTTGTCCAGCACCGGCCCCTCGATGTCAACGGCATTGATGGGATTGGGACGGTCCAGGACGACGAAGCCAATCCCCGCCTCCGCGGCGGCCTTCATGCACAGGGTCATCGTCGTGGTGTAGGTGTAGAACCTCACCCCGACGTCGGCGATGTCGTAGACCAGGGCGTCCAGGCCCTGCAGCATCTGGGGTGTCGGCGACTGGGTCTCGCCGTAGAGACTGTGTATCGGCAGCCCACTTTCGTGCTCGCCCGAGGGCACCAGCTCGTCCAGCAGCCCGGCGAACCCGTGCTCCGGGGAGAGGATCGCGCCCACCGTCACTTCCGTCGCCTGCAGGAGCAGGTCCAGTATGTGCCGGCGTTCGCGGTCGATGCCGGTGTGGTTCGTGACCAGGCCGATCCGCTTGCCCGCAAGCTCGGAGAAGCCCCGGGCCGCCGCGACGTCCAGCCCCGTGAGCACCGGTGTGTGGCTGCGGTAGCGCATGCGAATCGTGGGCTCCCGGTATAGCTCCGAGGCGGCGATGTTGGCCACCTCCCGGCGCAGCGCCGAGACGTCCTTGTCTCGCCCCAGATGCACACGGTTGGTGAGGATGATGGTGTAGGCCCCCGTCTTGGCGTCGGCCCAGATCGAGGTGCCGGTGTAGCCGCTGTGGCCGATGGTGTCGCGGGGCGCGAGCTCTCCCCGCACCTGGGGCGTATAGGCGCTGTCGATGTCCCAGCCGATACTGCGGATGCCGTCCGGGACCTGGGACTGAGGCGTCGTCATCAGCGCAATTGTGGCGGGCGAGAGGATCCGTGCTTCTCCCAGGGTGCCGCCGCCGAGGAAGGCCTGCATGTAGCGCGACAGGTCCGCCGCTGTGGAAAACAGCCCCGCATTGCCGCCGACGCCGCCCAGGTAGCGGGCGTTTTCGTCGTGAACCACGCCCACAAGGACTCCTTCGGGCAGCGGTTCGGTGGCCGCGCAGCGGGCCAGGAGGCTCTCCGACGGGCAGAAGCCGGTATCGCGCATACAAAGCGGAGCGAAGACCCGCTGGGAGCAAAGCCGGTCCAGTGCCGTGCCGCTCACCGTCTCGACGATGGAGGCCAGCAGGATGTAGCCCAGGCAGGTGTACGTGAAACCCGTGCCCGGCGCAAACTCCAGAGGCAGCCCGCAGATATCCTCGACCACACGCGGGCGCCGTTGGGACGCAGGGACCTCGGGGCCGAAGATATGCAGATAGTTCTTGTACGCCGGGATGCCCGAGGAGTGCGTGAGCAGATGGCGGATGGTGGCCTCCTGCCGGTCTTCTCCCGCGAACTGGGGCAAGAACCGGGAGACCGGGTCGCGCAGGGAGATCTCGCCGGCCTCCACGAGCTGCATCACCGCGGTGGCCGTCGCCACAGGTTTGGTCACCGAGGCCATGTCGAAGACGGTGTCGATCTCCATCGGCCGGGTCTCGGGGACGAGCATGCGACTGCCGATGGCGCCCTGGTAGAGCACCTCGGCGCCGCGGCCGATGAGGATGACGGCGCCGGGGATCTGGCCTTGCTCCATGGCACGCCGTACGGCGGCCTCGATACGGTCGGCAAAGGACATGGCGGTTCTCCTGTGACGTGTGGTTGCGGGGCACGGGACGCCGGGTCCCGGAAGTCTGGCCGCGGTGTCCGGCCGGCCCGGCTCGTGCCATTCTGAACGTCCATCTCGCGCGCTGATGTCATTCTGAGCGTCAATCTCGCGCAGCGAGATGGCGAGGAATCTCAGTGCATGCCGGGAGATCCCTCGAGCTGCCCTTGCCGGGAGCGGACGCTCCGGCAAAGACGTTCCCGTGCGAATGTGACCGTTTCGGCCACGCCTCTACCCGTCCCCCTCGGCCAGGCGCTGCTCGTAGGACACGTGCGTACTGCGGAAGCCGGCCTTGTCCAGTAGGCCCATACCGGCGATGTTTTCGGCATGGGCTTTGGCGACTACTCGACGAACTCCAAGCCCCTCGAAGTAGCGCAGTGCATACTGAGCCAGCAGGGCACCCAGGCCGCTGCGCCGCGCCTGTGGGCGTACGTAGATGCTCTGCAGGACGCCGTAGCTCTCGCCGGTGGCGAGGGTGCGCTTGGTCACCGCCCACAGCCAGGCCAGGATCTCCTCGGTCTCGGGGTCAAACAGCACCACCATCCCCTCCGGCTCGCGGCTCAGGGCCTTGTAGAGCCTGTCGGAGTGGTAGTCGAGGTCCTCGATGGGATCATCGGGGAAGTTGGCACGGGCCATCTCACGCTCGAAAATGGCCAGAATCGGGACATCGTCGTGGGTCGCGTTGCGGGTGCTCGTCTGCGGCATGGTGGCGCATTCCTCCAGCAGGGCACAGGGGCGCGGCGCCTCATTGCAGGAGGCTGCGGCCCAGCTTCGCGATCTCCCGGGCGATCTGCCCCACGACCTGCTCCCCCAATTCCCGCGAGGCGTGCAGGCGCGGGTCGTCGCCGAAGACCCCGGCATTGGGTATCGAGGTGTCGTGCTCCAGGCGGTGGATGTCCACCAGCTCCGGATGCAGGTACCACAGAATCGAGGTCTCCCACTTGGCGGCATGGTCGCTGAAGTGCCCCATGGCATTGCCGAAGGAGGCATCATCGGTGCCGACGACGCGCATCGTCCCGCTATAGTCGCTCACCACATCGCGCATGAGCTGCCGCTGCTCGCCGCAGGTGTGCCCGGTGGCCAGGATCGCCGCCTCGAAACCCACGCGCTGTAGCCCCTCCAGGGTGCGGACCAGCAGGGCGCGGATCAGGGGCTCCTCGTAGGGCATGTTGCCGTTGAACTCATGGGGTGGCTGGAAGTCCGTCATGCCCGGGATGCCGAAGAAGATTGGCGGGAAGACGATACCTCCGCCGATGCGGGCGGCCTGTACCATCAGCCCGTGCATCTTGATGGCATCATTGCCGATGGCCATGTGCTCGCCGTGCCACTCCAGGGACCCCATGGGCACATAGGCCAGGGGTGCCTGCAGCATGCGGGCCCGGAACTGGTAGGGCAAGAGCCGATCGTACTCGACGACCTCCTGCATATCCATCGCCTCCGGATGCGGGTGATGTTGCGGCCGCTCGTCATACTGGTGGCCTCGCCCTGGCCATGCACCGCTGGAAGCGCCTTCGCTGGGTGCTCCTGAGGGGCTGTGGCACAGCGCAACCACGAGCCACGCGAAGGTCGCAGCGCTCAATGAGGCACCCGAGACAGGGTGCAGCGAACTGGACCGGCACGGTGCCCGGCGGCCCCGCTGTGCGCCTACTTGTCTCTCAGCCAATCCAATAGCCCGAAGAACACCCGGCGCTCGGTGCCCTCCAGCTCCTTGGTGTAGCCATAGTAGCAGCCCGAGAAGGCCACTTTGCCCCGGCCGAACAGGCCCAGTACGTATACCGGGTCGCCGAAGGTGTTCTCGATGGCCGTCACGCCGCTTCGGCCGGCTTTGAAGATCATGTGGTCGCGGAAGGCGCTGGCGAACTGCGTCCCTATCGCCACGCCGCCCAGAGACCTCGGCCGGGCGACCACCCGCAGATCGGTCTCCACCACATGCCGCTCCGCCTCCACCCTCTGGGTGGGGATGTCGCGCACCGCGATCTCCGGGAAGGGGCTGTCCATGAACCACGCCGTGTCGTGACCCAGCAGGAGGCTTCCGCCCTCTCGCACGTACTGACGGAAGGCCTGCACCCACTCGCTTTGGTAGGCCAATGTGACGTTGAAGTTCTGCAGCACGATCGCGTCAAACCCACTCAGATAGCCCGGGGCCATGCTGCCCAGCTCGTGGATCTCGAACGTGCCTTCCTTCTCGATCATCTCGCGCATGTGCGCCTTGAGCCCGTAGACGCCCAACTGGGGCTTGTCGGTTTGCTTCACAAGCTCCGTGGCGCCGCATTCGTCCGTGGTCTCCCGGGGCTCGTATTGGGCGGCGAAGTTGCCGGTCGCGATCTTGCCGTTGGCCCAGGTGAACCACTTCCAGTAGTCTGCGTGGTCCTGCCTGGTGTATGTGGGGCCCTCGTAGAAGATCCAGTAGCCGTCGGTGGCATCGGCGCACATGACGGCGTTCTTACCGGAGAACTCCGGGTCGGCGCCCTGCACCACCGGGTCGATACCCCCCATGTAGATGATGGGGAGGCCACTTTGCTGAGCCGTCCTCAGATTGGCGCTGAGCGCCTCGCGATTGGCCTGCAGCGCCTCCCTGTGGGGCATCATGCCGGTGGGGCGGCCGTAGGTGGTGGCATCGGCCAGGATCAAGGGGGCCTGCTCCGTCGCCCACTCCGGCCAGACGGCCTCGGTCATGAACAGCGTCCCCGGCGCCGGGTACACACAGAACTGGAACCTGGGGTTGATGGCGTCCACGGCTTGCCTCAGCGCCCGGCAGCGCTCTCTCCAGTGGTTGATCTGGAAGGCCTCGAACTCATCGTGCAGGCCCTGCTCCTTGAGCCATGGGTAGCGCCGGTCGGCCGCCAGCTCCGGGAGCGCGATCCCCTTGGCCTGCGCGAAATCGCCGAGTATCTTGGTATCATACGAGAGCCCGTAGCAGTTGCCGCCCTTGCTGCCCGAGGCGTAGTTCTCGTAGTCCAGAAACACGCCGAACAACGAGGAGTGCTCCGTGCTGATCTCGGCGTACTTGAGTATCAGCTCCTCGGTCCACCGCCAGAACTCATCGGCATTGGGGCTGTAGATGTCCTGCTCGCTCCCGTCGGCCCAGACCATCTTGACGCCGGTGGTGGTGGCCAGCGAGCCGCGCATCCACGGCAGGTGGAAGATGCCGTACTTGTCGGCCAAGGAGGCGATCTTGCGGACTTCGGCCATGTCGTCATTGCCCAGGCGTGGGGAGAGCACATTGAACCCGGCCTGCGCGATCTCCCGCACATGGTCCTCGGTCATGACCCACTTGTTGGAGGCCATGAGAACCTTGTCCACGACCACGCGGAGCTTGTCCCCGCGGCCGAGGTCGTCCTGGGTGAGGGCGAGACAGGGGGCGGCGAGGGCGGTGGCCAAGACGGCGACGGTCAGTAGACGTTGCACGGCACTACCTCCGGGCGGAAGGGTAAGCGTCATCGGCGGCGAGACGTCTCACCACAGAGGCGCAGAGACACCGAGAAAGGCGGAGAACGGCAGACGTCTCACCACAGAGACACAGAGCCACAGGGAAAGGCGGAGAACGGCAGACGTCTCACCACCCAGATCGGGTGGCCGCACCCGATCTGCATGACACAGAGAGCACAGAGCTCCACGGAGAACGGCTGACCACAGAGACACCGGTAAAGGCTGAGAACGGCAAACGTCGGCGGTCTGGAAACTCAGATCATGCAGGTTCTGGGCGGGCGCCGATTCACGTCACCTCACCCCCCCGGCCCCCCTCTCCCTTACTCCGCCAAACGGCCGGCGGAGACGGGAGGAGGGGGGAGAAAGGCAGTACTTCGACCGTTCCGGACGTGGGAATGGCGAAATGTGGCCCCAGTGCGTTCATGCATAGTGTGAGTGGAAAGCCCGCCCCGCGGACGGCTATCCCTTCGCGGCCCTCTCGGCACTGTCAGCCGTTGCACTTCCCTTGCCGTTCTCGATGTTCAGCCGTACCCCTTCGTGCCGTTCTCTGTGTTTCTCCGTGTCTCTGTGGTGAGGTGTTCGCAGCTCGTCGTTCTCCGCCGTTCCCTATGGCACCAGCTCCACGATTCCCGCCTGATCCACTTGCCAGGTGCAGCCCCTGGTCGACTCCCATTCCAGCCACAGCTCATCGGCGGCCTTGCGGGCGCTGAGATTGAACTGGAACCTCTTGTGCTTGGCCGGGTCGATGCCCAATGAGGCGAAGGGGATCGCGAACTCCGCCGTCCAGCGACCTGCTACCGCCGTGGGGATCTGAGCCCTGTACTGCACGCCCTCGGCGGCGCGCCTCGTGGCCTCCGGCGAGGCGCCGGCCTCGTCGCTGCTCTCCAAGTACCCGTTGGGGTAGCCCCGGAGCACCAGGATCGGCGCCTTCTCGCCCGCGCCCGGATTGCGGATCGCCACCTCCACCGCATCGTCCTGGCCCCAGGTGTTGGTGGTCGAGATCGGCTTGTTGGCATCCACCTCATTGGCGATGGCGACATACAGCGTCGTGTCGTCGTAGGCCAGCCAGGCCAGGCTGCGGGGCTTGACCTTCTCTCCCGAGAAGCCCTGCTCCAGGACGATAGCGGTGGCCTCCTTGGCGCCACCCCACTCCTCGGGCTTGATCTCACCATCGATGGTGACGGGAGCGGCCGCTCTGGCGACCTTCGCCACCGGGGGCGTGCCGCTCTTGGCAGGCGCCGGGGCCGGAGGCGCCACCATCGGCC
>CAZXDD010000090.1:0-18069 GCA_964639415.1 uncultured Armatimonadia bacterium
CACCCTATCCTACACTCTTTCCCTACACGACGCTCTTCCGATCTGTCGAGGTCCATGGCGACAACGCTCTGCCCCCCGCGCGCCAGATGCTTCGCCACCTCGCTCAGAACCCGGGTCCGCCCGCTGCCGCCTCTGTATGAGTAGAACGTGATCGTCCGCAAGGGGGCCAGACCCCTATCCCGGGGCAGTGCCCCGCAGGTACCTCGCCAACGCCGTTGCTCCGTACTTCGCGGCCGCCAGAGGCACTCTCTCGGCCAGCAGATCGGGGTCGTGGACGAGTTCCTCGCGCGCGTCCATCGCGGTCGTTTCCGCCGCCGTACAGTCGCCCAGGAGCGCCACGATGCGCTTGAGAAGCTCTGGTCGAACGCCCACGCTATCGAGGGCCAGGAGCCGCTCGAGCAGCAGTCGCGCGGGACGCCACTGCCCCTGAGGCAGCAACTCGGACTCGATGCGGTCCAGGTAGAGGTCGACGACCTCGGCGGTCGCGTGCGGCAGCATCCGCTGAAGCCTCTCGAACCGCGACAGAGCCGGCGCCGCGTGGGAGGTGATCCCCTCCTCCAGGAAGCCGATCAGCTCCCCCCAGCTTCCGAACTCGCGGTCCGTCGCGTTGAACCCGTGTTCCGACACGGCGCGAGCCACCACCGCGTCGGACACCTCGGCCTTGCTCGCCGCTGTAAACGGCGGCCTCACCAGAAACAGCCGTCCGCCGTCCTCCACGAAAGCCCAGCCATCGCTGGACGCCACTGCCACTACCCTGAGCATCCGCGATCACCTCCAGCGGCACTCCAAGCGCATCGAGATGCTCCTTCACCCGGATGAACGTGTCCAGTAGGCTACCTCTCGCCGCGCTCAGTGCCCCACGGCTCTCCTCGAACAGGTCCGCGAAGTACCGGTCATGCTCGCCTTGGGGCACCCTCGCGGCCTGAAGCCCGGCGCAGGTCGCCTCCCCGACGAAGACGGCCTCAACGAAGTCGGGGGCGTGGTCCGAGTTCGAGCACAGGAGGTCGGGCCAGCGACTCTGCTCTGTGCTGACCACGTCGGCCGAGACGTACTTCCGCAGGCTGTCGCCGCGGAGATATGCCACCTCCGATGCGGCCGGGAACTTGTTGTGGTACACGGTGCAGAACTCGCCGTAGTGGCAGACCCCGCACCCTCCCATGTTGAGCGCCCCGTAGCGGAACACCTCCCCCCGCTCGAAGCCGGCCTCGAACGCCATCAGGCGCTCGTAGAACCGCCCGAGCTTCGCACGGAGGACGCCCTCGCGCTTCGCGCCGGTCCTCGCCGCCTCTGCCGTGGCCCACTCATACACGTTCAGGTGGCGGCCCTGCTCGAGGAACCCGGCCAGCACCGAGAGGCGCATGTTGATGGCGACACGGCCGTCGCGTCCCACGCGCTCCGCAAACTCAGATTATGCAGGTTCCGGGCAAGCGCCGATTCACGTCGCCTCACCCCCCCAGCCCCCCTCTCCCTTACTCCGCCAAACGGCAGGCGGAGACGGGAGGAGGGGGGAGAACGGCAGTACTGCGACCGCTCCGGACGCGGGAATGGCGAAATGTGTTCCCTGTGCGTTCATGCATAATGTGAGCGCAAAGCCCGTCACCGCCTCCGCGTCGCCCTCCGGTAACCCCGCGACGAGAGCCTCGTAGGCCTGTGCGAGTGCCGGCCCATTGCCTGCAGAGATCGCGAAGAGGTCCATGGTACCTGCCCTGTGCCCTCGCGGGTCGGGTTGGATGTGTCCGGTGCGCGTCCCAAGTTCGTCTCGAAATTCAGTATAGCCACAATGGACGTGGAGTCAAACAGCACGGGGTGCGCCTGGAGGGTCAGAGGATGCTGCACCTCGCCCGTCGAAGCAGACATCCGTTGGTCTGCGCGAACGGAGCGACCCACCATGCTTGCCGCGGTTATCCAGAAGCCCGGCGTCCTGGAGGTTCAGGACGTCCCTATGCCCACCATCGACGAGACCGAGTGTCTCGTGGAGATCCTCGCCTGCGGCATCTGCAATGGTACCGACCGCAAGCTGCTGGACGGGCACTTCCGCTACAAGGGCCCCGACGCGTACCCGGGTATCCTCGGCCATGAGGGCGTGGGGAGGGTAGTCGAGTGCGGCAAGAGGGTGCAGAGCTTCGAGGTCGATGACATCGTTCTGCGCCCCGGCGCCGCCTATGAGCCCCACGAGAACGTGGGCCTCGGCAGCATCTGGGGCGGCATGGCGCAGTACGGGAAGATCAAGGACCCTGTCCACGGCGGCAGCCCCATGCACCAGATCATCCCGCCGGACCTCGACCCGGTGGAGGCGACGATGCTCATCACGCTCAAGGAGACGCTGTCCTGGCTCCAGAGGTGGCCGGTGGAGCCGGGTCAGAGCGTGCTGGTGCTCGGCAGCGGGCCGGTAGCGGTGTCCTTCGCCTTCTTCGCCAAGCTGCTCGGCTGTGGCCCGGTGATCCTCCTGGGGCGGCGCGACGACCCGCTGGCCCGCGCCATGGCCCTGGGAGTGGACGCCGTCATCGACACCCGCACCGATAGCCCGGCGGAAGTGGTCCGACACTGGACCAGAGGCAGGGGCGTGGACCGCGTCATCGAGGCCGTCGGCGATGACGCCATGGTCGAGTTGGGGCTGTCTCTGATGGCGAGCGGGGGCAAAGTGGGCGTCTACGGCATCGCGCCCACCCGGGAGCCGGGGGACATGCAGAGAAACTGCGTGAATGTGGGAGTGGGCCGCGCCGAGTGGTCTGTGGAATCCTTCGGACCTCGGGAGGAGGCGCCCCACGACCACCTGCTGTGGCTGGTAGATCGCGGCATCGTCAGGCTTCGCGACTACTTCACCCACGTGGTGCCGTTGCAGGACGTGCGCAGGGGCTTCGGCCTTTTGGCCTCCAAGGAGGCCTTCAAGGTAGTGGTGAGGATGTAGGGGCGAGCGGTAGGGGCTGCCACCCGGCGGACGGGGTCTGGGGCCTGAGGCCCCCGACGATCCGCAGGATCGTCGGGGTGCAGGGGCAGAGCCCCGCGACGCTATCCGTTCTCCCCCGGCGCCGGCAAGTCGCCCCACGGATCGCAGGGCGGGGCGCCCAGCGCCACCGGCGCCTGCCAGCCGCCGTCGTCGAACCCCACCTCCATCCAGCCCTCCTGCAGCGCCTTGGCCCCCCGCCAGGAGGCGTCGGTCCCGATCACCTGCGTCTTGCCTCCGGCGATGATCCGCGCCTGCACCAGCACCCCTCCCGGGCCCCCGGCGTTCTCGGCCTCCACCGCGATGAGATTGTCACCCTCCTGCAGCAGGGCCGTGATGTCCGCCGCGAAGGTGCGGTCCCAGTTACCGACCCACAGGGCGCGTTGGCCGTTGACGTACACCGTCGCCCCGTTGTCCGCCGCCGCCACGAGGCTTGCCGCCCCGATCGCCCCCCCGACCCGGAACCCCTTCCGCAGGTAGGCCTTTGCATCCATCTCGGGGTCATCGCTCACCCAGACCCACCGCGCGCGCCAGGAGGACTGGGCCGCGGCTCTGGTCGGGAAGCCCGGTACCGGCGCCGGCGGGTGCGTGAACACCACCGGCCGACCCGGGGCGACCGCCTGCGTCCAGGTGAACTCGTAGCCCGGCTGCCGGCACACGATCCGGGCCTCGTCATTGGTTACCCGCAGGTCGAAGGTGAGATCTCGGTAGTTGATGTTCCGGATCAACAGCCACGGCAGCTCGGCGGGCAGGTTGGGGGCAATGTGCAGACCCTCGGCCGTGGGCAACACGCCGGCGAGACCGTACAGGAACCACGTGGGCACCAGGCCGCTCTCGGGGAAGGGGACGTCCAGGCCCACGCTGCCCGGGTCGGCCTGTTGCGGGTGCTCGCCGCGGTACAGCGGCGGCCCGCCGCAAAGGCGGTCGGGCTCCCGGTAGCGTCCGAGGATCTCAGTCCATCTCTGCCAGGCGTTGTCGGCACCCAGCAGACTGCTGCGGGCCATGAGATCGAAGTATGAGGTGTACAGAATCGCCCCGCCATCCTGGCACTGCTCGTCATACGACGTGCCACGCCAGCCGAAGTGCCACCAGGGCTCCACGCCCTCGGCCTTGGGATCCTCGACGCCCGCCTCGTCCCAGTACGGGTTGTGAACCGTGTTGGCGCGCGGCGCGAAGACCCAGCGGGAGTACGTGTCCGCCTCCCCCGAGGAGGTGACGCCATTCTCCATCCAGTCGTAGATGCGCCCGGCCTGTTGCTCCGAGGCCAGACCGTAGGCCATGGCCTCGAGGTTGACAAAGGTGAACCCATAGTCGTGGCGCTTGCCGTCGATGTCCACGCAGCCGATGTAGCGCCCCTTCTCATCGTCCCAGAAGGTCTCGTTGTAGGCGGCCTTCACCCTAGCGGCCAGCGCGCGGTAGAACCCCGGCTCACGCGGGGCGGCCCCCTCCCCCGGCTCCAGGCCCGCCGCCAGCTCCTCGATCTGCGCCATAGCCTCCAGCGAGGCGTAATACACCGCGTTGGCGAAAGCGTCCAGGTGGCCGAAGGGCAGGATGTCCCAGTAGTTGTTGCCCACACCCTTGTGCCTGCCATTGACATCCCCGCTGGCGGCGACGATCAGCCCCTCGGCGCCCCGCAGCGTGGTGAGCTGGTAGTCCATGGCCCGGCGCAATCGCCCGATCTGGCGCGCCATGAAGCGCTCGTCGTGGGTCCAGGCCAGGTAGCGCCAGGAGGCCAGGATGAAGCGCGCATTGGTGTCGAAGTGCCGGGTGTCGTAGCGGGTGTTGTCCGGGAACGGCCAGCCGGGACTGCCGCCCCAGGTATGGACATAGCCCTCGTCATTGACCGCGGTGCCCAGCAGCCCGCGCGCCTCGCCCTCCCGCTGCGCACCGGCGAACCACAAGCGCATGATGGCCGACCACTCGATCCACGGCGCGGGCCCGCAGGGCGCGGGATAGCTGAAGGCCCGCTCGTACCAGAGGCGGTTGAGGTCGGCAGTCAGCGCCGCGTCCGGCGTCTCGAACCCGGGCCAGGTGTCGGGCAGGTCGTCCTCGCGGGGCAGGACGGTGAGCGTCAGGGTCTGCACCTGCCCGCGCTCGCCCTCGCCGACGGCGCGCGACGAGATGTGGAAAGCGGCCCCGTCATCCTGCATCTGCCAGGAGACGCCGAGGCCCTCCGCGCTGAACCGCAGGTCGTAGGTTCCCGTTCCATCCGCCTCCATCCATCGACAGGAGCCGAAGGACACGCCGGGGCTGCGGGTGCGCTTGAACTGCTCGGCAGGGAGATAGCGCTGATTGTCGGTGAAGAACCGCTTGAAGGGCACGGCGGCCGCGGACACGTCATACCCGGTGTTGTCCCAGCGGAAGTCGGCGACGGCGGCCCGTGCCGGCGGCTCGGAGCCCTCGGGAAGCTCCACGGCGATGATCAGATCGCGCTCCCTCAAGGTCAGCCGCAAGGCCGCGGGCCCCACGGGGCGCGTGGTATGGACCACTAGCCCGCGGTCGCGTCCCGCCAGCGCCGCGCCGTCCACGAAGGCCGTCCCCCCGGCGTACTCGTCCGCGGCGCAACTCCACCAACCAATCTGCCCGACGGCCCCGGAGAGCTCGACACAGTACACTCCGGCGGGCTGCGGGGCGAAGCTCAGCTCCTGCGTGGAGTTGTCCGCCACGTTCTCCAGCCCGCGGGAGGCGATGACAGGGCCCTCAGGCCCATCCCGGCGGAGCGCCAGAGTGGCGCCGGATGTGTCCGTGTGCCAGGTGGGCGTGCGGATGGCAAGAGAGTCGAAGGTGCCCGCCTTGACCTCAAAGGACTGTCCCAGCGAATGTCCGGGCGCCAGCGTATCGGGAACATGGGAGTTGCCGATCACGATCCGCTCCTGCCGTCGGACCTGCAACCCCGTGACGAGGATGCCATCGCCCTCCCGGGTCCACGAGAGGCTCTCCGTGGCGGAGAGTTCCGGATAGTGGAACTGCCGAAGATCGCTGGGGCCGTACGCGCCCTGACCGGTGGCGTCGCACTCGAGGGCCAGAAGGCGCGGGCCCTCCCCGCTGATGCGCAGGAATCCGTTGGCCAGGGTGTACGCCCCGGTGTCTCCGCAGGCCGGCGGCAGGAGTATGCCCCCGGCGGCGATGAGGGTTAGGCAGAAGCAGAGCGTGGGGATCATGGGTGTCCTCGCTTCGTGGTGGCAGAAGAGGTGTGGCCGGCCTTTGGTGGCCGTGGGCGGGGCCGTCGGTTGCTCGCCACCGGTGACGCCGCCGTCTCCACCCGCCGGCCGGTGTCGTACGGGCATGGTGCCCGGCGGCGCAGCAGGGCTACCCCGGTCTCATTGCTCCAGCAGTCCGAGCATCACCTGATGCGTGTCGCACAGGCCCGCCTTCGGCCCGCACTGGGCCTCGATGAGCTCCTCCTGAGTCCGGGCCGCATAGAGGCGGCAGTGACGGTCGGCGCAGAACGTCGAGCCGAAGGCCCGGTGGAAGCAGGCCATCAGCGCATAACCCTTGGCGATCTCGTTGATCCTCGCGTCGCCGTAGCCGAAGGTGCGATCGGCGAACTCCTCGGAGAGGTCCTCCAACGCGTCCTGGTCCATCCCGAACAGGGCCAACTGCGCCCGCTTGAACTCGTACTCCCGTGGGCGCGGCAGAGCCTCGACGAAGCCGGTGGTGGAGACGATCGTGGGTGAGCCCAGACAGATCGCGTGCAGCCGGAAGAGACTGAGCTCCTCGCGCCACGTACCGATGGCGGCCTCGGTGAAGACGATGTGCAGGTGCCCGGCGTCGATCTCATCGTCCGGCAGCAGCAGGCGCAGGACTGTCTGGTACGGCGCAGAGTGGAAGGTGTAGCTGTCGGCCAGGGCGTCCTGAGGCTCCTCCTCGCCGCCGAAGCCCTCCAGCCCGGCCAGGACCTCCGTCACCCGGATGCGCGCGAGTTGCTGCACTACCTGCCGCTCCAGCTCCGCCCGTTGCTCCGCGGTGAAACGCCGGAACTGGTGGGTGAAGAAGTCGCTGCGCGGCAGCACCTCGGTCCGCGGAAATGCAGAGGCGATGTAGCCGCCGACCTCGTCGATGTCCAGGCCCGGAGCGTCCGGATCGTCGTACAGGTACACATGCGCCAGTGGCTGTGCGTAGGTCTGCATGGCATGTTCTCTTCTCATTGCGGCATCGTCGCCGTCCGCCGCGTGACACCGAAACGCGGCGGCCCGTCAGTCCTGCAGCGACGCGCTCAGTATCTCATTGTCGTTGCGGATGAAGATGTGGCCGTTGGCATAGGCGGGCAGTACCCAGTTGACGGCCTTGAGCTCCCGGCCGCCGGCGCCGCCCGAGGTGGGATCGATCAGCTTCGTGCGCCCCAGCTCGCGGTAGCCCTCGGGCCTGAGCTCAGCGATGATCAGCTCGCCCCGGTCGTTGTTGAGGAAGTACACGTCTCCATTGCGCGTGATGAAGGCGTTCGCCCAGCGGGCCTTCTCCACCGTCACCTCCGGCGTCTCCCAGACCCGCTCGCCCGTGGCGGCATCGATGCAGCGGAACTGCCCGTGGCTGCAGACGCCGTAGAAGTGTCCGCCCTCCATCGCCGGAGTGCACATCAGGGCATGGAGGCTGTCTGTGTTCACCTCATTGCCACCCTTCCGGTGCCAAAGCACGCTCGCTTCCGGCGCGTCCGTCGCGAGCCGGACCATCATCGACCCGCCGTAGAAACCGCTGACCAGCAATCGGTCCTTGTCAGCGACCGGTGTGGCCACGGACATCTCGCCGCCGTACGGCAGTTCCCAGTACAGCGCGCCTGTAGCCGGGTCGACCGAGGTCAGTGTATCGAAGTTCCAGTGGATCAGTTGCTCCACACCGCCCGCCGAGATGACGATCGGCGGCGAGTAGCCGATGTCCGAAGTGGCGGCCAGGGAGGCCCATGCCGTCTCACCGGTCGTCCTGCTCAGGGCCACCAGCCTGGCGTCCTCGCCCCCGACCGCACACAGCACCAGCTCGCCCCACACCAGCGGCGCACAGGAGAAGCCCCAGGTCGGGATCCTGGCCTTGAACGTCCGGGGCAGATTGACGGACCACAGCACGGCCCCGTCGGCCACGCTCAGGCAGTAGAGGTCTCCGGCCGCGCCCTGCACGTACACGCGGTCGCCGTCCACCGTGGGCGTCGCCCGCGGGCCGGTGTTGTACGCGAACCGCGTGTAGTCCGCCTCCGGGTTGGCGTAGGTCCACAGCACCCGGCCGCCGCTCTCGTCCAGGCACAGGACCCGCTCCTGCCCTCCGGTCTCCAGGCGCTCGTAATCGGACACGAACACCTTCCCGCCGGCCACCGCCGGCCCGCTGTAGCCGGGTCCGACGGGCGTCCGCCAGCGAACCGTGAGACCCTCCGGTGGGAACTGCCTCAGGATTCCGGTCTCGTGCCACACCCCGTCCCGGCCGGGACCCTGCATCTGGGGCCAGTCATCGGCCCACGCGGAGCTCACAGTCACAGCCAACACCAACGCGAGAACTGTGGCGGGGCCGGCGCAGACACGTTGCGTCATGGGCGGCTTCCTCCGGAAGACGGGGGTCTGATAGTGCGCGGCGACACCTGCAGGATAGCAGGTATAGGCGCTGCCGGACAAGGGGCGGCGAGAGGGCCAAGGGGACCCGCGGGTCCGCCTACACATCCAGCGGGTAGGTTCCGAACTCCTCCACCGCCGCCAGCATCGCCCGATAGTTGTCGATAGGGACGTACTCCGTCACGCTGTTGCTGCTACTCACCACGTAGCCGCCGCCGGGCCCACAGGTGGCGATGCGCTCTCGGACTTCCTGCCGCACCTCTTCCGGCGTGCCCCGAGTCAGTGTGTAGCCCAGATCGATGTTGCCAATGATGCACACCCGTCCCGCGCAGTGCCGCTTGACCTGGACGATGTCCATCGCCTTGGGCTCGATGGGATGCAGGGCGTCGATCCCCAGCTCGATGAGGTCGTCGAGCACCTCCCACAGATGCCCGTCGGAGTGGAAAACGAAGGCCTTGGGTGGGTCGAAGCTGTGGCACAGCTCGGCGATACGCCGGTACCAGGGGAACACGCGCTCGCGCAGGAAGTCCGGGCTCACCATCAGCCCTGTTGCATAGGCCAGATCGTCGCCCAGCCAGAGCAACTGCACCCGCGGGTGCTGCAGGGCCGTCTGCAGGAACCGGAAGTAGACCTCCCCCGTGGCGTCCACCATCCGCGCCGCGAAGTCCGGGCGTTCCAGGAGGGCGAAGCTGAACTGCTCGAAGCCCATGAGCATCCAGGCGCGCTCGAAGATGCCGCCGCCCTTGAGGCTGGTGGCAAGCTGCATCTCCGGGGGCAACAGCTCGTCGGCGATGTCCAGCCACTCATAGGTCGCCGATGAGGCAGCAGGCCAGGGGAACCGGGAGAAGTCGTCCTCCGTGTTGATGAGCCCCTCGTGGCTCAGGGCCCACTTGCGCGTGCTGGCCTCCGCCGAACCGGCGGCGTAGCTGTGTCTGGCCGCCCGCCAGTGATCGCCGTAGTCCACCGTGGGCGCCACCCGCATGTAGTCATACCCGGCACGATAGTGAAACTCCACGTCCTTTGCGATGTAGCCTCTGGGGTCGCTCGTCGCCGCGGGCATCTTCTCGCCCAGGAACGCCCCTTTGATGAAGTCCTCGCACTTGAGCTCCGCCGGGGGGACGCGGTCCGGTTGGCCGCAGAACAGTGCGGTGCGCAGGCGCTCGAAGTCGGGTTGCATCGCCACCTGTCATCCTCCTTCAGCGGGGCTTGGCGAGGATCTCACGGATGCGCAGATCGAAGAACTGGTGCGTGTAGGCCGGAGTGATGACCAGAGCCGTGTCGCAGCCCTGATTGCTGCCGGCCAGGGCGAGGATGTCGCGGTCCATGGAGAGCAGGCCGGCGTCGGCCGCCATCAGCGCGCATTCCACGGCGACCTTCGTCCCCTGGCTGAACGTGTAATAGACGTAGGCGGCGAAGTCGCCGGGCGCCAGGCCGCCAAAGCGCTCCGTGACCGCCGAATCCAGGGACCCCATGAGCGCGTGGGGGCAGGTGAGCATCCGCACTCCCGCCGCCTCCGCCCGGGCAACTATCTGCGGATCGGGACCGGCGTACTTGCTCCACAGCCCCGCCTGCAGCGTGACGCCGATGATCCTGCGTCCCGGCAGGGCCTGCGCGGCGGCCAGGGCCGTCCGGCCCGTGGTGGTGGCCACCACGACCTCCGCGATGTCCGGGGCCTCGGCGCGCTCGGCGGCGATGGCGATGGTTGCCGAGGTGTTGCCCGGGCCCGGCTCGTCGAAGACGAGGCACTTGACTTGTGGCATGGTCTGTCGCCCCTCTCGTAGTGGCCTCAGGCGAAGATGCTGCCGCCCTCCCGCAGCCGCGCCGCCAGCCGGGCGTCGGCCTGCAAGACCGCCTGGTGCGCCTCGCGGTCGTGCGCCTCCCCGGGCCGAAGCTCGCACACGGTGGTGAGCACATGGGCCGCCCCCAGGGCGTAGATGCCCTCGGCGAACTCCTGGTCCGGTGCGTACGTGTCGCCGCTTTCATCGTGCGCGAGGAAACGCATACCCGCCGCGGCGCACAGCGCCGTGATCTCGTGCGGCAGTTGGTGCTTGATCTCCAAAAGCAGCGGGCCGATCACCCGGTCCTCGCGACCCAGCTTCCTGGAGACGTCGCGCCCCACTCGGTAGATGGTGTCCCCAAGGGCCTTGTTGGCGAAGCGAGACAGCAGATCGTCGATATGCTCGCCCAGGTTGTTCTCGTTGAACTCATCGGGGTACTGGGCGATGAGCGCGTGCCCCGCCTCCCACATCCCCGCCCGTACCGCGGGTCCCACCGTGGGGTGCTCCACGGCCTCCCAGGTATAGACCAGCTCCGGGGCCTCGAGATGGGAGAAGTAGGCGCACAGCGCGTGGCCGAAGTTGTGGATGAAGCTCTTGCGGTCCACATAGGCGACCATATTGTCCTTGGCGTCGAGGCCGGGCACCGGCGGGATGGGGTTGTGGAAAGCCTTCTTGTCGCAGATGAGCGTGTTGTACGCCTCGGCGTATACCAGCAGCGGGTCCGTCCGGCGTACCTCCTCGGGCATGATCGGAACCATCTTGCCGATGCTGGTCTCGACAAGCCCGACCCAGTCGTCCAGAGGGAAGTCGGTCGGCAGGTACTGGCGCAGGCCCTTGCGCATCAGCTCGGCGGCATCGCGCAGATTCTCGCACAGGATGACATCCAGCGGGGTGGTTCCGCGCTCGCGGCGGAGCTGCAGGGCCTGAGCGATGGTGGGCTGCAGGAAGGGCAGGGCCTTGGGCCCGACGGCGGTGCCGCACAGGGCGCAGTCCGAGAGCTCCTGAGCCACCTGCTCGACATCGCGGCCGTTGACGGCGCGGACGTTCACCACCCAGATGGTCTCCGGATTGCGGTCCTTGATCTCCACCCGATAGCGCCGCTCCCGGTTGAGCGCCGCCACGACCTCCTCCACAACATCGACGAAGACGACTTCGAAGCCTCCGCGGGCGAAGAGCTGGCCGATGAAGGAGCGGCCGATGTTCCCGGCTCCGAATTGCACAAACTTCCTGGGTTTGTCTGTCACTTCAACGCAATCTCCTATCCTGTGGGCGGTCTCTCAGTCGCTGCGAGAACGTAGCAACAGGTCACACTGTCCGCGGGCCGCGCCGTCGCCGTTGGCCGTTCCTGGACACGACCGCGGGCGTCTCGTCCGCATTGCCGTGAGCCGTTCAGCCGTTCGCCGTCCACCCCTCTTCCCAGCAGCCGTGTCGCACCGGCGGCTCGCAGAGGCGCCGAGAGGGGACAGAGGTGAGCCGTCATCAGTGCCGTCAGCCGTAGCCGTCGCCGGGCAACTCTACCCCCCAAGCAGCGGGTGGCCCGGCACCGATGTAGGCCCGCAGGCGCAGACAAAGTCCGCCGGGGTCATCCCCACCTCGTCTTGGAACTCGGCCCAGATCTCGGGCGTCTCGCCGCAGAACGCGATGCGGGTCTTCGGCGCCAATTCCCGTATCCTGTCGATGAACACCCGGTACATCGCCACCCGTGCCTCGTGCGGGAAGAGCTGCTTGCCGTTGGGAAGGATCGGGTACGGCCTGTCCTCGGGATCCATGGCGGCATACTGATCCACGTAACCGGAGTATTGTTCGTCCCACAGGTGCCTGTCAAACATCGCCCAGACCCTGGTGGGCTCCGTCCATTTCAGTGTGTCCATGGTCAGTACATCCGGCTCCACGGCGGTCAGGAACTGGGTGAGCATCGCCTCGGCTTCTGCCCGCCAGCCGCGCACCGGCACGATGGGCGAGAACCGCGCCCGCACCGGGTACCCGGCCTCCTGGCACTTCCGGGCCGCCTCGATGCGCTCCGAGGTGGACGCGGACCGCTTCTCGATCAGCCGACTCTGGGTCTCCGGCGCGAGCGACCAGCAGATGATCGTCTTGCCCCTGTGGTCCAGACCCAGCAGGTGATCGACATTGGCGCTCTTGGTGTACATCATCAAGTATTGATCGTCCTGACGCGAGAACAACTCCACCATCAGGCGCGAGGCTCCGTACTCCGGCTCGAAGGTGATGGTGTCCGTGTGGTTGTCGTACTTCCACAGCTTCAGCCGGCGGTTCCGGGCCACCAAGTCCTCGAAGCGGTCCACCAGCTCCTCGAGGTTGACCATGATGTTGAGGTAGTCCGGCACATTGCAGTAGTCGCAGATGTGCAGACAGCCCCAGGCCGAGTGCAATTCGTAGGCGTCGGTGCAGACGCCGGAATGGGTCCGGAGGGTTGCGCGCCCCTTGCGGAAGGTCCAGGCGCCGCTGCCGTCCAGATACCCGTGGCGCAGGTGCGGGTAGGCGGCCAGTGTTGCCTTCCGCTCATCCTCCGACTGCCGGGCGAAGGTGTTGAAGATCACGATGGGATCGCCGCCGCGGCCGGTCTCGCCGGTACGCAGATGGGCCAGTGCGCTCCAGTTGTGGGCGGCACACACATCATTGAGGCCCGCATCGTCCACGACCATGGGCTCCGCCTCGCAGCGGATGCCGCTGAGCAGCCGCTCCAGCCGGTCCAGACAGCGCCGGTCCGCGGTGACACGGCGGTGGATGTAGACCGCCGGAGGGTGGATGATGTACATGAACACAGCTCCCGCGGGTTCGGCCGTCGTCGGAGAGTCTTCTCCGGAGTGGCGCGCAACGCCTTCCCCCCGCTCCGCCAATGGGTCCGCCGGCTCAGGCGACAGCGGCCCCTCTGCCGTGCCGGCCCCCTGTTGCCCGCCGGCCCGGCCTCGGGTACACTCGCGGAAGACAGACCGCCACACAACGCCGCTATCCTGACCGTCGCGAGGCCATCGTCATGACCCGCACCCGCCTGCCCTGGATCATCGCCACATTCTGCCTGGCCTGCCTTCCCTCCCTGGCCGACGTTGCGCTGGTGCGCGAGGGCGCCGCCGTGGCCACCATCGTCATCCCCGATACGCCCCTGGAGAGCGAGAGCTTCGCGGCCCGAGAGCTACAGACGTACGTGGAGAAGATGAGCGGAGCCGTCCTGAGCATCGTGCCCGAGGCACAGCGGCCCGCCGGGGTGGTTGTGACGGTGGGGGCCACGAGCAGTGTTCCACCGGAGCTACCGGCCACTTTGGACGTGGAGGAGTGCGTGATCCGAACCGTCTCGGACCTTGAGCTCATGGTGGTCGGGGGGCGCGAAGCGCCGATCGTGGACGGCACCGGCAAGGAGTGGGTCCGCGACCGCGGCACCCTGTACGGAGTATACGAGCTCTTGCACCGGCTGGGGGTGCGCTGGTATGACCCCAGCCCCCTCGGCGAGGTCGTGCCGCAGACGCCGACGATCGCCGTTCCCGACACCGACTATCGCCACAAACCGCCCTTTGCCTATCGCGCGGGCTTCAGCGGCCTGTGGGCCGTGCGCAACCGGTTCTGCGGAAACGTCTGGGGCGGGCCGGAGTGGGGCGGCATCTGGTACGAGTGGCTTGCCCACATGTACCACTACATCGCTCCTCCCGACCGGTTCTTCGCCGAGCAACCCGAGTGGTTCCCGCTCATCGGGGGCGAGCGAGTCCCGACGGGCCAGCTTTGCACCACCGCCGAGGGGCTCGTGGACCGCTTCGCGCAGTTCGTCCTCGACACCTACAGACGCAACCCGCAGTTGGAGGTCCTGGGCATTGAGGCCAATGACGGACAGGGCTGGTGTGAGTGCGACGCCTGCCGGGCCCTGGACATCCCGGATCTTGTCACACCGTACAACGAGGTCTCCATGACCCCGCGGCTGGTGGACTTCAACACCAAAGTCGCCCGGAAGGTGGCGCAGGAGAACCCCGAGGCCGTCGTGGGCTGGTACATCTACGCCGATCACACCGAGGTCCCGCCGGGCGTGGAGACTCTGCCGCCCAATCTGCACGGCCGCGTCTGCACCTACACGGCCTTCTCCAACTACTCAGAACCCGTCGAGACCGGGACGAGCCCGCAGAACCTGCGGCTGCGCGGAGTCCTGGAGGGCTATCGCCGGCTGCTTGCGCACATGTCGACCTATGAATACTGGTCGGGCTACACGTGGTTCGGCCCCATGCCGATCCGCGGGGCCATCGCCGCCAATATCCGCTACTACGGCAAGCTCGGGCTGGAGGGCAGCTACCTCCTGGGACCGGAGCACTGGGGCAGCCAGGGGTTCAACTACTGGCTGGCGGGCAGGATGCTGTGGGACCCCTCGGAGAACGAGGACGAGCTACTGGAGGATTACTGCCGCAGCTTCTTCGGCCCTGCCGCCGAGCCCATGCTCCGGTACCATCTGCACCTTGAGCAGGCCGTGGCAGACAGCGGAATGGTGGTGCAGTCCGGAGGCGCGTATATCGAGCCACTGTTCACTCCGGCCCTCACCGACCGGGCCCTGGAGCTGCTGGCACAGGCCACCGAGCTGGCCGACGACGACGTAGTGCGCGCCCGCATCGAGCGGGTCCGCAAGGGCGTGCGCTTCGCTCAGATGGCGCACCGTCTCGATGCCCTTGAGGGCTCGGGGCAGTTCGAGGCGGCCCTCTCTGTCGGCCGCGATCTGCTCTCCTGGATGGGAGACCTCAACCCGGCCAAGGACACCTACAAGGCAATACTGGCCCAGAAACTCGAGGCCGTCCGTATCGCGGGAGATAAGCCGGACCACAGCGCGGCCGCGCAGGCCGCCGCCGAGCTGCACCGCTGGCTGCAGACCGTTGACGAGGGGCGCTACGTCTTCGCGGCCCTGGACTCCGAGCCCGGCGGGCATCTGTCCTCGCGCGTCGCCAAGCTGGCGGACACGGTCAAGGACTTCGCCCGCATCATGTCCGTCTCCGACCCGGTGGCGCCTGTGCCGGACCGGTGGCGTTTCCAGACCGATCCCCGACAGGAAGGAGTTGCGGCCGGCTGGTCCTCACCCGACTTCGATGACTCGCAGTGGCCCATGCTGCCCATCGGCGTGTGGTGGGAGAACGCCGGGTACCCGGGCTATGACGGGCTGGCCTGGTACCGGACGAGGCTGAGCATCCCGGTGCAGTTCGAGGGCCGGCCGGTGCACCTGTTCTTCGGCGCCGTGGACGGGGACGCTCACGTGTATGTCAACGGCAGGCAGGCAGGCTCCCACATCCTGGGCGAGGGCGGCAAGGGGTGGGATGAGGCGTTCTCCGTGGACATTACAGAGCACCTGCGCTACGGGGAGGAGAACCTCATCGCGGTCTCGGTGTACGACGACGCGGCCTACGGCGGTATCTGGAAGGCGGTGCGCCTTCTCTCGCCGAGGCCCGATGCCGTCACACAGGGCAAGGTGCGCGTGCCTCTCCAACGCGATGGCCACACGGTGCTGCTCGTGGACTTCAATGAGCCGGTGGAGGGCTGGATGGCCAATGAGGCCTACGCCGAGGGGGCCTTTCCGGGCGAGGGCCCAGAGAACCTCGCCGCCTGGTTCTCCGCCCCGGACAAGGAGCGCACGGGCCTGCGTCTCGGCCTGACGCTCCCGCCGGAGGGCACGATCGAATGCTGGGTGAAGCCCACCGGCATGCAGCGGGCGCACGCGACGATCTGCAGTGTGGGCAGTGTCGGGAACACCAAGTTGGGGCTGTCCATGGGCGGGGACAGTACCGTGGTGGCTCAGCTCGTGCGCAGGGACGCCACGGAGACGCTGGCCTCGCAGGCTCCCCTGCCCGACGGGCAGTGGACCCATGTGGCCTTCTCGTGGGGAGCGGACATCAAGCCGCGGCTGTGCGTGAACGGGGAGATCGAGGCCGAGGGCGTCGCCGTGGGTCCGCCCTACGCCTGCACGGGGGATCAGCTCTTCATCGGTTGCCGGCCGTGGTGGGTGGCGGAGAAGGAGGACCACACCGCCTGGTACCTCGATCTCAACTTCCACGGCTACATCGACGACTTGCGGGTGAGCAACAAGGTGAGAGAGCGGTTCGAGGCGCTGGGGGAGTGATGGGCACGGCGCTTGACCCACCCCACCTCTCCCGCGGGGCCCACCGTTATGCACATTGTGAAGCGTATCGGCGCGCGACGCGCGGGCGCGGAGTACGGACCGTAGCGGGAGACACGTCCCGGCTGCGGCGTCTCGGCCGGTCGCACCAGATATGGGGTCTGGGGCCTGTGGCCCTGAACGATCCGCAGGATCGTCGGGGTGCAGGGGCAGAGCCCCGCGACGTTGCCCGTCTGCCGGTCCTGTCCGCGATGTGCATACTCTCGCCGGCGCTCGCTCCGCTCGCCGGGAGAGGTGCGAGGCGTCGCCGCTCCCGCCACCTACCCCCCTACCACCTCCATGGCGATCCTGCCCCACTCCGTGAGCCGCTGCGGCTCGTAGCGGACGGTGCTGATGTCCTTGAGGATCAGCTCCAGCGGACAGCCGTGGCGGTCGCAGATGTCCCTGGTCGCCTGCAGGTCCTCCCGGACCTTCTCGCCGTAGAAGCCGTCCATCGCCACCGCCGCCGGAGTGGGCTTGCGGGAGAAGACGAAGTCGCCTGAGATCTCCGCGGCGCCGCGTTCCTGATCCACCCAGGCACTCATGGAGACCTTGCGCACATGGGGGATCATGCGGACTTCGGCCATCTTCAGATGGAGCGGGTCACAGCAACCGTAGTAGACCAGACCGAAGCGCTCGCAGATGCGGGCGGCGTAGTCCACCTCGAACTCCTTGAACATCGCCGGCGAGACGGTGGAGAACATCTGGGCCAGGCCGAACATCCAGATATCCCTAGTCCGGGGCTTCTCCGGGTCATAGCCCGGCGCCGGCAGCTCATCCACGTAGGCCCCGGTGCAGTGGATCAGGCTCTGGGGCTGACACAGGAGGCCCTGCTGCTCCAACTGGTCGAGCATGCAAAGATACGCCTCGGTGAAGCGGCCGGCCACCGCGTGCATCAGCTCGGGCTGGTCGACGAGAGCATACAGGGCGCCTTCTACGCTCATCCAGGTGCTGATGGGGTCCCACAGCGACAAATAGGGGTCAACACCCCAGGGACGGACCTGTAGGATACCGTCGAACACATTGTGCGCGAAGTCCAGGCGCCGCTCGGTCTCCGTCGGATCGTGGCCGATCTCGGGGAACCTGATCTTCTCCACATCGGCCTCGGTCTTGAACTGGTTCTCGTAGCGATGCCCGACCACGTCGTTGGTCGGGTCCGTGACGGCGATCTCCTCGGCGGTGGCGATCCCGAAGCCCGTGTTCAGCACCGCCTTGTGGACGAGGATGAAGGGCTCCACCACCATGTCCACGGGGAAATGCCTCCACTGGAACAGAATCCTGCGCAGGAGACCCTCGTAGCCCCGGCACTCGGGGTCCTCGCAGCGCAGGACGAGTTCGTCGCCGATGTGCATCTCATTCCAGCAGACCTGGTCGATCATGACCATGGGCCGCTCGGGACGCAGGGCATTGAGGGCCCGCCACAGCCGCCGTTTCTCCTCCTGCACTGGCAGGGCGGCGATCTCGGCGACTTGGGAAGCCAACCGGCGCAGCACCGTCAGATCCTGGGCACTGGGCATGCAACATCCCTCCGGTATCCTGCGGGGCCGCCCGCGGCCCCTCGCTCTTTGCCACTGCCTGTCGTGAGCCCTCCGTCCTCCGCCCTTCTCCGCCTTCCTCTCGCCTTTGCCGTCCCTCTCGCCTTTGCCGTTCTCCGTGGAACTCCGTGCTCTCCGTGTCTCCGTGGTG
>CAZXDD010000091.1:0-18049 GCA_964639415.1 uncultured Armatimonadia bacterium
CGTGAGTCGGCGCCCGCCCAGAACCTGCATAATCTGAGTGGAGAGCCCGCCCCACTAACGACATAGGGGGGCGGGGCGTGAGAAGCCGTTGATGCCGTAGCTCCCGCCCTGCGGGACCGTAGTAGCCGTCGACGCCGTTGACTCGCGACTCGCGACTCGCGACTCGTGCCCCGCCGACTCGCCGACTCCTGCCTGCCCGCCCCCGGCGGGCGGGCAGGCGGGCCTACTGCCCCACCTTCGCCGCCTCAAACCCGTCCGGGAGGCTCGCGATGGCCTGCAGCCAGCATCGGTAGCGCTGCAGGGAGATGGGCGGCGTGCCCAGCAGATAGTGGTTCCCGAACTCACGCTCAGCCAGTTCCCACCGGATCAGTAGAAGCCGCTGATCGCCGTGGGAGATGCGGATGCGGCCCAGGTCGCGGTTCTGGTTGGCCCCCACGCTGAACTCGCCCTCAAGCAGCGTCTCATCGGTGTCGGCGTCCCAGATCCGGAAGGGCCCCGTCGCGTCACGCAGGCTATCATTGCCCACCGCGACGCGCACGTGCCAGCTCTCGGGCTCGTCGACCATGATGCACACCGGCTCTTGCACCCGCTTGAGATAGTGATAGGCCAGCTTGCGGCTGAAGTAGTAGTCCACGATGGCGTCGGAGAACTGGGGCCAGCAGTCGATCACGTTCCACCACAGCACCCCGGTCCGCCGCCACTTGCCAAGCCGCACCATCTCGACGAAGAACTTCTTGGCCTCCGCCTGCGAGATCTGGGAGGCGAGGGCGAAGTCCTCCAGGCTATCCGGCGCCTCGCCGAACAGCTCGTGGATCTGGTCTGCCATGAGCTTGACCCGGTACTTGTACGGTCCGCCACCGGGCGTGCTGTCGGCCGCGTGCGTGATCCACTGGGAGTTGTCCTCGTAGGGCCACAGGTGGTCTTCGTCCAGGAAACGCTTCAGCGACGAGACGTTGGGGCAGCCGTGGTAGCCGATCTCGCCCACGAAGTGCGCGGTGGACTCGGTGTAGAAACGGCTCTTGAAGTAGTCCCTGGGGCCCCACAGGTGCTGCTCGGGCAGCATGCGGTCCGGGCCACCTTTGGCCACGGTCTCCGGGGCATAGTACGGTGAGCAGGGGATGAAGGCGCGGTACGGGTCGCAGCGATGCACCACATGGGGAAGTACCTCGCGGGTAAGGCGGTTGTGGGCCGGGTCAAGGCCCGTCCACAGCCACACGGCGTCGCATTCGTTGTCCCCGCACCAGAGCGCCAGCGAGGGGTGGTTGCGCAGCTTCCGCACCACCTTCTCGGCCTCCAAACGCACCTTCTCGAGGAACCCCGGCTGCTGCGGGTACTTGGCGCAGGCGAAGGCGAAGTCCTGCCACACCAGCATGCCGCTCTCATCACAGATGCGGAAGAACTCGTGGTCCTCGTAGACATTGCCGCCCCAGCAGCGCACCATGTTGCAGCCCAGATCCGCGAAGAGCGCCAGACAGCGTTCATACCGACCGGCATCTCGAGAGTGCAGGGCATCGGCCGGCACCCAGTTGGCGCCCTTCACCAGGATCGGTGTGCCGTTGACGTCGAAGCGGAACTCCCCGCCGTCCTCGCCGGTCGTCTCGGTGCGGTGCAGAGCCACCGTGCGCAGGCCGATGCGGTCTGTACGGCTGTCGAGAACCTCCCCATTGCGCAGCAGCTCGCAGGTGACGTCGTACAGATGCGCCTCACCATAGCCCTGCGGCCACCACAGCCGGGGCTGGGGCACGTTGATGCTGTGCTGGCCGGAGACGTAATGCACCGGGAGCTCGGAGCCGAAACTGTGATCATCGCACTCGCCGGTGAAGCGCAATGAGAAGCCATCCAGGTCCAGAGCATCGGTGGCGAAGTGGTAATGGACCCCGAGCGTGGCGTGCCCCGGGTCTGCGTGGCGCGTACAATAGTACAGGTCGACGATCTCGGTAGGCTCTCTGATCTCCAGGGCCACCGGCCGCCAGATGCCCGCCGAGACCACGCGGGGCGCGATGTCCCAGCCGTACATGTGGGGCGCCTTGCGGATCGAGAGCTGCTCCCAGTTGGTGGGAAGATGCCCCTCACTGGGGTCCGGCACGTGCCGCCTCGCGGCATTGACCGCGGAGCCCAGGCGTACCACCAGCTCATTGTCGCCTTCCCCACTCAGGAGCCCGGTCACATCGAAGCGGTGGGCCACCAGCATGTTGTCCGTGTGGCCGATCTCCGTTCCGTTGAGCCAGATGGCGGCCAGGCAGTCGAGGCCCTCGAACACGAGCTCCACCCGCTGTCCGCCGGCAACCGCGGGCGAGGCGAAGCGCGTCTTGTACCACCACTCGTGGAACTCGTAGGGGCGCAGGAGATGCACGTTGTCGGCCTGGTAGACCTCCGGCAGGACACCGGCGCGCATCAGGTCGATCTCCACGTTCCCCGGCACTGCGGCCGGGATCGTGAGGCCGTCATCGGTCGGCAGTTGGTCGGGGTGGCAGACCTCGCGGCTGCCTTCCACGAAATGCGTGAGGGTCCAGTCTCCGGCCAGAGGAATGCGGTTCATCAGGAGGCTCCCGGGGGAAATGGCATGCGGGGGGACTATTCGGGGACCAAGAGGCGGATACCTGCATCCATCCCGGAGCCGGAGCCAGGGTGAGCCCCCGTTCCCCGGGCTGGAGGAGGACACAGGCCGTGGAAAGAAGAGGTCCGGCGACCAACTACGACGGTCCTGGAGGGAAGGCCTATGCCGGTCTGTGCCAAGCTGCTCACCTGGACGAAGAGAGAGGTTCGCTGGCGTGCCGTGGGCGTTATCACCGGGAACGCCGTGCGGGTGCACGTGGAACGCTTCACCATGCACACCGACGACGACGACGACGAGACCGGCTGGTGCCCGGTGGATGAGTATGGGGAGGTGTGCGATGATCCCTACTTCGTGGCCCAGGCGCTGGTGAAGGTCGGCGACACGGCCACGGTGGAGGAGCTCGCGCAGGCGGCGGTGGACTTCGTGGAGGAGTGGGCCAGGCGGAACGAGCCTGAAGAGGAGCTGGCGGCATTCTGCGAAGAGGCGGCCAAGAGCGTGCAGCGGGAGCTGGATGGGTAGGCGGGGCGCTGCCGGTCCGCAATTGCATGGACGGCCGGGCGGGCGGGTGACGGCCACGGATGGGGGGGGCCGTCAGCCGTTTTCCGCCCCTCTGCAGTTCTCTGTGCTCTCTTCGTTCTCTCTGTCTCCGTGCTCAGCCGTTTCTCCTCCTCTTTCTTTGCAGTTATCGGTGCATCTCCGCGTTTTCCGTGTCTCCGTGGTGAGCAGTTGTCCGTTCTCTCCGTTCTCGCGGAAGTGGGGCACGCGTGTAGGCGATCCTGGCGCAGTGGGCGGAGAAGCTGAGCAGGGCGGCACCCGTCGCGACGTGGAAGCTGCGCCGGCAGGAGTGACGACGGTGCGGTTCTTGCGGTTCTTGCGGTTCTTTTCCGCACGGTCGCGTGCGGGCAATGAAAGGCAAAGTGGGCAGAGCGGGACCGACATGAGTGCGGTTCTTTCGGTTCTTGCGGTTCTTTTCCGCGCGCTCGGGTGCGGGCAATGAAAAGAACAGTGGGCACAGCGAGACCGACACCGCTGCGGTTCTTGCGGTTCTGCCCCCCTTCTAGATGAATCTGGGCAGGTAAGGCGTGGCCGTATGGAATGGTACCCCAGGTACAGGGGGACTTTTTCTGCACCATCTCGGAGGCGCCGAAAAGAACCGCAAGAACCGCAAGAACCGCATTCGGCCCCGGGGATGGGGAGGTTAGGGCGGCGCCGGGGTTCGTCGGGCGCTCTCGCCGGCCCGGCGGCGTGGTTGATGGCCTGATCCAGAACAATGCGGGGCGGGACTGTGGCTAAGCGGCGCCGCTACGCGGTGCCACACGGTCCTCCAGATCTGATGGCCCATAGCCGAGCGACGGGGGCCGGCGAGCCTGTCGGCAAAGTCGTTCCGCACCATCGGATACGCGCGGGCGGGTGACTTCTCGTGGGTAATCTCGTCCTCAATGCGCCGTTAACACATCAAAAAACTATGACAACACTCTACCTACGTGTTTCGAGCCATGCCAACGAGGCACGTGGCGGCCCAATCGACTTAGCCGACAGGCTCTCGCGCGTTCCGCCTCTTCGCGTTCCGTCGCTTGCGGGGCTGTACGGCGGGCAGGCGGGCGTTACGTGGGGTGGCCTCAGCCAAACGGGAACGCAAGAGGACTGTCCCTGCGCCTTGCCGAACTCAGTCGGTACCCGCGTACGCCACCGCGGGCCACAGCAGCGTGACTGCCCGTCCCCGGGAGGGAACATCACATGCTTCGCACCGCCATGCTGAGCTTCGCCCATGTGCACGCCAATGGCTACGCCGACCACATCGTCAAGCACGACGAAGCCGAGATCACCGTCATCTGGGATGATGACCCGGAGCGCGGGAAGACGGCCTCCGACAAGTATGGGGTCCCTCTGGACGCCGACCTGGAGCGGGTGCTATCCCGTGATGACATCGACGCCGTGGTCGTCAATGCCCCCACCTCACAGCACACCGAGCTTTTCCGCGCGGCCCTGGCCCACGGCAAGCACGTGTTCACCGAGAAGGCCCTGACCGTGACCACCGCAGACGCCGACGAGATCGTCCGCCTCGCCAAGCAGAGCGGTGTGCAGTTCATGGTCTCTTTGCCCAGCCGCACCCGGTCGGAGATCCTGTTCATGAAGGACGTGCTGGACCGCGGATTGCTGGGGAAGATCACGCTCATGCGGGCCCGGGTGGCGCACATGGCGGCTCTGGATAAGTGGTTCGGCGGCGGCAGCGCCTGGTTCGCCGATGAGAAGCTGGCAGGGGGCGGAGCGCTCTTCGACCTGGGCTGCCACACCACCGACGTCATGCGCTGGTTCATGGGCAAGCCCAGGAGCGTCCTGGCCAAGGTGAACAACTTCTCGGGCGCCTACCCCATCGACGACAATTCGGCGGCCGTGATCGAGTTTCGTAGTGGCGCTCTGGGCATCCTGGACACCTCGTGGGTGCACCGCGCCGGCCCCAACCCCTACGAGCTGTACGGCACCGACGGCTACCTGGGCCTGAACACCTGGCCGGGAGGCGGCATGTACCTGACCAGCACCCAACTGGAGGCCTCCGGCATCACGGGCACCATCAGCCCCGGCAACCTGCCGGCGGCCCTGCCGGCGCCGATGGACCAGTGGATCAGCGCCATCCTCCACGGCACGCCAAGCACCATCACCGTGGAGGACGGCCGCAATCTGACGGAGCTTCTGGAAGCCATCTACGTGTCTGCCCGGGAGGGCAAAGAGGTGAAGCTGGGCTGAAACGGATGAGAGCTCCCGTCTGATCGTGGCGGTCCGCAGGCCGCCGCCATCACCTCCGGCCGCAGGAGTGCTGCGCCCGCAGCGAGCCCGGCCCCCCTCATTCCCCCGTCGCGGCGTCGCCCTCCCCAACCGCCAACGCCGCGACGGGGAGCACCGCGAGCTTCGCGTCATTGCGGTTGCCTCCTACACCGGGCGGGGCCGAGGAGTAGGCCACGTAGAGATGCCCCTCATGCTCCACGGCATACGGATAGGCCAGGGCGCCCTCTGTCGTCTCGATCCGCCACAGGCGGCAAAGGCTCTTCTCACCGGGCCGACCGACGGCGATCGCCAGGGTCCGCCGTGAATTGGGGCTCTCCCGGCAGACATTGCAGATCAGGTACCTCTGCCCCGTGCTGAGCACCCCGGCCACCGGCTTGGAGGTCGCCATCGGGAAGTTGCTCTCCTCAGAGGGCGACCAGGTGCGCCCGAAATCATGGCTCACGGACACCGCGGCGCAGTTGAGTCCCGGATCCACGGGGGACTCGTTGCGCATCACGGCCAGCACCTCGGGGCCCTCCGCCCACAGCGCCGCCTCGGTATGCACCGCCGTCCCCACCGGCAGCTTCACCGCATCCCAGTGCAGCAGATCGTCGCCGTGACTGATGGCCACGGCGGCCCGCCAATGCTCGTCACAGCCGGGCACGATGAAGTTCCCGTCCGCCATCCGTACCGGCTCCTGCAGGGGCCAGATGCCCCTGCCCACGATGCCCCGAGACCGCCACGCCCCGGTGGCCTCCGCGGGCGTGAAGGCCTCCATGCACAGGCCGGGGAACCGGCCCTCTCCCCTGCCGAACCGGGCGTGGAGGGCCCACAGGCCGCCCTCATGCACCAGGAACACACCGTGACTATTGCCCTCTTCCTCCGAGCCGACCCCGATCGTCTCCACCTCCGACCAGGTGAGGCCTCCGTCGCTGCTACGGCGGCCGCGCACGATCTCCGAGGCGGTGTTCTCGGCCCCTGAGTTGTTGCCCCAGCTTGCGTGCAGCGTCCCTTCATGGAAGACCAGCGCCACACCGTGGAGCCAGTCGAAACCATGCACCTCGGGCTCCCGGGCCTTGATCCCCGAGAAGCGCACCCCTTCCAGCAGCGGCACCTCCGTCGCGGCGGGGGGGAGCTCGCCGTCCCACAGCCGGTACCGCTCGACTGTGGCCTCCGCCGGCACCGAGTGCGTCTCGTTCACCTCGAAGGACATGCTACCGACCTCCCCGGCGGTCAAGGGACGGTTGTACAGGCAGACCTCGTCGAGGGCGCCCAGCAGCAGTTGCATCAAGGCCCCGCCGTTGTTGACCCCACCGATGGTCAGCGGCGCCGCGGTAGGCGCCTCCGGCAGACCGGTGCTTCCCAGAGCCTCGCATGCTCCGTTCACGTACATCGCCGCCCCATCGGCGCTCACGCTCACCACCACCTGATACCACTTCCCCGGCACAGGAACGGACACTGAGGCCAGCGTGCGCCACGTCCCGCCGTTGTACACATAGAGCCTGAATCGGCGATCCTCATCGATGAGCAGGCTCCACTCGCGCAGGTCCGCGGCGTAGACGTTCTTGGCCACGATCATCTGCTGCCCACGTCCGCCCAGGCCATGCACGTTGACCCACGCCGACACCGAGAGCCCCTGGGAGAAGTCGAAGTCCGGAGTGTTTGGTGCAGCAAGATAGGCCGTCTCGCCATCCAGCAGCACTGCCTTGCCCAGAACGCCGGGGGCGGCGGCCGTCACTCCGCAGGGCACGGCGCCGTGCCTACCGCCGGAGACGTCCGCGGCGGTGGCGCGAGGATCACCCTCGAAGCTCCAGCGGGCGACGAGGCCCTCGGCCGGCGGGGAAGGCTCAGCGAGCGCGCGGGTCGAGAGCGTCAGGACGGCGACGACGGCGAGACGCATCGGACAACACCTTGCTCTTTGGATGAACGCCGGTTCGGCCCCGGAGATGCACCGGCCCTCGCCGGCCGCCGGGTTCTCCTAAGCCGGCATGAACCTCGGCTTCATCGGCGGGCTCGCCCCCGCCTACGGCTCCAGGGCGTTTTGAGCCCTGAGCCTGGCGATGAAGCCCGGCTCAAGCTCCACCCCCGCCTGCCTACAGTGCTCCAGCACGCGGTTGGAGAGAGCCGTGTTCAGGTGATGATGCCTTACCGCTCCGTTGATCTGCACAAAGCCCGTCCGATCCACCAGGTCGGGCCTGTCTTCACCGCCCACGACAGGGGCATGCACCGTGCAATCGGTGAACCGTGTCCCCAGGGTGCTGTCCAGCCGGTAGATGTCTCCCTCCAGCTCCTGCACCCGCGGCTGGAACCGGCAGCCGACAAACGCCAGTTCTCCCCGCAGGCCCGGCGCGGTGACGGTGTTGACCGAGCAGCGCTCGAAGAGCGCGCCGGCCACCGAGTGGCCCAGGTGGGCGGTGACACCTTCGCAGTCGCGG
Organism: uncultured Armatimonadia bacterium; assembly: GCA_964639415.1. Classification (GTDB taxonomy): domain Bacteria; phylum Armatimonadota; class Zipacnadia; order Zipacnadales; family JABUFB01; genus CAYRFY01. The sequence goes on from CAZXDD010000091.1 coordinate 7,756, forward strand.
ATGCGGACTATCGGGTACAGAGCCCGCTCATCGAGGTAATCGTCCTCCTCCTCCTCGCCGAGGAGCAGATGGACGCTGCCTGCGTCACCGGGGCGCTGCGGGGTGAGCTGCTCCAGTTGCACGTTGTCCACGTTGAGGGTGCAGTTAGGGGTCAGCCGGTCACCGTCGTACCCGCCGGCACGCGCCACCTCGTATTGCTGGGGTCTGGCAATGCGCAGGAGGCGGACGCCCTGCTCTCGGCCGCGCACCCGGATGTCCTCGAACGCGATGTCGGTGGGCCAAAACAGCCTCTGGCCGGTCGCGGTCGCCGAGAAGGGCACGGCATTCATCAGCCAACACGGTGCCGAGGCATCGGGGACGGCCGAGTAGTCGATGACCAGGTCCTCGATGCGGATACTGCGGCCGTAGCCGATGGGATAGCGGTAGTCGAAGTCGGCCATGCGGAAGTCCAGCACGTTGACGCCGCCTGGGCCGGCGGGCCTCAGCGTGCAGCCGCGCAGGCGGATCCGGCCGTCCCTCTTGGAGCCGTAGTCACGGCGGAAGCTGATGAAGCTATTGCCGACCCGGGTGGTGTCCTCCACGAACAGGTCGCCACCGCCGGTGACGGAGATCCCCTTCAGGCCGATGACGCAGTCCTTGATGTAGAGGTTCCAGCCGTGGAAGTGCACGTCGATGCGGTTCAGATGGCATCCCTCGAACCGCACGTTCTTGATGAGATTGGTGCCCAGGACACCCCAGGCCACCGGGCCCGCCTCCGCGGTGAGATTGCGGAAGGTGCAGTGGAGCATGCGCGATCCGCCGATGCCGTAGGTTCCGTGCGCGACGGGGGGCTCCGGCGGGCGGCGGCCCTTCTCCCACGGCATGGCGCGGATGTCCTCGAGCGTGACGTCGTAGACCCGGCTGAGGCTGTAGAACCCATGGCGGGGCTCCAGGGACATGTCCCGCCGCCCGGGCTCCAGTCCCATCCACTGCCCGCGGACAATGGTGCGGCTGCGCTGGATCGAGAACCCATTGTGATGATAGCCCGCCGTCTCGCTCTCGGGTGTGTCTCCCGAGACGTAGAACCCGCCGCCCTCGATGACCAGGTACGTCGGGCTGCACCGCGATACGGTCACCGAGGTGAAGTCCCGGAACTCCCAGGCGATGTCACCGATGATGTAGCCCTCTTCCTCCACATAGAAGAACTCCTCCCGCGCCCACCCGCGGTTGCCCTCGTAGCCGGCCCGGATGCCGATCCGGTCCTCGCTGTCGGCGACGACAACCAGGTGGCCCGCGTAGTCGGCCAGCTCCGGGATGATTTGAACACCGGGCCGAATCTTGTCCAGCAACGCGCTCTTGAGCTCCTCATCCAGTTCGAGGGTCCGGGCGGGCTCATCGCTCAGAACCACGAAGCGGGGCGTCCGGGTGCTGTTGAACCGCTCGTCCAGGTGGAAGATGGTATTGCCCCAGCTCACGTTGGTCTGGATCGGGATACCATTGGCCTGCCTGATCCAGAACTCGCCGGACAGGTTCACGATCGGGACCCGGTGCCTGCACGCGTACTCGTGGGCCAGCTTGATCTGCACCCCATCGTCGTTCTCGCCATCGCCAACCGCGCCGAACATCCGGTAGTTCACGGCCTCTCTCGCCAAAAGGACGGCGAAGCACCCGTTCTTCAGGGCGATGATGTCCGCCTCGTTGGCGAGCACATCGTCGCCGGGGCCGTCCACACGGTACAGCGCCCCGCCCCCGTCGCCGGGAGCGTGGAACCCCGATGTCTGTACCAGGGCCCCCGGCCGGGGCTCGTCCCAGGACTTGAGCGACGCCACCGAGGCGTGCAGGACGACCGTCTCGGCGGTAGGGGTGTCTGCCTGCATGGCGACCTCCTGGGCAACGACCGTTCCGGTACACAGGGCAATGAGAGCAGCGGTCACGACAACGACGGCCGGGGCGGCATGCGGCCCGGCTGCCCGCCTCTGGTGGTTGGCCATGTCGACCTCCGGACTGGAATCTCAAGAGGTGGCACGAGTGCAACAGTGGGAAGAGGTTCCCCGAACACCGCCCCGAGACCTCGGGCGCTCCTGCCCGACCGGCCGCCAACACCGAACGGTCAACGGCGAACCGCCGACGTCGCGGGGCTCCGCCCGCCCCGCCGGGGCCTCGAGCCCCAGACTCCATCTGGGGCGGTCCGCCGCCGTCGAGGCAGCCGGCACACGCAACACGACCTCGATGGGCCACCCGCAGAGGCCGTCCGCCGCACACCGCCCGTACCCCGCAACCGGAGAGGCCCTGCGCCGTTGCCGTCTGGCGACCCGGTAAGGTCTCGCCCACCGCCCTGGCGAACATCCCCCGTGTTCGCGGTGAGCGCCCACAACCGGAACCCGGCAGACATGCCGGCAGCGTGCCGCACGAAAGGAAGTGTCGTGATGGCTGCGAAGCAGAAGCTATCCGCCGAGGAGCAGGACCGGATCCGCCGCCTGCAGTGGTTCCGCGACGCCCGCTTCGGGATGTTCATCCACTGGGGCCTGTACTCCCAACTGGGCCGCCACGAGTGGGTGATGAACCGCGAGCGCATCCCCCTTGAGGAGTATGAGCCGCTCGCCGACTCCTGGAAGCCCGGCGCGACGCCGGCCCGCAAGTGGGCCAGACTCGCCAGGCAGGCCGGGCAGCGCTACATGGTCATGACCACCAAGCACCACGAGGGCTTCTGCCTGTTCGACTCTCAGCTCACCGACTACAACGCCGTCAAGCGCGGCCCCGGACGCGACCTGGTGGCCGAATACGTGGAGGCCTGCCGCGCCGAGGGGCTCCGCGTCGGCTTCTACTACTCGCTCATGGATTGGCACCATCCGGACGGAGCCAGGTGCGCGACCAACGAGAAGGCCCGCCGGCGCTTCATCGACTACATCCACGGCCAGATCCGCGAGCTGCTCACCAACTACGGCAGGATCGATATCATGTGGTACGACGTGTCCTGGCCCCTGGACGCCGAGGGCTGGGAATCGGAACAGATGAACAAGATGGTCTACGAGCTGCAGCCGGACATCATCATCAATAACCGCAACCAGATCCCCGGCGACTTCGGCACGCCCGAGGGGCATATCGTGCCCGAGGACCGCATGTGGGAAGCCTGCATGACCTTCAATGATGCCTGGGGCTACACCCCCATCGACACCAACTACAAGAGCGCCTGGAATGTGGTGGGGATGCTGCGGCAGGTGGCCGCGGGAGGCGGCAACCTGCTTCTGAACATCGGACCGGCGCCGGACGGCGGGGTGCCCTCGCCCTGCCCCAGAATCCTGGGCGAGGTGGGAAAGTGGCTGGATCAGTACGGCCCCTCCGTCTACGAGGCCACCGACCCGATGGAGCAGGAGTGGGGCATCCTGGGCGCCTTCACGCGCAAGGGCAACACCCTGTACTACCACTGCAACCGCTGGCCGGGGAGCGAGCTGGCCATTGGCGGTCTGCTCTGCGACATCACCGAGGCGCGCCTGATGGGCGGCAAGAAGGTCAAGTTCAGCCAGGTGCGCGACCGGCTGGTGTTGTCGGGCCTGCCGCAGGAGGCGCCGGACAAGCTGGCGACGGTCATCGAGCTGAAGTTCGAGGGCGAGCCCAGGCAGGTACTGGGGGCCGGACACGTGCTCCTCGGCAAGGACCCGTGGAAGGGGAAGTAGGTCTTCCGTCCGGGAGTCGGGGGCGGTCGGACCCGGCGCCGTGGCGCCCGGGAGGCCGCCCCTTTTCCCTGCTCTTGTCTCGCACGCCGTCGGGCGCGGCACGACCGGTGCCGATTGTTCCTTCCCGCGATTCCCCGTGCTATAGGCCGACGTGGGAGCGAGACGCGGCGACACCGGCGATGCTGACCGATAGGTCCGGCCGAGGAGCCGGTTCCGCTGCAGAACTGTCATCGCGAGCGTCCATCTCGCGCAGCGAGATAGCGAAGGATCTCGCTACATGCCGGGAGGTCCTTCGAGCTGCTCTTGCCGGGAGCGGGTGCTCTCAGAATGGCACTCCCATGCGAATGTGGGCTTCGCGGCCGCGCTTCTGGGCTGGCGGCGTCAGGGGGCCGACCGGCCGCTCCCCCCGGGTGGGTCGCCGGCAGGCTACCGTGGACCGGTGCACTCGTCCGTGACGGCCAGGATCGGCCCCAGCGCCACCATGCAGTCACAGCGCCCGAGCCTCTCGGAGTACAGACTGCTGATGGTCCCGTCCAGATACAGCGCGTTTTGGCACCCCAGCCCATCGCGGAAGAGCACCGCGAACTCGTGGAAGTTCACCGGGTCCTCACTGATGGCGAAGACCACCTTCTCCGGCGAGACGACACCGACGCCATTGCGGAACAGCCGCGACTGCGAAGTGGCCGAGAACTTGGGGTGCAGCTCCCCGTCGATGACCAGCAGCGGGCCCGACTGGGTCGCCAGGTTGGTGGTCTTCTCTATCTCGCGGTAGCGGGAGGACTCGACCACCACCGCGCCGTCCTCGGTGATGGCGAATACCCCGTTGGGCTTGAGGCAGAAGTTGCTCTTGCCGTCGCGCAGGTTCAGCGGGCGCAGCTCCCGACCGTCCTCCACGTACAGGCCCACAGGCGTCAGGTCCTCCATGTACATCCCGGCATTCATGGCGAACAGGAGTCTGCGGCCACGCCCGGCCAGCCACTCATTGAGGGCCGTGAAGCTGCCGAACGGCCCTTTCCCCTCATCTCGCCAATGTAGCTCGATCTGATAGGCCTCCAGGTCCACGGTGCAGACGGTGAATCGCTTGCCCCCGTGGGTGACGGTGCCGATCTCCGGTCCGGGCTGCGTGGCCGGGGCCGCGATGGCCGCAGGCGCCGGCGCTTCGCGCGCCGGCGTGCTCTCCGGTCGGGGCGCGGGACAGCCGGCGATAGCGGACAGCAAGGAGGCCACGAGTGCGCCCCCGAGGATCATTGATGTGCGCCAACAGCGGCTGCGGCAAAGTCGATGCTGCACGGTCTGCGTCTCCTGTTGTGCCGGATGGCGTGGTGGAGCGATGCGACGAGCGCGGACGGCGGCCGGCCGGTAGCCGGGCATCGCCGTTGCACCGCCGGATAGCCTTAGGCAGTTCGCCACGCCACGTCTGCAGGCCTCCCAGGCCGGGCGGCCGCAACGGCAGGAGGAGAGCCGGGGACTACGGCGAATGCTCTCCTCCGCGTCTCACACCCGCTCGCCGCGTCGAAGGAAGGCCTCCTCATGTCACCGTGCGCACCGCTGGCTCTGGCCCTTCCGCTGGCCCTGCTCCCCGGTATCGCCTGCTGTCAACTCCCACCCGACCAGCCCCGGGTACGGCTGTCCTCGCCGGTGACGCACTCCGACTGGATCCTGGCCAACGAGCCGCCGCCCGCCTGGGGACCCGAGGGGGTGAAGCAGATTCTGGACCGCGCCAAAGCCTGCGGCTGGCAGAGGGTCTACTGGCGCTGCTTCGACAGCGGCAAGGCCTGCTACGCCAGCAAGCTCCTGGAGCCCTTCGATCGGGGAGAGCCCGTGAACTACTGGGTCGACCACGGGTACACCGCGATTATCGAGAAGATGGCCGGTGTCGACTACGGCAGCTTCGACACCTTCCGCGCCGCCCTGGACTACGGCCACAGCATCGGTCTGGAGGTCTATGCCTGGCTGACGATCAACGAGGACGACCACGGCTACGGCTGGCCCAGCCGCTACACCCGCGAGCATCCCGAGAGCCGCTGGGTCCAGCGCGATGGCCGTGTGTACCGCTCGCAGCAGAGCTTCGCCTTCGATGAGGTGAGACGGTACAAGCTGGCCCTGCTCGACGAGATCCTCGCCTACGAGCCGGACGGCGTGTTCCTCGACTGGATCCGCACCGGTGACGTGCGGGACAACCCACATGCCGACGGCGACGGTGTCGCCCTGCACGGCTACGAGGCCCCCAACATCCGCCGATTCACCACGCTGTATGGCGTGGACCCACACGAGGTCGCAAACGACGACGAGCGCTGGGTGGCGGTGAGGTGCGAGCCGCAGACGCTGTTCATGCAGCAGGCCCATCAGGCCATCAAGACCCGCAACCCTGAGATCGTGATCTCCGTCATGGTCCAGCATCCCTGGAGCTACCGGGGAGCGCCGGACGACACCCCCTACGCGGGCAGCAAGCAGGGCCTGCTGTGTGATGTCAGGACCTGGGCGCAGGAAGGTCTCATCGACGAGGCCGTGGTCGCCGGATACTACCGGGGCGAGGGCACCCCACAGAAGGCCTTCGAGTGGCTGCGGGAGGAGACCGAGGGCAAAGTGGCGCTCTGGCTCTACGGCTGGATCGGCTCGCCGGAGCAGTTCGCCTCCGAGGTGAAGCTGGCTCAGGACTTGGGGGCGGTGGAGCTGCTTCTGTGGGAGTCCAACTACATCGGCCTGCCGCCGGACAAGCCGGAGACGGTGGAGGCGATGAGGAGCCACGCCCAGGGGCGGTGAGGCGGGGTGCCACTTCACCTCACCCAGCCCGATCCGATCCGCAGGATCGGCGAGGTCCGGGAGAGTCGGGCGGTCCTGCGGACCGCTTGCGGGCGAGCGGCCCCGCCCAACGGCAACGGCGCCTCACCCCCCGGCCCCCTTACTCGCCCAGACGGCGGGCGAGACGGGAGCAGGGGGAGTACGGCAGACAACCCTTCGGCCGTGGCTCGCCCAGCACTTCGGGGGGACCAAACCCCCAGATCCCGCCAATCCACCGCTCGAGACCAACGAGGAGCCCCATGCTACCAAGAGAGCGCGTCATCCAGACCATCCGCCACCAAAACCCCGATCGCGTGCCTGTCTACGCCTGGCTGCGGGCCAACCTCGAGCCGCAGATCAGCGAGCGTTTCGGCTCCGTTGAGGCCTTCGAGGACCACTACGAGTTCGACTTCGCCCACCTCTTCGGCGGCCCGGCCTGCTATGCCGAGGGCGCCTTCGACCGGTTCGCCGGACAGCCGGTCACGCCCCGCGACCTGCTGGATGTCCCCATGACGGACCCCGACGAGATGGAGCCCTACGCCAGTATCAGCGAGGCCGTCGCGCACCACAAGGACCGGCGCGGACGCTTCGTCTACGTCCAGACCCCCGGCATTTTCGAGGCCAACAACGGAGTGTTTGGCATCGAAAACCACCTGATGTACCTCGCCCTGTACCCGGAGGACCTTCACCGGGTGTACCGCCGGCAGGCCGAGTGGAACCGGGCCTTCGCCTGCAACTGCCTGGACATCGGTGTCGACATGGTTCACAACTCCGATGACTGGGGCTCCCAAAACGCCCTCCTGTTCAGCCCCCAGACCTGGTGGGAGCTGATCTACCCCTACCACAAGATCACCTGCGACGCCGTGAAAGCGCGGGGGGCCTTCGTCAGCCTCCACTGCGACGGCAACTTCTCCTCCGTCATCGAAGGCGTCCTGCAACTGGGCTATGACGTGGTACACCCCTGGCAGGAGTCCGCCGGCATGAACCTCTCGCTGTACAAAGATCAGTACCGGGACAAGATCACCGTCATGGGCGGACTGGATGTACAGACCACCATCGGTTTCGGCAAGACAGACTTCCTGCGCGACGAGATACTGAGAGTCCTGAGCATGTTCCGCGACGGCGGGCTCCTGTACTGCACCACTCACTTCATCCAGGACCACTGCACCATCGAGGAGTTGGTGTTCGCCTACGACCTGATCCACGAGACGGTGAGAGCCGAAGGCTAGTGTTGCTGCGTCGGATCCCTAAGCCCGCGCCTGGAGGCGACGAATGGGTAGCGCCGCGTAGCGGTCCGCCCCTATTCGGCCGCTCCAGAACGGCTCCGGGGCCGCGCCTCACCAGAACCACACGACCGACCACAAAGACGCTGAGAACGGCAACGAATGGATGGACTTTCCAGCAGACAACGGCGGGAGGATATCAGATGACAGACGCCTCACGCAGGCGCTTCATCGTGACGGTTGACGACCCCGGCGGCCTGATACAGGACCGGGCGCTGTTCGACCGCGCACGTCGGTTCTTCGATGAGGAGCAGGTACCTGCCAGCTTCATGGTCGTGCCCCGGGGCGAGGGTGGCTGGCGACTGGACCTGCAGACGGAGTGGCTGGCGGCGCTCAAGTCCGCCGAGGCCGATGGCCACGACTGCCAGCTCCACGGGCTGGACCACAAGGACTGCGAGTTTGGCCCCTACCCGAAGATGATCTGCGCCCTCCACGACGGAGACGCCGAGGGCGAATTGCGCCGCGACACCGAGAGACACGGACACAACTGGCGCCGAGAGCTGTATGTGGAGAAGCTCGACACCGCGATGGCCATCTACCAGGAGGCCTTCGGGCGGCCACCTCTGGTGTTCCGCACCGGAGCCCTATCCCAGACCCCGGACTTGTACCAGGTCATGGCCGAGGCGGGCCTGCGCTATGCCTCCAATAGCGTGCTGGACCCCCGGGGCTGGGCGTACATCATCGAGAACTACGCCGATCCCGGCGACTGGGATCCGGAAGTGCCGCCGCAACCGCACTACGTCAACGACCGGGTCGTCAACATCCCCATCACCAGCGAATACGCCTGGTACCTGACGCCCGAGAAGATCGAGCCCCATCTTGCCCTGGCAGTAGACGATCTGCAGCGCGTCCTCGAGGCCGACGCACCCTTTGTCCTGGTCTGCCACGTCCAGTGCGTGGGGGCCCAGGACGGTCTGTCACAGCAACTGCTGCATCGGCTCCTCGAGGTGGCAAGAAGCGAGCACGCCGTTGCCTTCGGGACACTCGCCGGCCTTGTAGGCGAGATCGACAGCGGCCAGGTGCCGGTGGTTGCGCCGGCAGGCCAAGACTGACCGGGCACCGCCGCGCGCACCACAGCGCCCCAACGACAGCCTGCGTCCTGCCCGCCAAGACGTGCCGTGCAACACCGCGCCGAGGTTCAACAAGCGCCATCAGGAGGACCCCATCATGGGTGTAGATCGTTTTGACGGCATCGAGATTGAGTACCTCAAGCAGATTCTGGACAGCGGCACCCTGGCCGGGAGCGGAGCCGGCTTCCAGGGCAAGCTGGAGAAGGCCTTCGCCGAGGCATACGGCGTCAAGCACGCCATCTCGGCCAATGCGGCCATGTCGCTTCTGATCTCGGCGGTCTTCGCCGCCGACGCCGGTGCCGGGGACGAAGTGCTCTGCGACCCCCTGGTGCAATTCCACGCTATCGGCGCCCTGTGGCAGAATGCCTATCCCACCTGGGCCGACGTGTACCCCGATACCTGGCTGATGGATCCCTCCTCGGCTCGGGCCAACATCACCCCGCAGACGAAGGCCATCTGCGCCACCAACCTGTGGGGTCAGCCGGCCGAGGTCGACCGCCTCCGCGCCCTGGCCGATGAGAAGGGTATCGTCTTCATCGAGGACTGCGCCCACGCCATGTTCCTCCCCTACAAGGGCAAGTACGCCGGCACCTGGGGCCACATCGGCATCTACAGCTTCTGCCAGGGCAAGCACATGACCACGGGCGACGGCGGCATGGCCGTCACCGACGACGACGAGCTGGCCGAGAAGATCCGCAGCGTCACCTGCTTCGGCGAATCTCCGGCCCACCTGGCCACCGTATTCCGCATGACCGAGATGCAGGCCGCCATCGGCCTGGCCCAGCTCGAGAAGGTCAAGCGCTACATCGAGGAGTACCAGAAGGCCTATGGGCACCTCTCCGCCGCCTTGGAGGGCTGTGCCTGGCTGCAGCCGCGGGCCATCAAGGAGGGCTGCGGCAACTCGCCGTACATCTTCTCGTTCCTCTACCGCGGCGACGAGCACGGCATCGATCTGGAAGCCTTCAAGCAGTCCCTGTTCGAGACCGGCGACACCTGGAACATCGGCTTCACCCAGGTGCCCGCCTACAAGTACAAGCTATTCCGCCAGCCCATGGCCTACCAGAACAAGGGCTGCCCGCGCCACCGCTGCCCTTACTACGAGGGCAGCTATGAGTACAAGGACGGCCTGTGCCCCAACGCCGAGAGCATCCTGCCGCGGCTGGTCAACACCAACTGCATGATCTCCGAGGAGACGGCCAAGCACGTCGCCGCGGGTCTTCGCGCCGCCATCGAGGCCACGGAGAAGGGGTGAAGACACATGGCCGATCTGAGCAAGCTGACGCAGGAGACTTCGGACAAGATCCTCGACATCGTCGCCGAGCTGGCGCCCTGTACCGCCGAGCAGGTCAGAGGGGCCCTGGCCGAGCGCCACTGCATTGACGCCCCCATCGACCAGGTGGTGCGCTACATGGAGTTCCTGCGCTCCGGCTTCCCCAGGAAGCTGGCCCACGCCGGGCCCGAGAGGTGGATCGCGGTAGATCTCGGGTGAGGAGAGCGGCGGAGAACG
>CAZXDD010000092.1:0-17949 GCA_964639415.1 uncultured Armatimonadia bacterium
ATGACGGCCTGGCCTCCGAGTTCCATCAGTCGCCACTGCTGGGGGGTGATGAGCGCCCGGAGACTGTCCTGCAGCGGGTGGGTCCGACCCATGCCTTCCAGGCTGATGCCCCGGGCCATCAGCTCCGCCGCCCGGGCCTCGGCGCCGCGCATGGCCCGATCCAGCCACATGTGGGCTCCCATGCACACCGCGCCCTCGGTGGGATCGCCCTCGATCACGGCGGTGAGGGCCGCGGCCACCTGGCGGATTCCACGTCTGGCATCATCGCCCGCGATGCGCCCCACCAGCTTCCAGTCACGCAGACGGGCGTCCAGCGCGACGCGCCAATCCAGGGCACCGGTGGTGGGGTGGAAACGGGCAAGGACCTCCTCGGCCCAGGTGGGCTCAGCGAGGTCCAGCGGCGAGGTCGAGGGCGTGAGCGCCGCCTCCTCCTGCGGCACCGCCTCCGGCGGCACGGGACGCTCCCGTGCCGGAATCAGGGCGGGCCGGCAGACGATGGCGCCGTGCGCCAGGCCCCAGTCGTAGCCGTAGGTCTCCAGCAGCAGGTCCAGCGCCTGCCACAGCGGCAGGTCCTTGGCGGTGAACGGGGCGACCTCGTCGGCACTGTCGTCGCGGATACCGACCAGCCATTCCCCGTCCCAGTCGGCCACGAGCGCCTTCACGGCATCCACCACGGTCCCATTGACCTCGGCCGAGACCACGTCTTCCAGCAGGTAACGGGGCGCAGGTGGGGTCTCATTCGGCGCATGCGGGTGCGGCCCCAGCTTCGGCAGGTCGGTACGGCGGCGGCAGGCATTCAGCTCTGCCTGGGTCATAGGGCGGTCGGGAAACCTCGAGGGCCGCGGCATCCAGAGGGGCACCGTCATCTGCGGCGCCACGTCCCGGGCGTGCTGGGCATGGGTGACACCGCACAACAGAGGGATGAGAGCAAGACACAACGCAGAGCTTCGGGCGAGCAGTACGAGTGACTGGGAGCATCGCGATCCCATGGGGACCTCCACACGAGGCACCCGCGGAAGGCACGCCGACCGAGCGACCATCTTCGTCGAGCGTGACATGACTCTCCGTCCTTTCTCGCGACCTGATGATTGTCGGGAGACAGAGGCGTCATCGCACGAAACGAGAACAGTCACAGTGGGAGGCGGAGAGCGGATCGGTGGCGGCCCGGCGGAAGGCGGAACTTGGGGGGGGGGCGGCAGAACGGGTCGGTCCACCACGGTCGTGGGCCGCCCACGAAGAGGTCTGTGCGAGACGCACAGGTGTGAAGCTTCCGGCGTCCATCCCGCGCCCCCATTGACAGCCAGGCCATATACCAGATGGTATCTATGTGATACCTTGCGTATTCTATAGCCTGTTGCGATCCGAGTCAATGGCAGCGCCTGTTTGGCCGCCGCGCTCTTGGGGACGTGGCTTCGCCTGCCGTGACCAGGGCCTATGGCGCGATGGTACTGGGGCGTCGCCCTGAAGGTGCGGCCGGCAACCCTGCCTTCGCCGGGGGTGTCATTCTGAGAGCGTCCGCTCCCGGAGGGAGCAGCTCGAAGAATCTCCTGTGATGTGGCAAGATCCTTCGCTATCTCGCTGCGCGAGATTGACGCTGAGGATGACATGAACCGAGCTGGCCGGGCTTCTCGGCCGGACCTCTATCCCTTGGTGTAGTCGTCTTCCCGCAGCCTCATCCGCAGGTCGCCCTGCATCGTCGTCAGCCAGATCACGCCGGGGCTTGCCTCGAAGGCGTAGGGGTACGAGATCCACCCCTTCTCGGGGTCTCGGGCCAACACCACCGGGGCAGACCACGACTCACACTCGTCCTCGGAGAAGGTCAAGCTCAACTCCGAACGATGGTTGCGAACGGGTACGGAAGACCACAGCCCGTCGCCGCCCACCAGCGGCCACTCACGCTCCTGTTCCGGGTACAGCCGATTGTAAAATAGCGCGATACGGCCGCTGGACAGGCGCAGCAGCAGGCCCGGCGACGGAGCCGCCTCGATGCCGGCGGGACCCATGGGGTGCCAGGTATCTCCCGCGTCCCGGGAGATGGCAAACCAGAACTGACTCCAATTGGTGCGCAGAAGCATGTACAACCGGCCGTCCTGTAGCTCGCAGATGGTGGACTCCGTCACCCCGCCGTGATGCCCGACGCCGCCCAGGTCCAGGACGTTGCTGGCATGCCAGGAGACCCCTTCATCGTCGGAGGCATAGGTCAGCACCGAATGGCGTCCGGGATTGTGCAGGAGCTTCATCGAGGTGAAGACCACCCGCCCGCTCCGGGTCTGGATGATGTCGCGGATCGCCCCGGTCCAGTCGTCATGCAGCTTCTGGATATCGGTCCACGTCTCCCCGCCATCGACACTGCGCATGGCGTAGGTGGGCAGCCGCGCGCCCGGGGCGTCGTGCTGCTCGTCGCTCCACGTCCACTCCTTCTCCCCCATATTGAGCCACGCGGCGATCAGCGTCCCCTCACGGGTGCAGAGGAGGGCGCATTCGGTGCCGGCCATATCCTTGGGCGAGCTGAATACCGGGCGGCGCTCCCATGTCACGCCTTCGTCCTGGCTGCGCAGGCATTCGCCCTGCTCGATGGCGACGATGGTGCCCTCCTTGGTCCGCGCGAAGGGCCCCATGGGCAGACCGGGCATGTCGTCGGCCAGATCGTGGATCAAAAGGCCGCATGCGGCCTGCTTGCTGACCCTCGACGGATGCAGCGCCGGCCCTACTCTCGTGTACATGGTGTGTTCACTCCCTGATGTAAGGTTTGGTACCTAGCGACGCACGGCAACGGCATAGCGACGCAGGGGCTCTGCCCGTGGCCCCCGGACCCCAGATCTATTCGCCGGCCTCCCGACGCGCACGGGCCCCGGCTAGGGGATGTCTCGCACGGTCACGAACTCTGTGGTGATGCCGTCCTCGGTGCAATGAAACAGCCGGTAGCCCCGCTGGGTCGTCCCGTCATGATTGCCACGTGTTGTGGCCAGACAGGCGGTAGTGGTGTACAGGACACCGTCGACGACCTCTTCCTGGTTGGCGTGGTAGTGTCCCGAGAGGGCCGCCTTGAGGTTGTGCCCGGAGAACAGCGCGATCACCTCCGCGGCTCCGGGGGCCAGATAAGCGGCGGTATTGGGATAGAGCGGATGGTGAGTGCACAGCACCAGGGGCTGCGCCGGATCGGTGGCCTCCAGGACCTCGCGCACCCAAAGCAGGCGGTCCTCGCTGAACGGGAGGTGCTCGGGGTTGGAGTCCAGCAGGATGAACTTCCAGCAGCCGAACTCAAAGGTGCGGTTGAGGGGTCCAAACTCCCGTTCGAAGTGCCCGCCGGCTACATCGTGATTCCCTCGCAGGGCATAGCAGGGGCGGGTCAGACGGCTCAGGCCCATGCGGGCCAGGGCCATGGCGTCGGCGTCGGAGTTCTGCGTGAGGTCACCCAGCCACAGGCTGAAGGCCACGCGCGGATCGGCGTTGATCCTGTCCACACCGTCATTGAGGATCTCGACGCTCCTGGTGTCGGTGACGTGCACGTCATTGCCCTGGGCGAAGGAGAACTCGGCGGCGGCCGGATGCTCGGCCTGCCACGTCTCCCAGGCGGCGGCCACCTCCTCGCCGGTCAAGGCCCGATCGTGCAGCCGGACGGCGGCCACACCTCCGGAGTACCAGCCGTTGAGGTTCGAGTAGCCGCCGATGGCAAGAGGAGTCTCCGGCGCGGAGACGAGCTTCCCGGTGATCGCGGCCTGCGCGGCTTCGCGACCGTCCACATACAGCCGCAGCAGTGAACCGTCGTAGGTCAGGGCCAGGTGATGCCAGCCCGCCTGTGCCGGCGTGGCTGCCGTCTGCTGCCCGCCGACCGTAGTCACCCGCGCGATCCAGTTTCCATCCGGGTCTGTGAGCAGGCCGAAGACGTCCCCTTCGGCCCCGCCGTAGGCATCGCGACAGGCGATTCCCGCGTAGGCCTTTTCCGGCTGCTCATGGAAGACCACGGCCAGCAGGGACAGGGCGGGCCAGTCATCCCCCAGAGCCGGGCCGAGTGCACACTTGCCCGGTCCTGTGCGCAGGAAGCTGCGACCCATGAACTCCTGGCCCGCCGCCTGGACGACCTTCAGATCATGCCCATTGCCGGTGGCATCCGCCAAGACGGCGTCGACCAGGTCCTCGATGGCCCATGAGGCCACCGGCCCTTCGGCTCCGAGGGCAGGCGGGACCCGGGTGAGCGCCCCCAGGGCGCACAGCAGCAAGAGGTGGAGGGGTGATGAGCGCATGATGGCGAAGGCTCCTTTGGCGAGAACGGCCGGAGCAGAAACGGCCCCCCCGGCCTACCCGCCTACCATTCCCCGACGGCGCCGCACGGGCCTCCCCTCGAGCACAGCGACGCGGGCACAGCAAGCGCAGCGGCACGGAAAGGAGGACCCGGCGGACGGACGGGGAAGCCTTCATGTACTTTGCCAAGCCGGCGTCCCGCGGCCTCCGGTCTCCATCCGGACGTCGCGGGGACCGCAGACAAAACGGAGGTTGCCCATGCTCCGCCTTGCGTCACTACTGGCCCTCACGTGCCTTTGCCCCATGTCTCACGCTGCCGACCCGTCCGTCACCAGCGGCGATTACACCGCTTCCTTCAGCGCCGACGGGCTGCAGGTGTCCTTCGGCGGAGTGCCTATGGTCTCCGGCTCGAGGCTGACGATCCACAAGCCGGGCTATACGGGAGCCGTCGGCTCGGGGCTGGACTTCTCGCCCGAGCAGCGGGCCTCGGGACGCGTGGAAGGGTCGCGGCTGAGGCTTGAAGGTGCCCTGCCCGAGCTGGAGGGGCATGTGGTCCATGAGGTGCTGGTCGAGGAGACCGGGGTCACGATCACGCTGCGCCTGAGCATGGCAGCGCAGGCCGAGGCCTACCCCATCGAGTACACCGGCGCGGTGTTCCCTGCGGAGCTTCTGGCGGGCGGCGGATTCGCTCCCCACGGCTTCCTTGGCGAGCGGGAGCCGCAGGCCATCAGTGTCGCTCCCCCGGAGGAAACCGGCCCAGGGACGAAGCTGCTCTCCGGCAGCGTCCGGGGCCTGCGGCTGGTAGGCGAGGGGCTGCAGATCACGGCCGAATGCCTCGGAGCTTCCGCGGCGAACTTCTACGATATGCGCTCGAGGGACTACGCCGCCGGGCACAAGGCCTTCTGGCTCCTGTACCAGTGGAGCATGTCCCGGGGTGAGACCACCATTCAGACGCGGCTGTCGGCACAGGCGCTCGCCCCGGCTGCGGAAGGCTCGGGCGAGCCACAGGGAGGGAGGAGCAAGATGCTCCTGGAGCAGGGCACCGAGGTGCAAGAGCTCACGACCATCTGTCTCCCGGCCGGGGCGCACCCCATCGAGGCCGCCGCCGCCGGGGAGCTGCAGACCTATCTGACGAGAATGACCGGCGGCCCACTGGAACTGGTCACCGCCGGCGAGCAGGAGCTGCCGGAGCGTGGCGTGATCTACGTCGGAGCCGTCCGGGAGGCGCGCCGGCACCGGCTCTATCGGACGCGCGAGGTCAAGGCGATGGGTCCCGACGACCTCCTCGTCCGGGCCAGGGACGGGAACGCCCTGCTCGTGGGTGGGGGCTACCGGGGGACGACCTACGCGGTGTATCGCTTCCTGCAGCACCTGGGGTGCCGGTTCTACGCCACCGATCTGGAGGTCGTTCCGCCGCCGGGCGAGGTGCGTCTACAGGCGCCGCTGGAGATCACCGATAGCCCGGCTTTCGAGTGGCGGGCCATGTGGGGCACCGTGGCGCCGATGAAGGTGGGCCTGTCGCCCGGGGAGTGGACGGCCAGGGTGGGCGAGGTGGATGTCCCCAAGATGATGGCCATTCCCCCGGGGGGCTTTTGGCACCACACCATGGGCTTCCTGGTCCGGGCCGAGGACCATTTCGACAGCCATCCGGAGTACTTCGCGGAGCTGGGCGGGGAACGCAAGAGGGTCGATCCGGCGGTGCAGCAGCACTGCCTGTCCAACCCCGAGCTGCGCTGGCTCATGACCGACAAGGTCCTGGAGTGGATCGCCGCCCATCCCGACCAGGACTACTACCCCGTGCACTTCGGGGATGTGGCCCACTTCTGCGAATGCAGCGAGTGTCGGAAGCTGTACGAGCAGCAGGGGAGCATCTCCGATACGGTGATCTGGTTTCTGAACGAGATCGCCGCCGAGGTGGCCGAGAAGCACCCCGACAAGTTCCTCACCATCCTGTCGTACCACGCCACCCGCAAGGCGCCGGTGAAGGTCCGGCCATTGCCCAATCTGCTCATCGTGTTCTGCGCCATCGTCGAGTGCCAGGGCCGCCCGTGGAGCCATCCGGTCAACCTCAGGTTCAACGTGTTGCGTGACCTGGAGGACTGGGTGAGGATTCACCCGCTGGGCGGCCGCGGGATCATGACCTTCGACTACCCCATGAGTTACCACTACACGGGGTTCCCCTATCCGGCCCTGTACGCCTATGTGGAGAACCTGCGAGCCTACAGCCGCCTGGACCTGCGGGGGACGTATGTGTGTGGCCTCAGCGAGCGCAGCCATCTGGTGCACCTGTACTCGTACGTCATCCCCCGGATCATGTGGAACCCGGACCGCGACCTGGGCGCGCTGATCGAGGAGTTCTGCCGGGCGTGGTACGGTCCGGCCTGGGAGCCGATGCGTGACTACGTGGACCTGATCCACGGCGGGGCCATGGCCTCCCAGTCGCCGGGGGTCATGGACTGCCACGCCGGACCGGGCCAGGCGTATTTCAAAGACCTCTTCTCAGCCGACTTGTGCGAGCGGGCCTACGCCCTGTTCTCGCGGGCCGAGAGCCTGGCGGATGATGACCTGATAAGGCGGCGCATCGCCCACGAGAAGTGGGGCCTGCTGTTCATCGACCAGTACCTCCACGGCTCGCCCTCCCGCGAACTGGTCCCCGACGAATCGGCGGAGGGCTACCGGCTCGTAGCGCCGTCGGAGGAGGCAGTGGAGCGTCTGGGCGAGTTCCTGCGCACAACCAAGCTCGTGGGCCGGGCGTGGGAGATGGAGCCGCGGTTTGGCTTCTCGCTCTCCAACGTCGTCGGGATGGAACCCAGCGTCTCGCCCTGGTGGGACTGTCCGCAGATGAAGGCACTGATGGACGATCCCCGCGGGGCCCTGGGCGACGAGCAGACCGATGCGGAGGCCGCGGCGCGGCTGCTTCCATCCCTGAGCAACGAGCACCTCAGGATCACGCTCGTGCCGACGCTGGGGGGCCGGATCTGGCGCCTGTACTCCCGGGACTGGGAGCAGGAGGTTCTGTGGCGAGCGGCGCTGCCGTGGACGGCGGTGCAGTCCGGAGTGGGACGGGCCGCCTATCGGAACTTCGGTGGCTATGAGGAGTACGGAGGCCCCAAGTGGCCGGACCCGGGCTGGTCGGAGCGCTACGACTGCACGGTGGCCCCGGACGGACTGAGCGCGACGCTGACCGCCGACCTTCCGGGTGATCTGAGGCTGCAAAGGCGAGTGACCCTGGCCCCCGACCGCCCCGCCGTGGAGATCGTCTCGCGCCTGGAGAACACCGGACAGGAGACCCGGAACGGTGCGGTGCTCCGCGGTCACCCGCAGTTTGCCTTCGCCTCCGGCTCGCCGAGGCTCTCCCTGCGGCTCAGGCAGGCCGACGGCACCTGGGAGACCGCGCCGCTGGCGTCGGAGACCGAGTACGCCGGGGAGCGGCTGCCGGCGGGGGCCTGGGGCGTGGTGGACGAGGACACCGGCCGCAGCGTGACTTTGGAGTTCGACCCGGCGCAGGTCAGGGCGTGCTATCTGTTTGTGGACTCCAGAAGCGGCTTCTACAACCTGGAGCTGTTCTCGAGGCCCACGGACCTGGCTCCCGGAGAGGCCCTGGAGCTGAGGCAAACGCTGATCCTGGGGGACCGCTGAGGAGACGGTGGCATGCAGGCCCGCGGCGCTTCCGCAGTCACCGACTGGGGGCCGGCGCGGTGCCGAATGGCCCTCAGAGCGCGGCCGAGAAGTCCGGCCGGTCCGTCTCATGTCATTCTGGAGCGTCGGCGGCGCAAGCTCAGGCTTGCGCCGCTTGGGCGAAGGAGCTCGCGGAATGCCAGGGGATTCTTCGAGCTGCTCTTACCGGGAGCGGACGCTCTCAGGATGACATCCGCGGCGAGGGCGGGGTTCCCGGCCGCACCCCTAGATCGCCTCGATGGTGGAGGGGG
This sequence comes from uncultured Armatimonadia bacterium, assembly GCA_964639415.1. GTDB lineage: Bacteria > Armatimonadota > Zipacnadia > Zipacnadales > JABUFB01 > CAYRFY01. The sequence continues at coordinate 8,172 of CAZXDD010000092.1, forward strand.
GCTTGGTGCCGATGTTGTACGTGACGCTGACGACGCCGGGTATCTCCGCCACCAGACGCGCGCTGAGCCTCTGCAGGAGGTCCCAGGGCAATTGCGTCGGCGTTGCGGTGCGCGCGTCCACGCTGTCCCAGCAGCGGACCTCGATCTGGTAGCCGAACTCGCGGCGGTTCTGACGCATGCCCGTCACGCGGTCCTCGTGGAGGATCGCCAGGCACTGGAAGGCCCCGCTGTCGACCAACTCGGCCTCCACGATGGCGGTGGCTTCACGGACCAGGGCGATGCGCTCGGCTGTGGCCTCCCCGATCACCCGGGCGGCCAGGGCCGGTCCCGGGAAGGGCATGCGGTTGTAGACACTCCGCGGCAGTCCGAGGGCCTGGGCCACTTTGCGCACGCCGTCCTTGCGGAGCTGGATCAGGGGCTCGATGATCTGGTACCCGAAGGCCTCCTGTGGGTCGATGCCGAGCTGGGCGAACACGTTGTGCTGACGCTTGATACCGGCCACCGTCTCATCGACGTCGGTGAGGATCGTGCCCTGCAGGAGGAACCGTGCCCCGCTGTCTCGCACCAACTCCCCGAACACATCGCGGTAGAAGGTCTGGGTGACGGCTTCGCGCTTCTCCTCCGGGTCCGTGACGCCTTTCAGGGCGCTGAGGAAGCGGTCCCTGGCGTCGATCAGCTCCACACGCACCCCCATGTCGGCGAGCAGCTCCACCACCCACTCGGGCTCTCCCTTGCGCATGATGCCGTTGTCGATGAGACAGGTCTTGAGGCGATCGCCCAGGGCCCTATGGCCCAGCATCGTGACCGCAGCCGAGTCGACCCCTCCAGAGAGCGCGTTGATGGCCAGTCCTTCGCCGACCGTGGCGCGGATCTGAGTCACCTGGGTGTCGATGAAGGCCTGAGGGACCAGCGCCTCGGCAGAGATCTCCTTGCTCGTCATCGCGGATGCGCCCTCCTTGGAATGTGGCGTCTCACTTCGGCACGGGGCTCCGGACCACCTTCCCGGCGGCGCCGCTGCGCGCGTCCGGTCGCCGTGCGGGCTCAACGGCAAACGACCTCGCCCGGCGACCGCCTGATCTGGCCCCCCGCCGCAGGTGCCGGCGACCGCCACGAGGAAGCCTCAACCAATATGGCCGAATACGCACGGAGGTGCCAACGGTGAAACCCCTGCTCTGCCAATGCGCGCTGGTGCTGTGCTGCCTCACGTGTTCCCTCGCCCAGCCGACCGTGACCGTGGAGGGGCTGCTTCAGGAGATGGTAGACATGGAGCGGCTCTCTGTCCCACCGGTTCCGGGGCTGGAGTGCGACCAACAGTCCAGCTACGACCGCGCCAGCACGGCTCCCGATCGCCCCGATTGGTTCGCCAATGGCGATGCCGGTCAGTTCATCCGTCAGGAGCAGCACGGCGAGCGGACCGAGTACGTCATGGCCGAGATGGAGGGCCCCGGCGCCATCCTGCGGCTGTGGTCGGCCAACCCCGACGGGGGCGGCAATGTCCGCATCTACATCGACGACCTGGAGACTCCGGCGCTGGAAGAGGACTTCCTCGCCCTCACCTCCGCGGCGCTGCCCCAGTTCCCCGAGCCCTACAGCGGCCGCCGCAGCCTCGGCGCCAATCTCTACTTCCCCTTCCCTTATCAGAACCGCTGCAAGGTGACGGTGGATAGGCCGAACTTGTACTACCATGTGGGCTACCGCACGTACCCACAGGGCACGCAGGTGCAACCCTACAGCATGGAGCTACTGCCGGAGCTGAGAAGCACCATGGATCGTGTGGGCGCGATTCTGCTTGAGCCGGCGGAGCCGTTCACCATCAGCGGCGCCCGGCGCTATGACAACGAGGTGGTCATCCGGCCGGGGCAGACCTCGGCACTACGCAGGCTCTCGGGCCCGTCGGCCATTGTGCGCATGGAGCTGCGAGTCGATGTGCCCCCCGAGCAGCTCTTCGCGGCCCTGCGCGAGTGCGTCCTCACCATCAGCCATGCGGGGGAGGCCACCCCGGCGGTCTGGGCGCCGTTGGGGGATTTCTTCGGCTCGACCCCGGGCCTCAATGTCCACGAGAGCCTTCCGGTGGGGATGCTGCAAGACGGGCTTTGCTACTGCAACTGGTTCATCCCCGTTCCCGGGCCGGCGACGGTAGCGATCGTCAACGACTCCGAGGACCCCGTCAAGCTCAGGCTGTCGTGCTGGCTTAGGCCGATGCACAGGTCGGCAGAGGAATGGAGCCCGCTGCTGTTCCGCGCCAAGTGGCGCAGCGAATGGCTGCCTGAGGACCCGCAATTCGTGGACTGGCCGATGCTGGAGGCCACGGGCCCGGGGCGCTTTGTGGGAGTCATGCAGGGGGTCGTCAACTCCCAGCAGGTCTGGTGGGGCGAGGGCGATGAGAAGGTGTGGGTGGATGACGACACGTTCCCCAGCTACTTCGGCACCGGCTCGGAGGACTACTACGGCTATGCATGGTGCAGCCCGCTGCTGTTCACCCACGCCTACCACAATCAGAGCATCGTGACGGGTCCCGGCAACTTCGGCTACACGGCGGTGGCCCGCTACCACATCCTGGACGACATCCCCTACCAAGGCCGGATGAGATTCGATATCGAGAAATGGGCGGCGGCGCCTCGCGAGTATTGCTGCACGGCGTTCTGGTACTCGGCGCCCGGAGCTACCGACTTCTTCGAGCCGGTGCCCGTGGACGAGCGCCGCGTCCGGCCTTTGCCCGAGAGGTTCCGGGTCAAGGGCGCCCTCGAGGGAGAGAAGCTCGAGATCGCGCGCTGCACCGGCGGAACCACGCAGATCCAGGGGCTGTGGGGGGATGGCTTCAGCGACGCCACCCATCTGTGGTGGCTCAATCCCGGGGAGGGGGACATCCTCGAGACGAAGGTGCCGGTGGAACGGGCGGGCAGGTACAGGCTCGTCCTGGGACTGACGAAGTCGTGGGACTACGGCATCCACCAGCCGCTGGTGAACGGTGCCGACGTCGGCGAGCCCGTGGACCTTCTGGCGGCGGCGATCACACCGCTGCGGCTTGACCTGGGCGTGCACGAGTTGCAGGCAGGCGAGAACCTCGTCGGCCTGCGCTGCGTGGGAACCAATCCCGAGGCGAAACCGAAGAACTACATGGCCGGGATCGACTACATACTGCTGGAGGCCGAGTAGGCCGCGGAGCCCTGCATCGGAGCCACAGGCGTGGCGGCTTGTGCAGGGCGTACTGCCCGGCCGCCGATCCAGGGCGCTCCGTCGTGCGTTGGCCGCTGGAAACCGTCCGGCGAGGAGTTGGTTTCATGGCGACGACGCTTTCAGCTATCGCCGCAGTCATGCTTCTGGCTCAGCCGCTTCCCCGCGCCTCCGCGAACGTGCTCCAAAACGGTAGCTTCGAGGTCGGTCTCTACGGCTGGGGCTTCCACACACGGGGCACCGGCGGCTACCCGTACGACGTGAAGGTGGTCGGCCAAGACCCGGCGCCGACCGTGGTCGAGGCCCCGGATGCCCCCGACGGCAGGCGCGTGCTCGCCTACAGCCTTCCCGCCCACGGCAGCTTCAAGCTGTTCAGCCGGGCCTATGAGGCGACCGCGGGACGCTACAGGCTGAACGCTTCCGTTCGCGGGGCCCAGCCGGTGACGGTGCAACTGGTGGACGCGGGCAGGGCGAAGGACAATGTGCTGGGCTCGATGGAGGCCCCCGCCGGGGAGCAGTGGGCTGATGTGTCGGTGGCTGTGGACGTGCCCGCGGAGACCACAGCGCTCGCGGTCAACATCAGCGGCCAGGGAGAGGGCACCTACGCCCTGGATGGCGTGGCGTTGCTCAAAGAGGGCGAGGCCCCCGGCCCGGAGCAGGTCGCCCTGGGCCTCAGCGCACCGCGCCGGGGTGTGTTCCACGTTTCCGAGGACAGGCCGCTCACCGCCTCCCTGTTCAGCCCCGTCCCGCTGTGGGTAGTCTTGCGCTACCGCGTCGAGGACGCGAGGGGCGAGGAGGTCGGCTCCGGCGGGGCTGAACTGGACTTGCCGGCCGGCGGCACGCTGGACCACGCCATCGACCTGTACCTCCCCTATTGCGGCCACTACCGTGTGCTGGCGCAAGTCACCGTGGAGGGCAAGGCCGTCGGTCCCATCGCGGAGGCCCTGGTGGCGGTGATCCCCGACCGGGAGCTACCCTCTGACAGCGCCGGCGCCGCTGCCAGCCGCTACGGCTGCAATATGGAGCATCGCCCGTTCCTGCTGGACCTGGCCCGCCGCATCGGCATCCGCTGGGTGTTCTGTGCCCCGCCCGTGTTCACCAAGTGGTTCAGCGTCGAGCCCCGACCGGGCGAGTGGCTGTTCTACGATGATGAACTGGCCGCGTTCGAGGCCGCCGGCATTGCCGTCGTGGCCAACCTCGCCGATGCCCCGAGCTGGGCCACGCGTCCGGGGCACCAGGGGTACGGCGGCCCCTGGCCGAATGCCTACTTCCCCGCCGACTGGGCGGACTGGGAGACCTACGTGCGGCGGTCCGTGGAGCACTACTCGCCCCGCATCCGCCACTGGGGTGTGTGGAACGAACCCAACCATCAGGGGTTTCTGAAGCTGGCGGAGGGCGAGACGTGGCCCGAGAAGTACCGGGTGATCTTGGAGCACACCTACCCGGTTGTGAAGCAGGCCGATCCCCAGGCCGTGGTGATCGGCGGGACGGTGACCAATCCCGGAGCATTGCCGGCGTTGGTCTCCGGCCCTGCGTCAGCCCTGATGGACGTGGCGGCCTTCCACTGGTCCTCCTGGTCGCCCCAGGGCTACGTGCGCGGCACGGGCGAGGAGCTGGGCTATCTGGGGCCAAAGGACAAGTGGGTCAACTGCATCCAGCGCATCACCGACGCCATGGCCCAGTCGGGGCGGAAGCTGCCCTTGTGGAACACGGAGTGCCACATCACGGAGGCCGACATCGCCCGGGAATTCACCACCCAGCCGGACCCGCCCCGGGCCTACGGCACCCCGCGCATGAGCGCACTGGACGCGGCGGCCGCGGTCCCCAGACAGTACATCACCGAGTGGGCCGCCGGAGTGGGGAAAACCTTCTACTGGCTCTTGGGCTCCTACGGTTCCTCGTGGCAGCCGCGGACGGCAATCACGCTCACCGAATGGGACCGCAGCCCAACGGCGGCGCTGGCGACCTATGCGGTGATGACCGACTTGCTCGCGGATGCGGCGCTGCAGAGCTGGGAGACGGAGACGGACCAGGAGAGCCTGGAGCGGCCGACGTTTTGGACCTTCGAGTTCCGCTGCCCCACGGGCCGACTGCGGGTGATCTGGGGCAACCGCGACGCGGAGCACGAGCGGCTCATGGAGGTAACGGGAGAGCAGGTCCGGGTGCTGGACATGTTCGGCGTCGAGCTGCCCGGAGTGAGTTCCATGAGCGCGGTGGAGCTGCAGGGCAAGGTGCTGCTGCCGGTGGGGCGTTGTCCGCTGTATGTGTTTGACGGAGGGTAGGCCACCGAGCCGAGCCCGGTCCGGCCGCTCGCGCGACTCCGGGCGGCGTGTGCCAAGATGGACTACCCCCCGTAGCGACAGGAGTGGTGCTCGCAGTGACAGCCGCCCCGAGCCGTCGCCGCGCCGCCTGGGTCGTCTCTGCATCGCTGGCGGCCGTCGCGATTGCCGGGCTCACCCTCCGCACCGGGCTGGCAGCCTACCGGCCGATCGGCTCCGGCCCGGCGGGGCCGGCGGTGCCCGATGCGCCTTTCTCCCGGCCGTGGTCTGTGCGCCCGGTGCTGGTCCTGGGCCTGGGAGACAGCGTCACCGCCGGCCTCGGCGCCGACCCGGGCTACGCCTACTTCGCCCGCCTATTGGACAACCCGGCCGACGAGTACCCGGACATGCGCGGCAAGTGCCTGCGCCGCGTGTTCCCGCACCTGCGGCCGCTCAATCTGGCGGTCTCGGGCACGACGAGTCTGCAGCACGAGGCCGACCAGATCCCCCGCATCCCCCGGCAGGAGCCGGAGGTCCTGGGCTGGGTGGTGATGACCAGCGGCGGCAATGACTTGATCCATCACTACGGGCGCGGGCCCATCGAGGAGGGCGGGATGTACGGGGCCGCCTGGCCGCAGGCTCAGCCGTGGATTGCCCGCTACGAGGAGCGTCTGGGGGCCATGCTGGATGCCGTCGATGGCCGGTTCCCCGGCGGTTGCCACGTCTTCCTTGCCAACATCTACGACCCCACCGACGGCGTGGGCGATCTTCAGCACGCCGGGGCCATGCTCCCAAGGTGGCCGGAGTGTCTGCGCATCCTGGAGGCGTACAATGCGCCCATCCGGCGCTGTGCCGCGGCGCGCGACAACGTCCATCTGGTGGACATGCGCGGCCTGTTCATGGGTCACGGTATCCACTGCAGCGAGCCGTGGCGTCCCACCTACCGCCGCGAGGACCCCACCTACTGGTACTTCGACAACCTCGAGGATCCCAACCACCGCGGATACGACGCCCTGCGACGCGCGTTTCTGCTGGAGATGATCGGAGTCGCGCAGACTCTGGACGGATAGCGCCGCCCTGGATGTCCCGGGGCGGCCCCCTGCGCCGCCGCTGGGGCGCGCCGTCCGGCCTCTGACCACCGACTGTCGGAGCCGTCCCTGAGCAGACACGATTGCGCCGGCAGGGCGGCGCGTTGTGCCGGCCGCCACGGCCGACAGGGCCCGCGTGGTGCCGCAAGCAGACAGGGGACCGCCGGGCGCGGGACCTCCCTCCCGCGCCCGGCGGCCTACCTCTACTTCACCTCGTACACGTGCACGCCCCAGCCCTCAAACGCATCGCTGAGCTGGCCGTCCTCAAGCGGCACCGCGCGGTCCTCGAAAAGGACAGTGGCCTGCGTCTTGCCCGCGAAGGCCGGGGAGGTGAAGCTCAGCTCGCAGGGGGTCTTCTCGCGGTTGACCGCGATGATGACGGTGCGATCGGGGAGGCGCTTCTCCCACAGGTGCACTTCCTGCTCCGGGGCCGTCTCCTCCACCCACATCCGGGGCTGCACCTGTGCTTCCAGAGCCGGCCGCAGGTCGCGGATCTGCCTGACCGTCTCCTTCAGCGCATCCCAGGCCTCGGGGGCGTGGGCCACGGTCATGAACAGGTCGCTGCCCTGTCCCCACCACCACCAGGCCAGACCGCTGCTGTCATGGGCGATGGACATGAAGGCACAGGCCCGCAGTTGCTGCGGCCCCGGCTGGAACTTGTCCACATCCCCACCCTGCGCCGGTCCCTTCTGCTTGCCGTCGTAGCAGTGGACGATGGACATCAGCGGCGTGCCGGGCGGCAGCACGTCACGATGGGAGTCGAAGTTCCGGGCGTTCTCCCCCGGCGTGCGGTAATCCATGCTCCAGTAGACATCGTAGCTGCCCTCATACAGGGGCATGAGATTACGCTGCGCCACGGTGACGATCACCGGGTGCATGGGGTCGAGGGTGCTGATGAGATTGTACAGGGCCCGCAACTGATCGGGAGGGACGTACTGGTGGGGCAGGTCGGGCTCATCGAAGAGATACCAGGCCAACAGCGCCGGGTGGCGACTGAGAGCGCCGACGCGCTCGGCCACGAACGCCTCGTCCCAGCCCCGCAGCTTCGAGCGGTCGAAGCCGATGAAGGCCTGCAGCCCCAGCTCGGCGCAGGCGTCCAGATACTCCAAAGCACTGTCGTTGGTGCCGGCACCGTCCCAGGTGTAGTTGTGCACGAAGTCGTAGCCGGCCTGCGCCATCTCCGTGAGGTCCTGGGTGCGGACGCCGTACATCCCCAGCAGGTACTGCGGCTTGCCGTCGATGGCGATGCCACCCGTGGGCAGCCAGCGCTTCTCCACCGCGCCGGGGGCGTAGTTGAGGAAGATGGCCCTGCCCCCCACATTGCCGGCGGCGTCGGAGGCGGAGACCTGCAGCTTGTGCAGCCCGGGCGTCCAGTCCGTATCGGGCGTGTACTCCACCGCCGTCGCCGTCAGCCTGCCTTCTACCGTCCGCCCGTCCAGCTCCAGCTCCACCGCCGCCACACCCACGTTGTCGCTCAATCCCACGGAGACCGCCTGGCGCGCGGCGGTGAGGTAGTGGTGGTCGGCAGCGACCACCGGGTCGGTGCAGTCCTGGGTCAGCGGTGCCGTCTGGTTGAAGCTCCAGACGGCCGAGGTCGAGCCGTGGTCGGGTACCGTGACCCGCCAGTACCATGTCCCCGGGGCCAGAGGCCGCTCCGGGCTGAAGGGAGACCTGAGGCCATCGTACCTCGTGGTCTCGGCGGCGGGGAACTGGGGATCGGGAGACAGCTCCACCGTCGCCGTCCCCGCCTCACCCAGTTGCCAGGCCAACCTGGGCGTGTTATCCGCCACCGGCTTGCCGAACAGCGGCTCGGTCAGGACCACGTGCCGCGTAACCTCGGTCATCTTGATGTCATCAAACCACCCGGTGCCCGTGGCACGCATGGACAGGAAGATGGTGGCGAAGCCCGCCTCCTTCGGGGCCCGGATCAGGTTGGTGCTCACCTTCTGCCAGTCGTTGGTACCGTATAGCCCGGTGGCGTAGTGGCCCGGCGCCAGCCACTTTTGGTCCTTGTCGGCCCACTCCAGGATGATGGTGACGCCCGTGGGTGACATCTCGCCCAGCGAGACGGCCTTGACGTCCTGACTCCTGAGGAAGCCCTCCACCGAGTACAGGCGCCCGCCGATGATGGGGACGTGTTGGGTGAGGTAGATGCCGGTCCGGTCCGTCTGGTCCTCGGGGATGGTGATCCGGGCGGACTGCTCGCCGGAGTGCTTGACCTCTGTGTCCACGGCGGCCCGCGGGTTGTCACTCCAGTCGCTCAGCCCGGCCTCGAAGCCGGCGTTGCTCACCGGGATGTCCCGCCGGTCCAGCGGCACCTGCGAGAGGATGGCCCGTCGGGACTCGAGGTCCCCGGGAGCCGTCGGCTCGATCTCGAGTTCTACCCTGCGGGTCTCGGTGATCGGCTCGCCCTCGCGTCGGAGCGAGAGCACAATGAAGAACCCCTGGTCGCGGTCGCGTCGGTCCTGCACCGTCGTGGGATCGCTCCGGACGACGACCGAGCGTTCCATCTGCTCGAACCGCAGTTCGGTCACCCCGGTCATCTGCTCGAGCCTCTCCACAAGGTCCAGCAGACGCGACTTCCCGTTCACGCTCATCTGAGCATACCCGTCGGCGGTACAGACCGCCTCCGGGACCAACTGGACGGCGACCTCGACGGGTCCCTCCGCGTAGATGGTGGTCTCCAGGTCGAGGGTGATCTTGTTGCCCTCGGCGGTGATCGCGAGCGTGGCGTCCTGATTGCCTGCGTCCTGCTTGCTCCACGTGATGCCGTTAGCGGTCGTGCTCACCTGCCCGCCGGCGAGGCTGAAGCGAGTGCCCGTCCAGTCCGGCAGGTAGCCGGAGACCGCGCCGCTGCGCAGGATGACCTCACCTTCGTAGGCGATGGTCTGGGGGCCGGCGGCCCCGGCGGTGATGGTCCAGGGGCCGCTGGTGACAGTCTGCTGGGCCAGGGCAACCCCACACCCAAGCAACGATAGCGTCAGAGCCGCGATTCTTCTCATGGCGATAGTCTCCTTGTCAAGTCGTCTGTGGCACTGCGGCGCTGGATCCACAGACGGTGGGTGCCGAACGCTTCGGGGGCCGCCCTAGCACTCACTTGCCGAAGTGAGCGCAGTGATCGGGCTCACATCTCCCGGCCTTGGTGAGGCCAGAGTCGCCGGAATCCGGTCCGCGAGCCTCATCCGCGGGCCGAGTTCCGGCGAGATGAGGGGTCTGGGGCCTGCGGCCCCAGCGGGGTGCAGGGGCGGAGCCCCGCGT
>CAZXDD010000093.1:0-13843 GCA_964639415.1 uncultured Armatimonadia bacterium
CGAGATAATGAGCGGTGACTGGAGTTCAGACGTGTGCTCTTCCGATCTTCGTTCCCATGGGCGCTGCGTGGGCGCCTGATCGGCTCGGGTCGATCGTGCGCTAGAAGAACGCCTTGCGGGCGCGGCGGCCGAACTCCTTCATTCCTCTGGACACGTCCGTTTCCCCGGCGAACGTGGAGTACCACAGGGCGCCGGCGATGGCCAGCAGGCCCAGGGCGATCATCATGTCGGTGCTGGTGGCGCCGCTCTCGTCACGCCACCAGGCTCTCAACCGGCGGGTCATGCGCCCATCCCTCCCTGTGCCACCGGGAACAGGGCTTCCCGGGGGCGGTCGCTGCAGGCCACGGCCTTCATGGAGGCAGACTGCAATCGGCGGGCCAGACGGGCGCAGGCCGCCGCCATCTGCGACCCTTGGTCACCGTGAATAGCATGGGGGCGGACCCGTGCGGAGGGGCCAAATCAGCGGCATACCCGCCTGTGGCGGTCCCGCCACAGCCTGCAGGGCATCCGCAGCGGGCGCATTGGCCGTCGTGCCGGTCCTGGGGAGCGTCGGGTCAGGAAGGAGGCGGCAACGCCGGCTCCGGCGGCAGGATCGGCCCGCCGAGGCCGCCCTGGGCCATGTGGAAGACCACCACGACCGCCAGCACATACAGGGCCACCGTGGCCAGCAGCGGCAGGTCGGTGAGCAGCACCTGATCGGGGGCCTCGCCACTGCCCTTGCTGTGCACCAGGTACATGTACCGGAAGATGCCGTAGAGCACGAAGGGGATCGTGAGGATCAGATCGCGGCTACCCACCTCGCTCACCGTGCGGTCGCTGATGGTGTACAGGCAGTACGACATCACCGTGCAAGCCGTCACGATGGAGATGAGCTGGTCCAGCAGCGCGGGGGTGTACTCCATCAAGACCCTGCGCGTCGCGTCGGCGCCGTTGTTCTGGTACAGCACCAACTCCTGGCGCCTCTTGGCGAAGGATAGGAAGAGCGCCAAGAGCAGCGTGCACATCAGCAGCCACGGGGAGATGACGACCCGGATCGCTTCTGCCCCCGCCACCGCCCGCAGCACGAAGCCGCCCGAGACCGCCAGGGCGTCCAGGATCACCATGCGCTTGAGGGCGAAGTGGTAGGCCAATGTCAGCACGGTGTACGCCGCCGCCGACAGCCCGGTGCCGAAGTTGAGCTGGAAGCACCCCACCAGGCCGCCGACGGTGAGCGCGACGGCTATGGCGACCGCCAGCCGCGGCGACAAGGCACCGGAGGCGATGGGGCGCTGGCGCTTCCGGGGATGGCGCCGATCCTCCTCGGCATCGACCACATCATTGATGAGGTATACGGCGCCCGAAAGGGCACAGAACAGGACAAAGGCCGCCAGCGCCTGCAGGACGGAGGCGGGCTCGGCGATCTTCTTGGCGAAGATCAGGGCCGCGAACAGAAGCAGGTTCTTGGTCCACTGCTTCGGTCGCATGGTTCTCAGGATGGCGGCGGAGGTGTGCATGTGCGTGGCTCTGGCCGAATGAGCGGGTTGGGTGGTGAACCTGGATGGCGCGGACCGACGCCGGGACGTGGGGCACCGGCCCGCGCGATGGCTGTATCTTACTCCTGCACCGGGCGCATCGTGGGGAACAGCACCACTTCGCGGATGCTGGGCTTGTCGCAAAGCAGCATGGCCAGCCGGTCGATCCCCACTCCCATGCCACCGGTGGGCGGCAGGCCGTACTCCAGGGCTTTCATGAAGTCCTCATCCAGCGGATGGGCTTCTTCATCGCCGCCGCGCCCGGCCTCCACCTGGGCCTCAAAGCGCGCGCGCTGGTCCAGAGGGTCGTTCAGCTCGCTGAAGGCGTTCCCGCACTCCTCCCCACCGATAAACGGCTCGAAGCGCGCGGTGAGTTCCGGGCTCTGCGGATGCCGCTTGGCCAGGGGCGAGATCGCCACCGGATAGTCGATCAAGAAGGTGGGCTGGATCAGCTTCGGCTGCACGTACCGATCCAGGCACTTGTCCATCAACTCGATGAGCGAGAGCTCACCGGTATTGGGGATGTCCAGGTCACTGCAGGCTTTGCGGGCCTCTTCGTCCGACTTGAGGGCACCGAAATCGACGCCGCAGCCCTCTTCGATAGCCTCCAGGAGAGGAACTCGCCGCCACGGGGGAGTGAGGTCGATATCGTTGCCCTTGTAGGTGAACTGCAGACAGCCGTTGGCCGCCTCGGCCATCTTGCAGACCAGGCTCTCCACCAACTCCATCATGTCCTGGTAGTCGGCATACGCTTGATAGGCCTCGAGGATCGTGAACTCCGGGTTGTGCAGGGTGTCGATGCCCTCGTTGCGGAAGGCCTTGCCGATCTCAAACACCCGCTCCATGCCGCCGACCACCAGGCGCTTGAGGTACAGCTCCGGGGCGATGCGCATGTAAAGCTGCATCTCCAGGGCATTGTGGTGGGTCACAAAGGGCCGCGCATTGGCGCCGCCGTAGAGGGGTTGGAGGATGGGAGTTTCGACCTCGGCGAAGTCCCTGGAGTAGAAGAACTCCCTGGCCGCCTGCACCATCTTGGCCCGTTTGGCGAAGATCTCGCGGGCCTCGGGGTTCATGATCAGGTCCAGGTACCGGTTGCGGTAGCGGGCCTCCACATCCTGCAGCCCGTGCCACTTCTCGGGCAGCGGGCGCAGGGCTTTGGAGAGCAGCGTATACTCCGAGACCCCCACCGTCACCTCGCCCGACCGCGTCTTGAACACCTCGCCGCTCACGCCGATGATGTCGCCGATATCCAGATCGCCGAAGGCGGCGTAGCGCTCTTCCCCAAGCTGGTCGAGCTTGGCGTAGACCTGCAGGCGACCCGACACATCGTGGATATCGGCGAAGGTGGACTTGCCGTGGCCGCGTCGGGTCATCAGGCGCCCGCAGACTGAGACGGTCTTGGCCTCCAGCTCCTCGTAGCTCTCGACCACCTGCGCGGCGGTGTGGCTGCGCTCGTACCGGTGGATGCCAAAGGGATCGACGCCCTGCTCCTGCAGCGCCCGCAGCTTGGCACGACGAAGCTCCTCCTGGCTCAGTTCCTCAGGCAATCTCGTTCATTCCTTCCGGCGATTGGTCTCGATGGGTGGTACGGGGCCGAGGCGGAGCTTCGGCCGACGGGGCCGCCGCTCGGCCGGAGGGCGCAGCCTGCGGTGCACTCGATCACCGATAGTCGTGGACCTACCCTATGTGGCAACGCTGGCGTCGGCCATGCGCTCCCGGATGCGCTGGATCGTCTGCGCGTCCACCCGGCGCTCGAAGGACCGGAAGCCCGCCAGCTTGAAGCCGTGCTTGCGGCCCAGGGCCGCGATCTCCTGCACCTGCTCGATCCTGATATCTCGGCCCAGCGAGTAGTCCTCGAACTTGCCCTCGAGGGCGAGAATCATCGTCTCAGCCATGCAGGCGTAGGCTTCCTTGGGCGGGAAGCCGAAGTTGAAGTTGAACTCCACATCGCCCGGCACGGCAACGGCGCCGCCCTCGATGACGAGCACATCGTCGCGCATTTCGGCCACCCTCTTGGACACATCGCGCGGCCGCGCCACGTCGCAGACCACCGCTCCAACGGCGAGCATCTCCGGCTCCACGACGGTCTCGAGCGAGGAGGTGACGGCGATGACGATCTGGCAGCCACGGAGGGCCGCCGCCACGTCGGTCTCGGTGCGCACCACGCAGCCGGGGTCGCCGATCTCCTCGGCGAGCTGAGCCAGTTTCTCGCCGGTGCGGGCGTTGAGCACGACTTCAGCCACCTGGGGGGCCAGCATCTTGGCGGCCACCTTGCCGATAGAGCCGGTGGCTCCCAGGATCGCGACGGAGCACTCCCGGGGGGTGTGGCCGAGCATCTCGGCCGCCGCGACGGCCGCCTCCATGGCGGTGGCCACGGTGTAGCTGTTGCCTGTCGTGACGGCGATATCCAGCTCCCGGGCGATGGTGATCCCTGCGTCTCCGACGATGGAGGTGAAGGCACCCAGACCGAGGATCTTGGCTCCGAGAGCCTGGGCCGCGCGGCCGCCCTCGATGATCTTGGCGATGGCTCGGTTGGGGTCACCCTCGGCGAGCTGACGGGCCGTGAGCGGACAGGCGATGAAGTAGCCGTCCACCTCGGCACCGGTGGCCGAGCGCACGCCCGTGATGTGGCTCACCTGCTTGGGGGGGACGAACCTGAGGCTCCACTCCACGACGGGGTCGGGCAGCCATGCGGCGAGCTTGTACTTCCGGGCCACATCCCGCGCCGTCAGCGGGTGTACGGTGAACGCGAATGTGCTCAACTCGGCGGTCCTTTCCCACACTGCTAACAGACGGCCGGCTGCCGATAGCCGCAAGACAACGACCGGCCTCATGCCTCCGCAAGAGGATTCAGTATACCAGCCCGCGACAAGCTGCGCAATGGCGGCGAGCGACCTGAGATGGACGCTCAGGATGACACCCTCACGGCAGAACCGGCCTTTCGGCCGGACCTCCGGCACCGTAACGCCGAGAGAGCAGCGAACAACCGCCGTCGGCGTCAGGCGGTGGCATGCCTCTATTGGCCCTACTCCACCACATGCACGTACACGGGGATCCTCATCGTCTCTTCTAGCGGCACATCGGTCTTCAGTAGCACCTCGCCCTCGAAGACTCCGGGCTTCTCCGTGGGGACGACGATATCCAGCCGATAGCCGCCCTCCGTCTCGGTCTGGGTGACCGTGATGCGCGGGTCGCCGGGCGCGACCTGTAGCAGCCTGAACGGCGCCCCGGAGCGGGAGGTGAGGTTGATGGAGGCGGCCGGTTTGTCCCCGGGCTTGGCGAAACCGAAGAAGGCGGAGGGGGGCTGCAGGCGCAGGTCGGGCGCCACGGTGCCCCTGATGGGGATGGTGATGAGCGGCCGGTCCTTGTGGGTTGTGCGGATAGAGAGTTCGTCGGCGAACTCGCCCACAAGGGTGCCGGGCTGCAGGGAGACGGTGATGCGCCAGCTCTTCCTCTCGTCGTCGCCAATCTTGGGCTCGCCAACCGCGAGACCCAGCTCCTGCCCCCTGCAGGACACCTCGCCAAGGTCCATCTCGGGCGGGCCGCTCACTGAAATGGTGGACGACAGTGTATCTGCCTTGTCTCCGACCATGTCAAGACGCACGGGATAGACGCGCAAGTCGTGGGGCACCTTGCCGTGGATCGAGACGAAAGCCACCGGCTGGGTGAGGTCATTGGTGGTGAGCCTCACCGACCTCATCACACTGCCCGAGTAGGTGACGGTGAACTTGGCCGTCAGACAGGTAGACTCGCCCGGAGCCAGCACCTCCTTGCCGATGGTGGCAGGAAGCGAGCCACAGCTACCGGACTGGAGCGCGATGGCCAGCTCCTGGTCGCCAGCGTTTGTCACCTCGAAGCTGTGCTCGACTACCTGCCCCACCCCGACGATGCCGAAGGGGTAGTGGAACTCGTCGAGTTGGAGTCGCGCCCCGCCGACATCCTCTGCGGCCTGTTCGACAATGAGGGCATGGCCTGAATAGCGCTGCTCGATCTCCTCGCGCGGGACGACGATGACGCGTCCGCTATCGAGCAGTTGCACCCACTCGGGCGACGCGCGCGCCATGACGAGGAAGTGGTCGGGATCCTTGAAGTGGATGATCTTGGGGCCGCCTACCTCGCAGAGCGCATCTAGAGGCGCCCGCACCCCGCGCAGCGCGACGCCAAGCGACGCGGCGGCGTTGCTGACGGCGGCCATTGACGCTGGTCCCTGCCAGGCCGCGATGATCTCTTCTCGGTCACCCTTGTCCACGGGGTGGCTGAGGAGGTCACACATGTCAAGCACGCTTGCCACGCCGCAACTGGCCTGCTCCCCTTCGGCCGACACAGCCGGAAGCGCTGAACCGCACCCTATCAGAACACAGATCAGAATGGTCGTCCGCCGCGTCTTTGCCCCTCGTACCGCATGCTGCGGCGCCCCAGACGGGCACACGCGACTGAGCCTAGCGCGCCCGGTATTCCGGCGTGTCAGGCAGTGGCGCGGGCTGTGCAGAAGCGTGGGGCCCTTCCGGGCACCGTGTCTGGCTCTCAGGCCGTGCTCGAGTCTGCCGTCAGGGCGCCGAGCATGCGCGACGCCGCATACTGCGGCCACGTCGTGCACGGGCGGCGTTGGGGCCATCGGCTGCGCTCAGCGATTGCGTCGATGGGCCCCGAGGATCTGAGCGGATGCCGCCACCATGGCGGCGGACGAGGCCATTGTCCTACGTCCCGCCCTGCCAGCCGGCGGAAGCCGACGCAGCCAACCTCCCGTCCTGCAAGGCGTTCATCACCAGGTACTTGCAGGGACTCTCGTCACACGTGCTGGTCCACCAAGTCTTCGTCTCGGAGAGAACGATGCGCGAGGTGCAGACCAGGAAGGTGTGCCATGTGTCTTCGGGCACCAGGCACTGGACGTCCTCCACGACGTACTCCCTGCAGCACCAAGCAGTGGTCTGGGGGACCTCCCCGGGGCCCATCACAAGCGGCTCCACCGTGCAGCCGTCCTGGATCACGATGCCGCCGAGGGTGACACAGTGGCGGCCCGGCTCGGGGAACCGGAAGGTGCAGCGGTTCCCATCATGCACCTGGCACGTGTTCTCGCAACAACCCGCTGTCTCGCAGCACAGAAATGGGTTGGGCATCGCGCCACCGGTGATGCATCGCGTATCTTTGTCGCTCAGGCCCTCGAGCTCAGCAGCGGCTGCGTAGCCGGAGGCCACGGTCAACAGTGCACCGCACAGCAGCAGACGGAGTGTCATAACCATCACCTCGTGTCGAACGGCAGATTGTGGAGACGTGCACCTGCCTTACTTGTCCGAAGTACTGAAGTCGTCCCTACCGTGCAGCGACTTGGCGACTCGCTTCGCGTACCCCAGCACGTCATCACCAATGGTCTCAACTCGATCCCATCCAGTGCTGCCGGCCTGCAGTATCTCGGTGCCGGCAGGAAGAAACGTGTCGAGCGTGAACACCGCGGCCTGGTCACTCAGGTCAGTAGTGAAACTGCGCATCTCCAGTGAGTACGTATCGCGCCACACCCGGGTACCGTCGTCGGCCGGCACATGAACCCGGAGCGTGCCTTGCTTGGGGAGCCAGCCGCCCGCGGTGCCGATGCGCTCGTAGTCGGCGAGGAGAAGCTCCATGACTGGCTGCAAGGGGCCGCCCTCGTCTCCATAGGCCAACAGTACCTTCCGCAGCCGGAAACCCTCATCCTGGTCGACCCAGAACGTCCACCGCTCCCTTCCGCGCCTCCCGGCGAGAACCCAGCTTTGCGCCCTTCCTGTCTGGTTAGCGCCGTCCTGTGGGGCAAGCTGCGCGCCTGAGGCGCGCATCAGCTCGCCGATACGGTCTGCGCCGAAGCACCTTCCGAGCATCGTGGGCATCAGCAATGCGTCGTTCCCAGGCCACAGGTGCCAGATCGCGTCGAGGTACAGCATCTGGGGGGACGGCGTGATCAGGCAGCGGGATGCTTCGCCGACGTACAGGAACGCCCTCTGGCCGTCGTATGCGTGCGTGGTGGAGGTCCAGAGCCGCCCCTCCTTCGCCAGGGGGAGCACGGTCTCGACGTCCTGTCTGAACCGGACACCGTCGAACGCCCATGAGACAACCCAGACGGACGCGGCAGGTCTGGTGACAACGGCCGACGCGACGCTGCCGTCCGCGGACACCTCAACGGCTGCTTCGTCGGGGGCCCGGAATGCACTGGATACCAGCCTCTTCACGACATAGATGCCTCGGCCCCTTGGCACCAGCGACTCGTTGTACTCCAGCCCCGCGATGATGGTGCCGACCGTGTCCGAGTCCGCGTCGCCGGCCCACGCGGCTCCGTGGCCGAAGGCACTGAGTAGCACCACCAGACCCGCTAGCAGTGAGGCGCCGTGGGGCAAGGGCCGCTGGGCGCTCAGACGCGGATCGGGCTGGACCGGCAGTCTCTCCCTGTGCGCTATAGCCATGCTTGCCCCCTCGTGCTGGCCCGATCGTGGGCCTATCTGTGCCGTCCCGTCTGGTCAGCCAGGTCCGGGAAGGGCTAACCCGGGCTCGCGAGAACGTGCGCATAGACCGGGACCCGCAGTTCGCGCTCCCCCGGCTTGTCGGTCAGGACCGTTACAGTGCCGCGGAGCACGCCCGGGCCCAGCGGCGCGAGCACCACCGTGATGCGCCAGCCATTGTCGGTGTGCGCTGGCTCGCCCACCTCGATTCCGCCTGTGTCGCTCCGTGCCCCCTCCACGGTGAACGGGGGCGGCACCCTCACCGTCACCTCCTGTCGCGGCCGGTCACCAGCGTCTACGAAGCCGAAGAAGAAGTGCTGTGGGGCCACGGCGACAGACGGCATCCCTGTCACCGCCACGGGCACGCGCACCTGGCCCTGCCCCGCGTCGGTGCTGACGACGATATCCGCCGCAGGGCTCCCGGTGGGTTCCCCGACGAGGCTGACGCGATACCGGAAGTGTGTCACTCGGTCATGCTTCTCGGGCTCGCCCTCCGGCTCTACCGCCAACCAGCCGGCTGTCGGGCGCACCAGTGGCGCCGCGCACCATGAGATGGCCATCAGCTCCGCCGTGCCCCCGCCCGCCCTGATAGCTACGGCCCGGGGGTACACTCTCACAGGCTCCGTCTCCCATCGTGCAAGCTCGACAAGCAGCCGCTTCGCCGAGCGGGTGGTACCCGCCAACTGGGCGGCAGTGCCCGGGTCCCGGGGCGCACCGGCTATCTTGAGGGCCTGGCAGAGCCATTCGCGCGCCCTCCGTCCGTCTCGCGCCGCCAAGCGATCTTGCGCCACGGAAAGACACGCGACCGCCTGCGCTACCACGCCATACGCCCCGCCCGCAAGCTCCGTGAGCATTGCATCCGCCTCCGCCGCGCTGCCCTTGCCCTGCAGCACTGCGCTCAAGTCCAGCATCGCCACCGCCTTCCCCCACCCGGCCGTTGAACCGATGGCCTTGCGGTACGCTTCCTCCGCCTCCTCCACCTGCCCCATCTCCCGCAGCAGCCGTGCCGCCTCCACGAGGCCCTCTCCTCGCACGTCGTACGCATTCTCTTTGGTCGGCGCTCCCCACTCGGCGCAGTTCATGAACCACTCCACGGCGCTCCGTGACTCGCCCCGGTGCTTGTAGCACTGGGCGATGCGATAGGCGAGCAGGCCCTTCGTCACGCGGGGGCCGGCGAGCTCGCCGGTCTCCAGCCGGGTGAGGATCTCCTTGAGGCACTTCTCGGCGCCCTCCGTCTCCCCCGGATAGAGCTGCATCTCCGCCAGGATGAACAGTTGCGGGATGGGAAGCGTGGCGGTACCTGCATCCGCCAACCCCAGGGCGTCTCGGGTGCCGTGCCAGACCGGACGGGTGCGCTCGGGGGACTCGCCCTCCTGTGGGTACTCTCGCCGGAACTGGGCCCACACGGCGCACATGTCTTCGAAGGTCAGTCTCTCCTGGAGGATACGGTCCTTCCACTCTTCGGCGCTGAGGCCGCCGGCGCCCGCCAGGGCCACCAGGGCGTTGCGCCGCGCAGCATTGAGGGCGCCGATGGCGACCACATCGGGTAGGAGGTCTGCGGTACCGAGGTCAACTCGCGCATCTTCCCCGGCCGGGCGAGTCGGCCCCGGAGCCGGAGCCGCGCCCGCGCCTACGCCGCCCAACGCGATGGGCTTCCTGCTCAGGGCAACCGGTGGGGCGGTGTTCTCGGTTGCCGCCGGTGCCGCCGGAGGAGTGCGCCCGAGCGTGACTTGCTCCGGGCTCGTGACCTGCAGTTGCGACCAGTCGACCTCGACACACTGCAGCATCAGCCGGACGGTCTGGGGCAGGTCATCCACGTCCGCCGCCGAGGCCCGTCCGTACATCGGCCCCGTCAGGGACACCGCTGCCAGCGCAATCCCAACGCTCACCCGCCAAAGTCCGCCTGTCACGTCCGTACCTCCTGTCGGTGCGTGCATCTGTTCCAGGCCGTCACGCCGTTTCCGTGCGGGGAGCGCGGGTCGTTTGCGCGGTGGGACCCTATCCGGCCCACGGTCGCCACATTCTGAACGCCAAAGAGCGACCCACGCCACCGGCCAGCGTCGCCTCACCCCCCCGACCCCGCCTCTCGGCGTCTCTTCGAGCCGCTTGTACTCCGCCAAACGGCAGGCGGAGACGGGAGGAGGGGGGAGAACGGCGCAACGGCCCCCGTTCCGGGCGCGGCAATGGCCAAATGTGGCTCCACAGCGTTCCTGCACAATGTGAGTTCCCAGCCCGACTCGGCGAGCCGCAGGGCTCGCCGCCTGGCCGTCAGTTCGTCGCCCCGCAGACCTCTGAGCCCAACCTCGTCATTGTGAGCCGAGCCCTCGCCCGCGCGGTCCTCACGGACCACGCGAACGACTGGGGAAGGGGGGGAGGGATGGCTCGATTCCACCGGCTCACGCCGATGGCAAGCCTATGCCGCCCCTTCGGGGCTGTACGTCACCGGCCATACGGCGACGGCGAGTCGGGCCGGCGCCTCTTGCGCGCGCCGCTAAAAGTCCAGCAGCGGATTGGCTCCCTCCCCGGTCTTGGAGTATGTCACGAACTGATTGGCCCGCACCAGACGCAGGTCCTTGGCCTTGAAGCACCGCGCGATATCGTCGATGCAGTCGGCGATCTTCTCGGCGTCGCCCGCCGAGCCCAGGCGGAGGGTGGCCACCTCCAGCGCCTGGTCCACCTTGCCGTGGTACAGGAGGGCCACCACCCACAGGTGCTCGTCGCGGCGGCAGTTGTCCCAAAGCTGCTTCCACTGCTCCTCGGAGAGCGCCTCGGGCCAGGGCACCTCCTGCAGGGGGTTTTCGGCCTCGGCATCTTCCTGCGCGGCCAGGAACTGGTTGGCCTTGAACACCTCGGCGTTCCCCACGAACGACTTCACCACAAGCTCGGCGACCTTCTCCACCTCGGCATCGGCGAACTTGCAGCACGCGTAGGCCCCCTTGGCCGCCGACTGCATCTCACGTCTCTTCCCCGCCGCCTGCAACGCGGGGATGACCCGGTGATGGAACTCCCAACTGTCCAGCACCTCCGGAGTGTCGATGATCGCCTCCTGCAGCGCCTTGAGCGCGGCTTGTTTGTCGCCCAGCTTCATGTGGGCATCGTACCGGTAGGCCGGGATCCAGTGGGCGTCCCGGCTGGGGATCTGCTTGCCGTACTGGGCCATGGCCTCATCCAGGAACTCCAGGGCCTCCTTGGGCTTGCCCAGGGCGTACAGCAGGATAGCGAATTTGCGGCGTACCCCCTGGCTGGCCAGGTACGTGCTTCCGTATTCCCGCAGGGCCTGCTCGGTGAGCTCGAGGGCCTTGTCGTACTGCTTGTCCTGCATGTATACGGAGCTGATGTTGAGCAGGGCCTGCCCGGCGTAGAGGCTGCCGGGGTAGGCGTCGATGACATCCTCCTTGTAGATGCAGGCCACCTCTTCGGGCGACTTGCCCTTGGCCTTCTCCTGGGCGGCGAACAGGGCCGCCTGGCCGGGCGGGATGTCGGCGGCTGCGGCGATGCCTGCCACCAGTAGCATGAGTGCAGCGATCAGGAGCGGGGCGGGTCTCATGGCGTATGCCTCCTCCGACCGGGCGATGACGGGACATGGGTCAGTAGACGCCGAAGATGTGCAACGAGACGACGGTGAGGTAGGCGGCCCTGGGGCAGCGGGGGAGACGGTGCGTCGGGGCAAGCGCAACGGGGCACGACGGCTCAGTAGCGGGAAGCCAGCGGTGCTGCGCCGACCGCCTGCGCGGCACCCCCATGGGAGGAGATAGCACGCATGCGACCACCGTCCGCGGCACGAGAGGTATGATAGTCGGCGGTACAGGAAGCGTCAAGGAGAAATGGCGGGAAATACGCACTTTGGAATGAGTCGGATTCGGAAAGCAGCCAAAGTGAAGTAAACAATATCGTTATGTAGTGGGGGCCTCCATTCGCGGGGGAATAGGCTCGCAGCTCAGTTCCGCCGCATTGCCGCACCAACGCAGTCAGGCACTTCTCAGCCTGAGCGCCGCGCCTGCGGAGTTAGTACGTCAGACGCCCGCGGGATCGTCCCACACCTCACACGCAGCGAAGCTCGCCGAGACCGCTGTTGCCAAGCTCCCCGCTGACAGCCAGTTGGCCGCCGGCGCCCGGGGGATGGCGGAGAAGCTGCGGAAGTGAACCGAGGACGTCCGCGGGGCCCGCCTCAGACGAACGAGAGGGACCCGAAGCGCTGTCCTCCGCCCCCCGCCTGCACACGCCACCGTGGCCGCTGACCGCGGACGCTGCGCGGTGCGACTGAACCCGAACCCCGCGAGGGGAGAGGGGGGCTTTTGGCCTCCTAGCACCGCGGGTCGCCGGAGGGCGGGACTCGGATGTCATTGCCGTGTCGGCAAGGGCCAGTGCCCAGACGGCTCAGGTACCCGTCGAGAAGTACCGGCCCGCAATAGGGCTAAAAGAGTGCAGAAAACCAGAAAAAGGGGGTGTCTGTGTGCAGAAGACGGGGGGGTGGGGGGGGGATAACACATCGTGTGGGCAGAAGCAGAGCATTAACGAAAGAAAAACGTTGACAAGACTGATAAAACACGCTAATGTACGTCTATCGCAACCAGAGAGAGCGAAACCTCAGTTATGTCAGTAGCGCGGTTGCGGCACTACGCGGGGCGGGCCCGGGGCTTCCACGAGCAGAATCGGCACAAGACGGATGCCGGCGCATTCGGAGGAGGATGGGGATGGTAGGACCTCAGGAGATCGTGATTGTGGCGGCTGTGGCGGCGGTGCTGTTCGGGGCCAGTCGGCTGCCTGCGTTCGGCCGCGGCCTGGGCGAGGCCGTCAGGGAATTGCGGCGGGCGGTCCGAGATGTCAGTGAGCCGGTGACGGATGTCAAGGAGGAGATCGTCGCGCAGGTCGGCAGGGGGCTGCAACCCGACCCAGATCCTGAGCAGTAGAGACACCTGTCCGACAGGATGGGTGGGCGAAGGGAGGCCGGGACCTGGCTTGCGGTGTCCCCGGAAGTGATGCTGGTGCCGCTACCACATACTGCTGTTGCGCCCAGATGGGGGTCTGGGCTATGGCAAACAAGCGCAAGAAGCACGGTGCCGACCCGGAGGTCGGGGAGCAGGCAACGTCCGGAGGGGAGCAGATGTCGGGAGGTGAGCCGGGTACGGGCGGTGTGTCGCGCCGCGGGTTCATGGTCAAGACCGCGGAGGTCGCGGCGATGAGCCTCTTCGGCGTCGCCGCACTCGACGACGTGCTGCGGGCGGTCGCCGGCCGCGTGCGAGACATCGGCAACGGGGACCAATTCGCCCGGTCGGTCGCGCGTGAGCTGGAAGGGATGACGGCGGTGGCCTGGGGAGAGCCATACACGTGTCCTATGGCAACTCATAGCTGCGCGGATGGCGAGCACTCCTGCGCCCCGCCATTCACGTGTCGCTCTGGGTTCGGTGGGGCCTTCGAGTGCGACGCAGCGGGGTGGAGCACCTACTCGTGTGGGCCCGATGAGCACCTCTGTGCAGAGCTGTTTCAGTGCGCCGACCGGTTCGCCTGCAGCCCGTACTGGTGCAACGCCCAGAGGTGGGACCAAGGGGAGTTCGAATGCAACGACCCGCCGCCAGGACAGGACCTCGGTTTCACATGCACAGCAGCGAACCGTACGTTCCGCTGCGATGGGGTGGACTACCACTGCAACTCGCAGGCCGAGCTCAACCAGTCATACACGTGCACCGGCGCCGACTTCGCGTGCAGCCCCGCGGACGCCGAGCGGTTCGATTGCGGACGGGTAAACCCAGGGGCCGATTTCACGTGCACTGCCGACGACTTCTCGCCCGAAGAGTGCAAATTCCACTGCTTCAGCGAGACGAGGTTCAAGACTGCCTAGACGAGTCCCTGCGCGCCCGCGGCCACCCC
>CAZXDD010000093.1:13943-17860 GCA_964639415.1 uncultured Armatimonadia bacterium
GCGAGACGAGGTTCAAGACTGCCTAGACGAGTCCCTGCGCGCCCGCGGCCACCCCCCTCGGCTCGCGACACGCGCTACTGCATAGCGGCGGGAGGCCGACGATGGGCACGGGCACGCTCGCACTTCCGGACCCTGGAGCTGTAGCCAGCCGGGTGGCCGCACGCAAGCGGCCGGGTGCCTCCCAGCCGCCGGTCTCCCAACTGGAGCTGTTCCTCACGGAGGACTGCTGCCTCCGCTGCGACTATTGCTTCGTGGGACACAAGCGGCCGAGGTACATGGCATCTGCGACGGCGCGCGCGGCTGTGGAGTTCCTCCTCTCGGAGTCCGGCCGCACGGAGCAGCTCTCCATCACGCTCTTTGGTGGCGAGCCCATGCTGTGCTACGAGGTCGTAGCAGACGTCGTAGCCTATGCGCGGCGTAGGGGGGGCGAAGCGGGGAAGGCCATTGCCTTCACCATGACCACCAATGGGCTGCTGTTCGACGACCGTTGGGGTAGGCTGTGCCGCGACGAGGGCGTCACGTACTTGCTGAGCGTCGACGGCACACGCGAGGCGCATGATCGGCACCGGAAGGACGCCGCTGGGCGGGGGAGCTTTGACCGAGTTGCCGCCAATATCCCGATGATGAAGCAGTACCAGCCATGGATGGGTGCCCGCATGACAGTGCACCCCGACGTCGTGACCATGCTCGCAGATGGTGTTGAGCAGCTCCAGGAGCGCGGCATCAACCAGTTCATCATCTCGGCGGCCACCGGTGCTACATGGCACCCCGAGGCGCGCACGAAGTGGCTAGAGCAGATGCTGACGGTGGCTGAACACTACACGTTGGCCAGGGAATCAGGAGTACCCGTAAGGGTCTCCCGCTTCGAGCGCAGCGAACTGTCCCCCGGCCGGTACCGCGGCGTGTTTGGGTGCCGAGCTGGCAGGAACTCCATGAGCGTTGACGTGGATGGCGGCCTGCACGGGTGCTCGAAGATGATCCCCCTCAACCAGTTTGACCCGCCCTACAGACTGGGCGACGTCTGGTCAGGCATCACCGACCACGCAGCGAGAGCCGAGCTCACCGACATCACCTCACTGCGCCGACCCTCTTGCGCAGTCTGCCCCAACGCCGATGAGTGTGCGGGGGGCTGCCCCGCCGTCAACTGGGAGGCCCAGGGCAGCATTTTCGCACCCAGCCCGGAGACGTGCGCTCTTACCGCCGACTTCATCTCAGTGCGCGACCGTTTCGCGGCGATTCTCAACGGGTGCCCGTAGCACCCGCAGCAAATCCAACTGCCACGGCCCGAAGCCGTGGTGTCCGGAAGGGGCGGCGAGATGCACGGCAAGCTTGGCGCATTCATCTTGCTGGCGTGCGTGGGGGCGGCCGGTGCGTCCCAGGCAACGGGGCCCTGGGCGCGTCTGGGTCTGTGCGGACGACTGCCGCCCACGGGCGACCAAGTGCGGCAGGCCGAACAGGCGGCGGCCCAGGACACCGGCGAGTGGTGGTTCGCGTGGGAACTGGCGTGTCTCTATGCCCGGGCGGGACGGACAGACGATGCTCGTGGCGAGGCGGCACGATGCAGCGAACTGGACGGCGTCGATCCGGGCATGGTCCGCCGTGCAGAAGCCCAGATAGCTCTGGCCGACGGTGACCTGGCGGGCGCGGAGTCTTCGCTACGGGAAGCCGTGGGGCAGGTAGGACGGTCTGCGTACTCCTGGGCGCTCTGGCGGGACATCGGTGACCTGGCGCTCATGGCGCCGGACGGCGGGACACGGGCCAGGGAGGCCTTCGAGACGGCGCTCCTCGTGGCGTTCGCGGCGCCCAGTTCGTGGCGGGCCTGGGACGAGTTGGCGACAGACGTCGCCCGCGTCTCTCCGGCCGCCGACAGGCCCCTGTGGCTGACGACGGCCTCGGCCCTGTCCTGCGCGGAGGGGCGCGGCAAGGAACAGCAGGCGCCCATGCGACGACAGATGGCGCAGTCACTTGAGGCCGTCTCAGCGCTCTACCCTCCCCGCGCTGCATCCCTGATCGCGGAGGCGTACCTGTACCGATGGCTGCAAAGCCCCGCGGAGGCGAAGGAGGCGCTCCGAGCGGCCATCGCGGCCGACTCCGGCTGCCTGGCGGCGCACCTCGACCTCGCCGGCCTGCTACTCGGGGGCGCGCAGACCACCGAGGCGCAGGCCGAGTATGCGCAGGTCGTCCAGTTGGCGGGCCCTCTTGCGGATGTCGCCGGCGAAGCCCACCTGCACTTGTCCCGGATCAGCGCTGACGCCGGCGAGTGGAAGTCGGCGCTGCAGCACTACTGCTCCGCGTGGCTGAACCTGGAGCTGGGTCTCGACACCTGGGAGCCCGCGCGGTTGGCATACCTGGCTCTGAGGGCCGACGATGCGGCCCCGGCTCTGTCCGTCCTTCAGGAGCACGACCACGACCTGCGGGTCGCCGGCTACGGACGCGAAGCGTGGACGCTCGACGGCGTCCGGGCCACGCTGCAGGGCGCTGCTCGTGACTACGCGGCGATGCAGGCCACCGTTTCCGATGTCGCGCAGCGCTGCGCGGATCTCGACGGTGCAGACGCGCGTGTGATGGCTGGCATGTGCCGAGAGATCGCCACGATGGGCGCTGAGGCCGCGGCGCCTTGCTTGAGAGTTCTCTTTGTGCGCTCAGGGGACAACACCATCGATTCTCAGATGCGGGTGGAGTGGATCGGACAGGCGCGCGAGGCCGCGCCTGGAGCTCCACTGCCGAGGATACTGCTGGCCATGGAGCTCCTGGCCACAGACAGGCAGAGCGCGACCGCACTGCTGCGCGAAGCTCAGGCGGCCCTGCCCCCGGACAGCGTTCTGTGGCGGTGGGCGGAGGGACTGCTGAGGTAGAGCCCCGCGAGACAGACGAGCACACGCTCCGGCAGCCATGGCCAGTGACGCCGCTACGGGCGCGCGTCGGTTGTCCGCGAAAGCCTGCTCGAGTGCCAGGTGGCCCACGGGGGCGGGCGGGAGACCACAGTGCCGAAGCTACTCGTCAGTGCCATCATGCCCGTCCACAACAGGCCGGACTTCCTCGCCGAGGCCATCGAGAGCGTCCTTGCGCAGACGTGCCCGGTGACTGAGCTCATCGTCGTCGACGACGGCTCCACGGATGGGACGCGGGAAGTACTCGCTAGGTACGAGAACAGGGCCGTCATCCTGCGGCGACCCCATCGGGGCCAGTCGGCGGCCCGCAACACGGGCCTGGAGCGCGCCACCGGAGCCTACATCGCCTACCTGGACTCAGACGATCTGTGGGCGCCGACCAAGGTCGAGACCATGCTCCGCGTGCTCGACAAGCGCCCGCAGATCGGTCTGGTCTATTCGCGCACCATCGAGTTGCTCTCGGACGGGACGACGGTGGTCGCCGAGTCCGAGCCGAGCACCGTACGGTTCGTGACCTCGATGCACCGGGCTGAGTGTCTTCAGACTGTAGGTCTCTTCGACGAGGAGTTGGACGTGTTCGAAGGCTTCGACATGTGGCTCCGGATGTGCGATCACTACCGCGTCCTCGGCTTGCCCGAGCCGCTGTACTACCACCGCCACCATGGCGCCAACACGACCCTACTGCGCACCGAACGAATGGCGGCCGCACGTTCTCGCATACTGCTCAAGCGCTGTCGCAGGGCGGTCGAGTTGGGAGCGAAGGGAGCCCGGATGCCCCTCGGGCCGGTCGGCGCTCTGGCGCCTGGGCAGCAGGACGTCGACCTCACCTCAGACAGGAGTTGATACCGTGGCCGAGCACGAGCCGGCACCTTCCATCGTCGATATCATCGCGGATGCCGTGGTCCGCAGGATCGAGGAGCAACAGCACATCGAGGCGCTGGCTCAAGCGGTGGTGGCATACATGGAGGAGCAAGACCGACAGGCCCGAGCCGGAACCGGCGGTCCGGAGCAGCCCGGCCGCGGCGG
>CAZXDD010000094.1:0-4712 GCA_964639415.1 uncultured Armatimonadia bacterium
AGCGCGTCGTCGACCACCACGGCGAAGTGGAAGGTCGGGAAGCCCGAGGTCTTCACGATCACCGCGTCGGCGATAAGCGAGTTCTCGTAGGTGACCTCGCCCTGGATCAGGTCGGGGATCACCGTGCTTCCTTCCTGCTTGACCCGGAACCGGATGCACGGGCGGCGCCCCTGGTCCCGGAACTCCCGGCGCTGGGCCTCGGTGAGGTTGGCGCAGCGCCCGGTGTACTTGGGCGGCAGTCCGCGGGCCCGCTGCACCTGGCGCTGCTCCTCCAGCTCCTCCGGGGTGCAGTAGCACTCGTAGGCCATGCCGTCGGCCAGGAGCCTGTCCAGATAGCCCTTGTAGACGTCCAGCCGCTCTGATTGCACGTAGGGAGCGCAGGGGCCGCCCACGTCGGGGCCCTCATCCCAGTCCAGGCCCAGCCAGCGCAGGCCCTGGTAGATCACGTCCAGGGCCTCGGGCGTGGAGCGGACCTCATCGGTATCCTCGATGCGCAGGACAAAGGTGCCTTCGGCATGCCGCGCGGTGAGCCACTCAAACAGCGCGGTGTGGAGGTTGCCGATGTGCATGTAGCCGGTGGGTGAGGGCGCAAACCGAGTGCGCACGTGGTCGGGCATTGTGAGGCCATCCCCCTACTTAATGATCACGAATCTCCGCTTCTCGGCGATCGGCCCCTCGGCCACGGCGGCCGCGTCGAAGAGCCAGACGTCTCCATCCCCGTCGGCGGGGCCAAAGCATGAATAATAGCTGAGGATGGAGGCCACTTGCAAGCGCGTCGTGCGTCGCACCGTATTGACCTCGGCGCACAGCTTCTCGAAGCTCATCCCCTCCGGGTGGTCGGACATGATGGCCCGGATCATCTCATACAGCCCGGCCTCGGAGGAGAACAAGACCTCGGCCATCTCCGCCAGTTGCTCCCGACGCTCCGCCGACAGGGCCGTCTCCTCGTCCTCTCCCACGGGCTCGAAGACCCACTCGCCGGGCAGCTCACCCGCCGAGATCTGCAGGAGCGATCCCGGCTGGAGCCCCAGACTCTCGTACACCTCGCGCAGGCCCAGGAGCAGGCCCAGCTCCGTGTTGGCCCAGGCCTGATGCCTGTCGCCCTCGGGATCGACGACGACGAAGGGGATAATGGGCTCTCGCATCCGGAAGAGCTGTGCGTCCATCCTGCGCAGCTTCATGGTCCCGGCGACGAAGTGGTGCACGGGGAGCGTGTAGAACGTCTCGTCGACGGTGATCATGTCCTCGGTGACGCGGCGCGTGATCTCGCCGACGTCCTCCAGATACGGGTCTCGGACCCTGTCCGCCAGACCGACGCCGAGCCCCTCGTCCTTGAGCAGGACATCTCCCGGCCGGTCGCTGTACACCGGCTGCAGCTCGACGGGCACCCTGCGCACCCACTCCGGCGCCGCCCCCGGGCCGATGACGGTGTCGTAATCCTGAGCGATGACGCCGGGGTCGTTGAGCAACAGGCCCCAGACGGAGTGGGCCGCCGGCACGAAGCGAGTGTCCTCGGGGATCAGGTGCAGGACGTCGGCCAGCAGCTCGGACACCGTCACCGGGTGCGGACTGGACTTGAGAATGTCATAGACCTCGTCGAGGGCCTCATCCTCGATGTAGAAGCCCGGGTGGTCGGGGGGGAGCGGCTCGGCGAGGATCGGGCCCAGGTCGACGCCGGTAGTTGCCACCTCGTCGGCATACGCAGCCTTCAGCGCGGCCAACTCCGCCGCCACGCCCTGTCGCACCTCACCGGGACTCCATGTCAGGAGCGGCCCACGGTACACCCGCTCCTCCTGCATCAGACCCGCCAGGAGGGCCACCGGGTCGAACTCTGCCCGATGCAGGCGGTGGACGAAGAAACCCAGCACCCGGTTGCTCACCGCGACCCCGGCCGCGGCCACCACGTTCGCGGCCGTCTGCACGGGCGTGTCTCCGCGCAGCCCCTCGTCCTGGCATACAGAGCGCAGGGCCGCCAGCTCGGCATCGTCATCCAGCTCGCAGTACCACAGCACGTCCTCGTCTGTGTCACCCTCGGGGAACAGCAACCACTCCACCGGAACCACCTTGCCCTCCGCGGCGCAGAGGGCATCGCGCTGGGTCACCAGGGTCTCCAGAAGCTCGGAGTAGTATGAGGCGGGACGGTCGCCGGCGGAGGCCAGAAGGGATGCCAGGTCGCCGATCGCCGGCGGGTTGCCGTAGTCCGCGGCCACGCGCTGCACGGCGGTCTTGAGGTTCACGCCACGAAGTCCGGCTCTGATCGCCAGGTCGACGGTGGCCTCGTCGCGGACGAACCGCTCATCGGTGGCCACCAGCTCGCCGGCGAGGCCCACGCTGATCTCGGGGGGCAGTGAGCGCAGCAGCACGGTGGTGCGGGTGGGTCCCGGCCGCCGCATCAGCACCTCATAGAGCCTGTCGGCGACTTGTCGACGCGCGTAATCACGGGCTGGTTGCATCGGAACTGCTCCTCTTCTTGTCAAATGGCGCCGCGGAACCGTGTCGCGCCCGGGGGGGCCCCGGGCCTCACGGCGCCGCCTTGTCGTCTCCTGGGCCAGATACCATTCTGCCTTGGAGGTCGTAGACCTCCGCAAACTCCACGCGGGCCCGGACGAAATCCCCCGGCTGCGGAGCCCGGCCCGGCGGCCCCTCGGGCGTGTCACCGAGGGCCACCTTGATCTCGGCATCGACCTCGGGTGCATCCCGGTAGGTGCGGCCCCGCCACAGCTCGGTCCCGGCGATGGGTTCCTCCAATAAGACGGTGAGCTCCCGACCGACAAAACGCTGGTTGTGACGCAGGGAGATGTCCTCCTGAAGCTGCATGAGCTCGTCCAGGCGCTCATCGGCCAGCTCCATCGGCACCTGCTCGTCCATCTCGGCCGCGCGGGTGCCGGCCTCCGGCCAGTAGCGGAAGCACGACAGCCGATCGAAAGCCGCGGCCTCCACGAACCGCAGGAGCTCCTCAAACTCCCGGTCCGTCTCTCCGGGAAAGCCGACGATGAAGGTGGTCCTGATCGCGGGGTCGACGCCTGTGGCACGGATGGCCTGCAGCAGGTTCAGGTAGCTCTCCGCATCCCCCGCCCGTCCCATGCGGCGCAGAAGTGGGGCCGATGCGTGCTGCAAAGGGATGTCGAAGTACGGGACCAGAGGGGGGCCGCCACAGAGCCTGCCGATGACCTCGTCGTCCAGATGACGGGGGTACAGATACAGCGCACGCACCCAACCGCTGAACGGCACGGCGAGAAGCTCGTCCAGTAGCCGGTGCAGGGCGACGGGCGGCGACAGGTCGCGGCCGTAAGCCGTGGTGTCCTGGGCGATCAGGCAGACCTCGGACACATCCTGGCCAGACAACTGCTCCAGTTGTTGCACCAGCAGATGCGGCGGCACGCTGCGGTAGGGGCCACGGAGGTCGGGGATCGTGCAGAAGGCGCAGCGGTTACTGCAGCCGTCGGCGATCTTGAGGTACGAGAGCCAGGCGGCGCCGGTATGCAGCCGGGGGGTGCTGCCGTCGTAGACGTAAGTCAGCGGACAGTCCAGGAAGACCTTCTCTCCGCGCATGGCGCCTTCCACGGCCTGGAGCACCCGGGGCACCGCTCCGACGCCCACGAAGGCGTCCACCTCGGGGAGCTGCCCGAGCAGCTCGCGGCCGTGGCGCTGCACCAGACAACCGGCGGCGATCAGCGCCCGGCAACGGCCCTCCTTGAGCTCCGCCAGGTCCAGGAGGGCATCGATGGCCTCCTCCTGAGCGGGCTCGATGAACGCACAGGTGTTGACCACGATGACATCCGCGGCTTGTACTTGCTCGACCACCTCATACCCCGCCTGGTCCAGCAGGCCGAGCATGGCTTGGGAATCGACAAGGTTCTTGGGGCAGCCCAGGGAGACCAGGGCCACTGTGGTTTTCGGAAGCATTGGTTGGACGCCGCGCCGAGCCCTCAGGTCCGTTTCTGGAAGATCAGGCAGTAGTGATGATGGTAGTTGGGTACGAACACCTTCGGAAAGCCCCAGATCCCGAGACGCTTGCTGTCCTGGCACCAGATGCGCTCGCCCTGGAAGCTGAGCGTGCGGGAGATCCGTCTGGCCAGGTCCCAGGCCAGAGGCTTGACTTCCTTGTCCTTCGTCCGGCAGTTCTGAACCACGCAGACCAGGTACTTGCCGGGATTCAGCAGGCACGCACAGCCGTCGAATACCCGGCCGAGCTGCTCGATGAACTCGTCGTAATCCGCGACGTTCGCCAGGTCCCTGTCGGATTCGCTATAGGTGGTGTCCAGGTTCTTCTTGCCCCGCAGCTTGTGGGTGGACTCCACCCCGCCCCGGCTGTGCTGCAGCATGTCCCAGTACGGCGGGGAGGTCATCACGAAATCGAAGCCCGGCAGGCCGTCCTCGCCCCTCTGCGGCCCCGGTGCCCCCGCCCACATCTCCGGCTCGGCGAGGCGGCGCGCATCCCCCTCGATCACGGCCACCCGGCGCTCCCCATCCAGGCGGGCCAGGCGTTTGGACGCCACCTCCGCATAGCGCGGCGACAGCTCCACGCCGATGCCGCGGCGATCGTTCTCCAGGCAACTGACCAGGGTGGCGCCGCTGCCGCAGAAGGGGTCCAGCACCCAGGCGTCTCTCTTGGTGAAGAACTGCAGGAACTGCTGCACCATCTCCTCGGGGTACCGCGCCGGGTGCAGTTCAGATCGGAAGAGCACACGTCTGAACTCCAGTCACCGCTC
>CAZXDD010000094.1:4722-17859 GCA_964639415.1 uncultured Armatimonadia bacterium
CTTCCGATCTGTATCCTTGTTCTTGCGCCCGCGGTGCGAGTCGCAGATGAACCAGGACTTGGTGAGCTTGATCCATTCCGTGCCGCTAAGGTCGTTCAGATCGCCCGCATTGCCCTGCTTCGGCTGCCTGGTGGGCGCGGGATCCTCTGGAAGCAGTGGTAGCGTGCGCAGGGCATCCTCAGGGGCCATGTGGCGTGCCTACTCCTCGTCCGCACGCGCGTCGGAACCCGCCTCCTCGGGTCGGGGTTCCGCGATCGCGGGGGTATCGGGGTCCTGATCCTCGTCGGTCAAGAGCGCGAAGCTCTCGGCCTCGTCGATGGGTTCGTCGTCCTCCGGCGCTCCGCGGGGGCCGCCCAGTGCGGCATCCGCCATGCCGGGGGCGATGTAGACCTGACGGGGTTTGGAGCCCTCGTGGGGGCCGACGACGCCGCGCTGCTCCATCATGTCCACGATGCGCCCGGCCCGGGCGTAGCCCACCTTGAAGCGTCTTTGGATCATCGACACCGAGGCCTCCTGCTCGCCCACTACATACTGCACCGCGGCGGCGTACAGCTCGTCGCTGGCCTCCATCTCGCCCCCGAAGTCGTCGCTTTCCTCGTCCTGCACCTCGGGGATGATGAGAAACTCCGGCTCGCCCTGCTTCTGCAGGTGCTCGACGATGCGCTCGATCTCCTTGCGCGTGACCAACGCGCCCTGGACGCGCTTGGCCTTGGAGGCATCGATGGGCTGGTACAGCATATCCCCGCGGCCGATGAGACGCTCCGCTCCCTGGCGGTCGAGGATCGTGCGCGAATCCACCTGGGAGGCCACCGAGAGCGCCACCCGGGAGGGCACATTGGCCTTGATGTTCCCGGTGACCACCTTCACCGACGGCCGCTGTGTGGCTAAGACCAGATGGATGCCGGTGGCACGGGCGAGCTGCGCGATGCGGCAGATGGAGAACTCGAACTCCGCCCGCCCCTGCATCATCAGGTCGGCCAGCTCGTCGATGACGATGACCACGTGCGGCAGTGGGTCGAACTCCTCCACCGAGTGCTCCTTGGGCATCTGCGCCAGTGCATTGTACTCGGCGAGATTCACCACACCCTTGACCGCGAACTGGTCGTAGCGCTTCTCCATCTCCCGGATGGCCTTGCGCAGCACGTCCGCGGCGTGCTTGACCGAGTAGACCACCGGAGCCATGAGATGCGGGATACCGTCGTAGACCGCGAGCTCGACCCGCTTGGGGTCGACCATGATGAAGCGCACGTCCTCGGGAGTAGCGCGCATGAGCAGAGACACGATCAGCGAGTGCAGGCACACGCTCTTGCCCGAGCCGGTGGCCCCGGCGATGAGCAGATGAGGCATGGAGGCGATATCGCACACCACCGGCTGTCCGGCGATGTCGCGGCCGAGAGCGAAGGCCAGAATCGAGGTGTGCTCCTGGAAGTCATCGCTCTCAATCAGGGCGCGGAGGCTCACGGTGGCCCGGGTGTCGTTGGGCACCTCGATGCCGATCGCCGACTTGCCCGGGATCGGCGCCTCCACACGCACGTCCACGGCGGCCAGCGCCATGGCCAGGTCGTCGGCCAGACGCACCACCTGGCTCACGCGAATACCCCGCTCGGGCTCGACCTCGTAGCGGGTCAAGACCGGCCCGCGCTCGTAGTGAGTCACCTTGGCATTGATGCCGAAGGACAGCAGTGTGTCCTCCAGCTTCAGTACCTGCTCGGCGGCCTCTTCCCGCATCTGGGCGCTGTTTTCCTGCTCATCGACGGCGTTGAGCATGTCCGGCGTCGGCAGGGCGAACAGGTCGGAGCCGCTGAGCAGGGGGCGCTGACCCATGGAGCGGCTCTTGTCACCCTTCGGGCGCCGGCGTGTGCCCTTCTTGCTCTCAGGAATCGGCGCCGAAGGCGGGCGCAGCACTGCCATGGGCGGGGTCGCGGGCGCCTCGGGTGCATCGGCCTCAACGGGCTCCGGGAGCGGCGCCGACACGACCTCCGGCTCCGGCTCCGGCACCGGCCGCGCGGGAACGGATTCCACCGCCCGATCATCGTCATCATCCAGGAGCACCATCGGCGGCCGCCTGCGCGGCTTGCCGGTCGCGGGGTCTTCCAGCTCCACATCGGGCCGACCGGCCTTGGCTCTCGAGCCACGGGGCCGCCTGGGCCTGGGCTCCTTTGGGCCGGGAAGCGCCGGGGCCGCACGCTTGATCGTGCCACCCGCATGGCCCGCCCCCCGAAGTACCGTCCCGCCGATGGCCTCCAGCATCTGCCGGGCGGTGGAGCGAGTCATCAGTGTG
The DNA here is from genome assembly GCA_964639415.1 of uncultured Armatimonadia bacterium. GTDB lineage: Bacteria > Armatimonadota > Zipacnadia > Zipacnadales > JABUFB01 > CAYRFY01. The sequence goes on from CAZXDD010000094.1 coordinate 7,004, forward strand.
ATCCCGGTAAGTACCAGGCCGACGACAACGATGAAGGCCGCGGGCGGCCCCAGGAAGCGTAGCAGCACGTAGGCCACGCCCGCACCCACATACCCGCCCCCGCCCATCAACCCCTGCGTGTCGCCCAGCATGGCCCGCCAGTCCGCATTCACCCGCACCTGCAGGAGCACCAGCAAGGCCGCCGTGAGCAGCCAAAGACCGCAGAAAAAGCGCCGGCCGGCCACAGCGGGAGCGTCGAAGCCATAGAAGGCGGCCACCAGGAACAGAGCCACCGGGACGGCGTAGGCACCCAGACCCACACCCACCCGCAGCGCCCAGGAGAGCTTCTCGGGTACCAGCCCCAGAGCGTTCCCGTCGTAGATCAGGCTGGCCAGCACGATGGCGCCGACGGTGCCGAAGGCCACCGCCGTCAGATCGCGTGCCAGCGCCTGGTGCTCCGTGTTGTCAGCCGCACGGGCCTTTGCCAAAGCCGTCACCCTCCGGTTGTCTGTTGAGTGCCATGTCGATTGGGGGTGATTGCGCCGCGTCTCGGAACCCTCGCCCGGCTACCCAAGTCCGCCAGGATGCCAATATAGCACAAACCGGGGCCGGGAGAAAGGGCACCCGTCCCATCTCCCGAAGCGCGGCCGGAACGCAGGAGCGGCCGACGGGTGAGATCAGCAGGACGGCGGCCCTGATGATCCGCGCGAGCCGATGACCGCGGTCGGCCGCGCCGGCGACGCGCCCCTCCCGTCCTTGCCCCCCCTCCGGTCCAGTGTTATACTGCCAAAGCCGCACTGTCTGGACCATACATCCCCTTCGCTTTTCCCGTAGGAGGCACTTCGTGTTACGCCGCACCACCCCCCGCATGGTGCTTGTCCTATGCGCTTGCGCGCTCTTGTGCTCTGGGCAGGCCTCAGCCAAGAAGATCAGTCTCAAGGTGCAGTTCCTCCCCACCCGTGACCTGGCGGTGACCCCCGACCAGAAGGCCATCCTGGCCATCGCCGATGCCTACCGCGAGGCCCACCCCAATGTGGAGCTCCTCCCCTTCGAGGGCCTGGTGGTCGAGGGGATCGGGTCCATGGACTCCGGGCCGCTGATGGCCATGGCCGGCGGCGTGGCCCCGGAAGTGCTGTACGTCAACTTCCGCCAGTCCGAGACCTATATCTCCCAGCAGTTCCTGCATCCGCTGGACGACTATGTGGCCGAGTGGGAGAAAGAGGAGGACCTCGACAAGCTGATCCCTCCACAGGTCTGGGAGGTGATCCGGCGCAAGGGCCCCGACGGGCAGGAGCACACCTGGTCCATCCCCTACGGTATCGTGGTCATGGCCCTGCAGTACCGCAAGGACCTCTACAAGCGCGCCGGCCTCAACCCCTCCAAGCCCCCCGAGGACTGGGCGGAGATGTACGACTACGCCCTGCGCATCACCCGGCCCGACGAGGGCATCTACGGCCTGGGGATGTACACCAAGAGCAGCGCGGCGTGGAACTTCATGAGCTTCTTGTGGTCCGCCGGAAGCGATGCGGTGGTGCAGGACGAGACCGGTGACTGGCGGGCGGCGTACGACGACGAGGGTGCCGTGGCGGCGGTGGACTACTACTGGAAGCTCCGGCGCGGCAAGTGGACCCGCTGCCCGGACGACGACGAGCCGGTGGTCTTCGAGCGCGGCACCGATCAGGCCCGCTGCCCCAAGTGCGGCCGCACCCACACGATCGCCGAGGCCAAAGATGAGAAACGCCTCTACGAGGGCGTCGTCGACGGCGATCCCGCCACCAGCCGCGGCTGGGAGCGGGGCAAGATCGGCATGATGTTCCAGTACCTGCGCGATGAGTACATCGCCCAGGTCAACCCCAATCAGGTCGGCCTCGCCCCGGTGCCCAAGGGGCCCTCGGGGCAATCGCACTCCGAGATCAATGCCACGATGTACGGAATCAACTCCACCATCGAGGACCCCGAAGTGCGCGACGCGGCGTGGGACTACATCAAGTTCTACGCCTCCACCGAGGCGAAGCGCATCAAGACGAAGACCTTCATCGATGCGGGCTTCGCCAAGTTCGTCAACCCCGACTGGCTGCGGGAGTTCGGCTACGACGCCTATCTGCGCGAGGTGCCCAAGGGCTGGGCCCAGGTGCTCAAGGACACCGTCGCCAACTCGCGTCCCGAGCCGTATGGCCGCAACTGCCAGCTCATCTACATCGAGATGACCACTCCGCTTGAGAAGGTCATCCAGTACGATGCCCCGACCAAGGAGGACATCGCGACGATCCTCAAGCAGGAGGTGGCGGCCACCAACGCCAAGCTCCTGGGCCGCATTCCACCGGAGATCAAGCGCACGCGCACCATCATCACGTTCTTCGTCGTCCTGTTCATGGCCATCGCCTTCGTGACCTTGATGCGCAAGAGCCTCTCCCACTACTCGTCCCAGATCAAGGGCCAGGCCGGGTCGGGGGCTCAGACCGAGACGGTGGGGTACCGGCGCAAGAGGCGCGTCACCGCCTGGCTCATCCTCCTGCCGGCCATCGCTCTCATCGGCCTGTGGCAGTATTACCCACTGGCCCGCGGTTCGCTCATGGCCTTCCAGGACTACAAGATCATCGCCGGTACCGCATGGGTGGGGCTGGAGAACTTCTCGCAGGCCATCTTCTCCAAGGACTTCTGGCTCACGATGTACCGCACGGGCTGGTACGCGGCACTCATGCTCAGCCTGGGCTTCTGCACCCCCATCGCTCTGGCCCTGCTCCTCCACGAGGTGCCGCGGCTGAAGGTGTTCTACCGGACCCTGTACTACCTCCCGGCGGTCACCACAGGCGTCGTCATCTACATGCTGTGGAAGCAGTTCTACGACCCCAGCCCGCACGGGTTCCTCAACCGCGTGTACGGGCCCGCGGCGGAGCTTGTCCAGGAGGCCGTGGTCTTGCTGGTGCTTGCCTTGGGGGCGGGGCTGGCGGTCTCGCTGTTCCGGCGTCGTGACGCGGAGCCAGACAAGGTGACCTGGGGCATCTGGCTGCTGTACGGGATCATCCCCGTCCTTGTCTACAAGCGCCTGAGCGGCCCGCCCGCCGCACGGCTGTGGTACTGGATGAACGTGGTGGCCGGCGTGATCTGGGGGCTGATCGGCGCCTTCGCTCTCGTCCAGGGCATCATGCACACCGGCGTATGGGTGCTGGTCCTGGCAGGCATCGGGCTCGGGATGGCCCTGCTCTTGCTCACCCAGGACCAGGGGAAGTACGACCGCACACCGCTGTGGGCGACTGTGGGCACCTTCGGTGTTGGCGCCACAATGACCGGCGAGGAGGCCCGGGGGCGTCAGAAGCTGGTGTACCGGCTGTTCAGTCTCCTGTGGGTGGCGGCCGCGGTGGGGGTCATAGTCTACGGGGCCAAGTCCGTCTGGCCGGAGCTATTCAAGGCCGATCCCCAGGACTTCCTCAATGACGCCGGCGGGGTGTTCGGGGTCTCGATCCTGCCCTCGGTGGCCATGGTCTGCGTGATCCTCCCGCAGATCTGGGCCTCCATGGGTCCGGCCTGCATCATCTACCTGGCGGCCATGCGCTCGATCCCCGAGGAGATGTACGAGGCCGCCGATCTGGATGGAGCCGGGTTTGCCTCCAAGTTCTGGACCATCACCGTCCCCTTCCTGCGGGCGCTGATCATCATCAACTTCGTGGGCGCCTTCATCGGCGCGTTCCGCGGCTTCGAGCCGATCTTCATCATGACCGGCGGCGGCCCGGCCAATGCCACCACCGTGCTGGGTCTGGAGATCTGGCGCAATGCCTACATGTACCTCAAGTACGGCTTCGCCGTCTCGATGGCCTGGATGCTGGGCTCCCTGCTCATCGGGTTCACCGTCATGCAGCTAAGGATCCTGGCGCGACTGGAGTTCAGGACAGCCAGCGCGAAGTAGGCACACGACCGGCGCCGCGGAACTCGGCGCCCAGTTGCGCTCTGCCCATTCGGAGGTCTTCTTCCATGCCACACATAGCCGTGGTCGGACGCAAGTCACCCCAGGCCCGCCTGCTCATCGCGGGAATCTACATCATACTGAGCCTGGGAGCCGTCACCATGGTGGTCCCCTTCTGGCTCATGGTGAGCAACTCGTTCACCAGCAATGTGGACTCCCATGACTTCAAGCTCATCCCGGCGTTCTTCTACGACGATGAGGCGCTCTATCGCAAGTACGCCGAGAGCGCCTTCAACGAGGACTCGCAGCTCTTCAACTACGCCACCGGCGAGGACATCGGCGACTTCCTCGACCTGGAAGCGCCCAAGCAGGTGAACCAGGCCCGCATCGAGGAGTACAACCAGTGGCTGCAGGCCCTGCCGCTGACGTACACCTTCACCGCGCACGCCTACTCCGTCTCCAAGCCCAAGATCACCCTCGAGGGCGTCAAGCGCTATCAGCAGTTCCTGGTCAAGCGCTATCAGGGCGACATCGAGAAGCTCAATGAGGCCTACCGCGAGGACCGCGAGTACTTCGACCTCCAGCTCCGACGCGAGGAATGGCACAAGCGGGTGTTCCAGCCCCTGCGAGACGTGCGGCATGACGAGATGATGGAGTTCAAGCGCGACCTCCCCCTGCGCTTCCGCATCCCGGCTCCCGTGGAGGGCATGTTCTGGGAGTTCCTGACCAACCAGGACTACGGTAGAGGCGATGCCGCCAACGATGCCGCCTTCTTCTCTCAGCGCTACGGCCGCAAGATCGAGAACCTCTCCGACATCCATCTCTCGGAGCGCATGCCCGCCGGTGCCAAGTTCGCCGAGGACTGGCTCACCTATGTGCGCAAGGACATCCCCTATCAGTTCGTGAAGTTCGACCCGGGCGCTCAGGCCTTCTTCACCCAATGGCTCCGGCAAAAGTACGCCAATGATCTGGAGTTCCTCCGCGAGGCCTACAAGACAGGCGAGGGTGGCAAGCCCATCACCGACTGGGGCGACATCAAGCTGGCCGCCGACTATCCCTGGGAGGGCATTGCCGCCTCGGACTGGGGAGGCTTCCTGGAGGATGACAAGGCCTGTCCGCCCGCGCTGATCTACCTGGACACCCCGCAGATACGCTACCGCAAGTGGCTGGCACAGCGCTACCAGACTGTGGACGCCGTGAACGCCAAGTACGCCACGAGCTTCGCCGATCTCGATGCCGTCGCGCTGCCCATCATCGAGGCAACATGGACCGACATGCTCGCCGACAAGGGCCCGATCAAGCGCGACTTCATCGGCCGCAACTATCGCGACGTGGTCGCCTACATCTCCGTCCACGGCAGAGCCCTGCGCAATACGCTGATCCTGGTGACCTGCGTCGTCCTGCTCACCCTCACCATCAACCCACTCTCGGCCTACGCCCTGAGCCGCTACAATCTCCCGCAGACCTACAAGATCCTGCTCTTCTTCCTGGCCACCATGGCATTCCCGGCCGAGGTCACCGCCATTCCCAACTTCCTTCTGATGAAGCAACTCCACATGCTCAATACCTTCTTCGCCCTGATCCTGCCCACCGCCGCCAACGGGTACTCGATCTTCCTGCTCAAGGGCTTCTTCGACGGCCTGCCCAAGGAGCTCTACGAGGCCGCGGAGCTCGATGGAGCTTCGGAGACCCAGATGTTCACCCGCATCTGCCTCCCCATGTCCACGCCCGTCCTGGCCGTCATCGGCCTGGGAGCCTTCACCATGGCCTACGGCTCCTTCCTGTGGGCGTTCGTGGTCTGTCAGGACAAGAACATGTGGACCCTGATGGTCTGGCTGCAGCAGATGCAGTCATGGGCCCCGCAGTCCATGGTCTACGCAGCCCTGGTACTGGCCGCCATTCCGACGCTGATCGTGTTCATCTTCGCCCAGGACGTCATCATGCGCGGGATCATCATCCCCATGGAGAAGTGAGCACACAGAGCCGGGGGCAGCAGGGCCTCCGCGATCTGCTACACACAACACCACCGCTGTGGGGCGCACTACCGGCCCCACAGCGGTGGTTTCGCCCCCCGCCAGACACCGCCGCCCCGCCGGGAACCCGCCTTTTCTCCCTACCAAACGTGCCCTTCCCCCTCGTTTTCCCTGCTGTTCTCCCTCTTCCCGGGGCTTCCGGCCGTCTTCGCTCCGGCGCCACCATCTCCCCTTCATTCCTGGTGTGTGATGGAGCCGGGGGTCAGGACGTACAGTGTGCGGTCCCTGTCCCTGGCTCTGGCCGTGATGCGGTAGGAGCGGCCCGCGGTAGGTTCGTACCGGACCAAGGCGGCGCCGTCGAAGTTGCGCAGGATACGCAGGGCGTCTTCCGGCGCCAGGCCGGGGAGGCCCTCGAGGGTGGCGGGGTTGAGGAAGGGAGGGTAGGCCTCGGAGTAGCCCTCCATGAAGGCCTGGATGCGGCGCAGGGCCTCGACGCACGCGGTGCGGCGCGCGAAGTCGCTGCTGCCCACGGCCCAGGAGCACTTGCCGATCCCCAGGATCGTCAGCGGCGCATCCAGCAGTTGGGTGATGGCGAGCTCGGCGGTGGCGATCCGGCCCGGAGGTTTGGGCGGTGTATTGAGGGCGACCTGCCCGAAGCTCTGGCGTGTGGCCGGGTCCATCCACTGCGCCGCTGCGGCGGCCGCTCCGTACGCCACGGCGGTCTGCGTCCCCGGGCCGACCCAGACGCCGCCGCCGGTGAAGCCCTCGGCCGCCACGTAGCCGTCATTGCAGGCGATCTGCGTCCTCTGCGTCCCCGGATCGTAGGCCACGGCATACTGCGTACCCCGCACGGCGGCCACCGCCGAGGGCGTGTAGACTCTCATCTCTGAGGCGCCGCCGAAGTACGGCCCCACGCTGGACCACGCCCGCCCGCAGGCGAGGTAGAACGACCGCGCCCGCCAGCCTCCCTTACGGTGGTACTCCATGAGCCGAACCACGAGCTCCGTGCTGTGGGAGAGAGTGGTCACACTTCCGTCGGGAAACTGCACCGTGGCGTAGGCCCCGATGCCGGTACGCACCACGCAGCGGTCACTCAGCCGGTGGTTGGCCTCGGCCGCGACCGCGGTGGGCGACAGAGGCTCCTGGACCGTGACTTGCCCTCCGTGATCGATCAGCAGGGCGCAAAACTCGCGGTTCTCCCGCCGGACGCCGTCGCCGATCACGACCAGCGCGATGATGCCCAGCCAGAGAAATGCGCGGGGTTCCAGCCAGGCCGGGAGGTGCCATCTCCCGCCCGGCCGGCGGGCCCTCCGGCGCCGCTTCCTCGCGTCGTCCGAGGCGAGCTCGGCAAGAGCCTCGGACAACACCTCCTCATCCGTCCGGGGTCTCCTCTTCCGCCTCCGGGGCCTGAGCATCCCCGCCATCCCCTTCTCGTCCACTCCCTGCAGTGCGCGCAACCTCGTAGACTCTTATACCCGCCGAACGCCCCCGTACATTCGCCATTCCCAGCTCGCGCAGGCCAAAGCGCCCTCCGAGGAGCCGGGCGGTGTGTTCGCTGATGATGAAAGGCACGCCGAACTCCTTGCACATCTCCTCGATGCGAGAGGCCGTGTTGATCGCGTCACCGATGGCCGTGAACTGCATGCGCTCCTCGGAGCCCACATTGCCGATGACCGCCTCGCCGCTGTGAACTCCGATGCCGATCGCCAGCGGGGTGCGTCCCTCCTGCAGTGCCCAACGCCGGTTGAGCAACTCCAGGCGCGCCAGCATCTGCAGCCCCGCACGCACCGCCAGGTCGGCCTGGGCCTCTTCCTGGGTACCGAAGGCATTCCAGACCGCCATGAGCTCGTCGCCCATGAACTTGTCCAGATAGCCGTCGAGGTCGAAGACGGCCCGACTCATCTGGGTGAGGTACTCGTTGAGCTGCGCCACCCAGACCTCAGGCGCCGTGCCCTCGCAGAGCGCCGTGGAGCCCCGCACATCGCAAAACAGCAAGGTCACCAGACGACGCCGACTGTGGCGCGTCAGGTCGGGAGTCTCCATCAACTCCTGCAGGACGTCCGGGGAGACATACACGCCGAACTGATGCCGGATCAGGTCGCGCTCCGAGGTCAGCCGTGCATAGAGGCCGACGCCCATGGGCAATGCGGTGCCCAGCAACATGGCCCCGTAAGGCAGCCACAGTCCCCACAGCGCCAGGGAGAGGAAGGACAGGCCCCCCAGGAGCAGCAGGGCGATGCCGAGGGCCACACCCACGGCCAACGCGCCGCTCCACACCATGACTCCCGCCGCGCCCCCCATCAGCAAAGCGATCAGTCCCCACAGGTATGAGCCGCTCACGTCGGCCAGAGGGTCGCGGAACAGCAGGCTGCTCACGATGCCGGCATTGGTCTCCACGCCGAAGAACACTCGCGGCTCATCGGCGCCGCCCGCACGGTACACGGCGGGCCGGATGTCATACAGCCCCGGGGCCGTGCTGCCGATGATCGCGATCTTGTCCCGGAACCTCCCGGCGGGTACGGCGCCATCCAGCACATCGGCGATGCCGACCCTGGCGACGGTTCCCGCAGGGCCGCAGTAGTTGATCAGTGCCTTCCCCGCCACCAGGGGCAGAGGCGGGCGATCCGTGCCGGGCAGGATGAGGGAATCGGCGCGCAGGCTCGAGCCGATGCTGTCCCCGAAGAGGCCGGCCCAGACCGAGGCCACGGCGACTCCGAAGTGGGGGTACAGCCGGCCTCCGGGACCGACACGCAAAGGCTCGAAGCGCCGGAAGACGTGGTCGCTGTCGGGGTCGATGTCCACATAGCCCACGGCGGCGGCGGCCTGAGCCAGTACCGGAGTGGGCAGAGCCAACGTCAGGCCCTGCGCCGACGGCGGCAGCCGCGCCTGAGTGCCCGGGTAGCTGAGCCGGTCCAGCAGCGCCCGTTCGGAAGGCTGCGGAGAGCCACCGGGCCGCCAGTGTGCCGCCAAGACCACGCGCCCGTGTCGCCTCATGGCCGCGGCCAGCGCCGCGTCCGCGTCGCTGCGCGGGGCGCCGTCCTGCCCCATCGCGCCCGAGGGACGGTGTGGGTCGACGTCCGGCTCGGTGAAGAGCAGGTCGATGGCGACGACCCGCGCCTCCCGCAGGGGGCCGTCCAGCAGGGCGGCGTAGAGGTCGCGGTGCCATGAGTGATAGCGGCCCATCCGCTGCAAAGACTCGTCGTCGATGTCCACGATGACGATGTGCGGGGGCGGCTCGGGAGCCGAGAAGTGGATGAACACGGAGTCATAGGCATAGTGCTCGACGAGGGAGAAGACCATCAGCTCTCGGGTCCAGGGGGTGGCGCGCAGGACCACGACAACCAGGGACAACGCGACCGCGATCTGGATGCCCCGCGCGCGCCTGGCCTCGAGAGCTCTCGTCAGACAATCCGCAGTGGCCACGATCGCCTCCCCCCCGCCGGAGCGGCCGAAGCTCATTGAGGGCACTCCGGCACGCTCCCGACAGCTTCCAGGGACGCCTCAGAAGGTCCTGACCCGGTCAGGACCGGCGAGCCTCAGAGCAAAGCCTGCCCGCCGCGCTCACTCCAGTTCCCCGGGGTCGCGCCCGGCCAGACGCTCCGCCATCCTGCGCAGCAGGTCCATCCCCGAGCCCTCGAAGTTCATGGCCTCATGCACGTCGATGCCGTCGAAGCCGTTGCCAACGGTCTTGTCGGCCAGCAGCTTGAGCTTGGCGTCCACCTGCTGCCGATTGCCGCTCAGCCACTCGCCGAAAGTGTACAGCTTCGTGCGGCCGCGGCAATGACTCTGATAGTGCTCGGCGGCCCAGGAGTACAGATCGGCGGCGGCACCGATCTCATCACCCTTGGCCTTCCAGTACGGTGTGCCCGGCTGGGTGCACAGCTCGTAGTCGCCGAGGATGAAAGCATCCGCGATTCCCTCGTCCACCAGCTCGCGCCACAGGTTCCTGTACCGCGCCACGCCGTTGTCGCCGAAGTAAAGCGGAGCGCACATCTGCGTGTAGTCCCCAAGCTGCAGGCCGACCCACAGCTCCTTGCCCCGCTCGTGGCAGACCGCCGCCAGCTCGCGGTAGAGGCTGTTTTGTGCCTCCCCCTTGATCGTGTGCCAGGCTTCCTTATCGAAGTCCTCGGCAGTGCGGATGTCCACCCCGTACCGCTGCCGGTACTCGGCGACGATAGGGTCCTCGTAGCCGTAGAAGTCCACACCTCCGGGGTTGGGAAGATGGCGGCAGTGGGCGCTGGTGGAGCAGTGGATGCCGTCGGCGCCCAGGTCGAGCAGCTCCGTGGCCTGCGCCACCCGGAACGACCGGGCCTCGGGCCAGGCGTAGCTGATGAGGCCCTCAAACCGCGTCTGCCCGTCCTTCGCCGTCCACTGGCACTGCGGGTGTTCGTCGATGAACTTCGACCGGTAGCCGGGGAACCCGTCGTCGAAGATGTCCAGCCACATGACCACCTTCATGCCCAGCTCGTGGCCGATGCGGATGAACACCTCGGGCGGGTTGAAGGCCGCCAGCACCCGGGCGTACTTCTCGTTCCAGGCGATGTGGCTCTCGATGTACTTGTCCAGATCGCCGATGGCCGAGCTATTGGCGCCGTGGGCCCGGGCGTGCTCCACGTCGAACCCGATGGGGTAGCTCAGGTCCGTGTGGTAGGGCAAATAGCCCAGGTAGCCCATGCGCACCAGCAGGGTCTGACAGCCATGGGCGTGCAGGTCGCGGACCAGCTTCTCCACTTCCGCCTCAGTCATGGGCTCGGGGCGTATGTAGACCTCGTCGTTGAAGTCGATGTCAACGATCAACTCGGGCGCGGCGATACACTGGCCGGGCAGCAAGGAGCCCAGCAGAAACAGGAAGCTCATGGTGGTCACCCATACGGATGTGATGAGTCCGTCGTCGTCTTCTGCCGTGGCCGTCCGCCGGACGGACCGGCCGTTAGCCGTTAGCCTCTCGCCGTTCACCCCTCTCCTGAGCGGTGTTTGCGAAGGAGAGGGGACGGGGGTGAGGC
>CAZXDD010000095.1:0-17824 GCA_964639415.1 uncultured Armatimonadia bacterium
CCCACCCCCCTATCCTACACTCTTTCCCTACACGACGCTCTTCCGATCTTACCGTAGGTTTGCTCCACCCTCCCACCGGATTGACGAGAACATGGGAGACAGGACAGTCACGAGGGTCCGTCGACCCCATGGCCCAGGAGGGCAGTCATGCGATGTATGCGAGGTGAGTGTACTGGCGAGCTGCGCGGGGTTTACCCGGAGGCCAAGCCGGACTTCCTCCCGCACCTACCTGACGGCGACTTCGCCGAGGAGCAGATCAGAGTCTATCAGTGCAACCGCGTCGGCTGCGGAGCCTGGTACTACCTGCTGCCCCTTGAGGTGAAGATGGAGATGTTCTTCGTCTGCACATGCTGCCACACAGCCCTGAATTACCTTCCGGGCCGCGCCCGGGGGATGTTCGAGCAGGACCCGACCATCGAGGCGCTGCACGTCACCTGCGTCCGCTGTGGTGCCCTCAACGAGATCGATGCTTCGCTGGTCGTGCGTCCGGCGGCCCCGCTCTACGCCGAGCTGGCCGTGGCCGCGTAGGCGTTCCCCTCGCCGGCGGGTCTGAGCCATCACGCCGGCGCGCCCGTGTCCCAGTCGTCTCCAGCCCCCGAGCGGCCTTTCGGCCAAGCTCGGGGGCCACCTCTTCTGGGCTCGCACCAATCGCCGCCGGCCTCGCGGCCCGCGGCACCCGTCAACCACCCTCCTCTTCCGTCTCCGGCCCCGGCGCCGCGCCGCCGTCCTTCATGCGCAGGATCCGCGCCGGATTGCCCGCCACGATGGCACCCGAGGGCACGTCCCGGGTGACGACCGCGCACGCCCCGATCCCCGCCCCCTTGCCCACCGTCACGCCGGGCAGGATGGTCACATTGCAGCCCACATAGGCGCCGTCCTCAATGACGATGTTCATGTTCGATGGATCGCGCTTGGGGCCGTGTGCCACCAGGGTCACCTGGAACGACATGGTCACATTATCCCCGATGGTGACGCGGTGGGGCACCATGTCATCGAACCAGCCGTGCATGCCGATGAAGCCCCCGGTGCCCACCTTGATCCCGCCCAGGCGCAGCAGGAACTTGCGCAGGGGAGTGTTGATGTGCGGCAGCCCCATGGCCCACTTGTTGATGAGGATGGACCGGATCCACTGCCAGCGGTAGATCTGCGCCCCCTGCATGCCGTCGTGTGTGTGCCAGAACAGTGCGATCACCCCTTCGGAGCATCGGTGCGGTCCCCCGGCCGGGGGCGCGCCGTCTGAACGGTGCTTTTTCATCGGCTCCGGCCGTCCACCCGGTAGCCGTGGAGTATGTCGGTCAACTCCTTCACGATCTGCGGGTGCCGGTGGTACAGGTTGCACTGCTCGGCCGGATCGCTCTCCATGTCGTAGAGCTGGCCGGGCGGTGCGTCTGGCCCCACCTCCTCCTCGGCGAGGCTCCACCCCCCGGACCCCTTGCACTGTACCAGCTTCCAGCGCCCCTTACGGATCGCGAACCTGCCGTGCACCGAATGGTGCACCACATCCTCCCGCACCGCACCGGCTGTCCCCAAGAGCAGCGGCAACATGCTGATGCTGTCCTCCCCCGCATCCACCGGTAGCTGCAGGCCCAGTATCTCGGCGCATGTGGCCATGAGGTCGGTCAGACAGATGAGCTGTCCGCAGGTGCCGCCGGCGGCGATCCTCCCCGGCCAGCGCGCCATGAAGGGGATCCGATGACCACCGTCCCAGGCGTCCGACTTGCACCCGCGGAAGTGGTAGTTGCTCAGGTGTCCGTATTGGGCCAGCGCCTCGTTGGTGAATGTGGAGCCGTTGTCGCTGGTCACCACCAGCAGGGTGTTGTCCGCGAGGCCGCAAGCGTCCAGGGCCGCCATGACTCGGCCCACCGAGTCGTCGGTCTGAGCCACGAAGTCGCCGTAGCTTCCTGCGCGGCTCACGCCCCGGAAGCGCGGTATGGGCAGCACCGGGGCGTGCGGAGAGGGCAGCGGGAAGTACAGGAAGAACGGCCCGTCCTGCCCGGCGCTGCGCTCGATGTACTCGCAGGCTCTGGCCGTGAGCCGTGGCAAGACCTCCTCATGCCGGAAGCCGGGGGCCGCGGGGCCGGGCCGCCAGTTCTCGGGGAACTGCCCCCCCTCCGACAGGCCCGTAGGTGGCTCCGTCACCCGATCGTTCTCGATATAGGTGTAAGGAGGCATGTCCAGTGAGGCGCTGATGCCGAAGAACTCGTCGAAGCCACGGGCCGTTGGGCCGTGGGCGACGGCCGCGGCGTAGTCCACCAGGCTGGGGTCCACCGCCGGGTCGATGCCGTCTCCGAGCTCTCCCTCCACCGTCAACCGCCAGTCCATCCCCAGGTGCCACTTGCCGATGCACCCGGTGCGGTAGCCCGCCCCCCGCAGCATCTGCGGAACCGTCAGTCTACCCGCCTCGATCAGGTGCGGTGAGTACCCGCCCAGCACGCCGCGCTGCAGACGTGAGCGCCAGCAGTAGCGACCGGTGAGTACCCCGTAGCGAGTTGGCGTACAGACGGCGGAGTTGGAGTGAGCGTCGCCAAACAGCATGCCCTGGGACGCCAGGCGGTCCATATGTGGAGTGGGGATCTTGCACTCCGGGTTCAGGCAGCCCACATCGCCGTAGCCCATGTCGTCGGCCAGGATGTAGACGATGTTGGGGGCGACAAGATCGGTGGGCATAGCGCGCCTCCTTGGCGTGTCCTCACGCCGGGCAGTGCAGGGCCACCGCCGTCCCGTCGGCCCCGGCTGCCACGACCGGGAATGGTATTGGCTCCGGCGGCGGCCGGTACCTTCCCCCCCCGCCGCCGCCCGTTTTCAGCCGGCATGTTAGTAGACGCCTTGAGCGGGGTATGATGATATAGACCCCTGTCGCCTCCGAATCTGCCGACGTATGACCAGACCCATCCCCGCCGGACCGGTCACGAGGGGATAAATGGGACTGGCAAAGGAGGTGTCTGTCTCGGCGTCCAATAGATACAAGGGCGTTCATCACTTCGGGCCGCCACTGTGTGGTGCCTGGAAAGGAAGGTCCGTATGCGCTTGCGCAGGGGAAGTGGCTTCACGCTCATCGAGTTGCTGGTGGTCATTGCGATCATCGCGATCCTCGCGGCGATTCTGTTCCCTGTGTTCGCCAGGGCCCGCGAGAAGGCGCGGCAGACGTCCTGTCTCTCCAATCTGAAGCAGTTGAACCTCGGCGTCATGATGTACCTCCAGGACTATGACGAGATGTTCCCACCATTGATGTACGCCACCGCCACCGGGGCCATCACGATGTTCGACATGGTGACGCCCTACGTCAAGAACGGCCAGATTGCCAAGTGCCCCAGTCAGAAGGCCCCGATCAAGGTCTTCGCCGGCGGCGCGTACGTTACTCCCAGCAATGGCGACGTGGGTATGGACATGCACCTTTTGGCCCCGCTGAACCCCGACCCATACTACTCCTACGGCCCCAATGAGCGGCTCATCCACACCGTTGAGGGCGGCGCCAGCTACTGGTACCCGCTGTCCTCGGCCGCGGTGACCTCGGTCTCCGAGGTCCCGCTGGTGTTCGAGGCCGTCGGTCACAACCACGGCGACGCCTCGATCACCGGCGCCATCGACCTCGCGACCATCAGCGGCTGGGGCCCGGCCCGCCGACACAACGAGGGGCTCAACATCGGCTATGTAGATGGGCACGCCAAGTGGACCAAGACCGAGAGCCTTACTCTGGCCTGGGTGCCGTACCAGATCTACGACGAGATCTGGGGCATCTGGTAGCCACACGCAGCCGACAGATGTGACTCGCCGGGCCGGGACCTCGCCAGGGGTCCCGGCTTCGCTTGTGCAGGCCCGCAGGAGAAGCTCGGGGGGGTGAAGAAGGTTGGCATCGAGACGGAGCCGCATCCGCAGCGCGCCCGTCCCGGGATGACGAACCTCGAGGAGACCGGCATGCCCAGACACCGTCCCGCGTTCCTGATGGCCCTCTGCGTCGTGGCCGTGGCCACTCCCGCGTTGGCGCAGGTGGCGGCACCCCCTGCGCCCGAGCCCCCCCGGGAAGAGGACCGCATCGCCTTCAGCACCAACCGCGACGGGAACTACGAGATCTACGTGATGGACCCGGACGGCCCCTGGCTGCAGCGGCTGACCGACACCCCCGGGGTGCAGGAGAAGGACCCGTGTTGGTCACCCAACGGGCAGAAGCTGGCGTTCGAGTGCAATGACGCCGAGATCTGGACCATGTGGGCCGACGGCAGCGGGCGCGCCAGGCTCACCCGGGGCAAGGACCCCTCGTGGTCACCGGACGGCAACCGCATCGCCTTCAGCGATTCGCGCCACGGCAACCCGGAGATCTACACCATCGACATCAATGGCTACGTCACACGCCTGACTTCGACTTCGGCCAACGAGACGTGCCCCAGTTGGTCACCGGACGGCCGCTGGATTGCCTTCCAGGCCCGGTCTCCCGGCGGCCAGGACGCGATCTACACCATGCGCGCCGACGGCACAGAGCGCACCTTCATCACCCGCGGCTGTCACCCCTCATGGTCGCCGGACGGCGGCCGTCTCGTGTTCTCCAGCAACAGGGACAGGGGCTACGACCTGTACGTCATCGGGGTGCCCCGAGGGGCCTCCACGCGGCTGCTGTCCAACGACTGGGCGGACCACAACCCCGCCTGGTCGCCGGATGGAACGCGCATCGCCTTCGACAGCCGTCCGGACACCACCGTGGAGAGACAGGCGGCGGGAGATGACGAGGAGCTCGTGCTCATCGGCGCCACAGGGCGTCCGGTGAGGCAACTGACGAGCAACCTGCGCGTCGCCGACATCGAGCCCGCCTGGCGACCGCGACTGCAGCGACCGGAACCGACGCCCGATGGGCCCCGCCCGGCTCCGGGTGTGCCCCCGCAGGCACCCGATTCCCGGCCGGCCCCGGAGCGATAGCCCGCCACCTATCAGGAGCCCCCCAAGATGGCCCGCCGACCCATGCGCCGGCCGATCGCGACCACCCTCGCCCTGTCGGCGCTGTGCTGCGCGGTCTGCGGCCTGCTCGCCGACCAGGCGCCGCCGGCCCGGATCGCCTACAGCACCAACCGCGACGGCAACTACGACATCTACGTCATGAACCCCGACGGCGGCAACCCGGCGTCCGTGACCCGCACGATGATGGACAGCGAGACCCACCCCACCTGGTCGCCGGACGGCAGGCAGCTCGCCTTCGAGGTGGACGGGGCGAAGATCGCCATCGTGAACCTCGACGGCTCCGGGCGGCGGGAGTTCGCGCGCGGCTGCGACCCCGCCTGGTCCCCGGACGGAGAGCAGATCGCCTTCTGCGACACCCGCCGGGGGAATCGAGAGGTCCACATCGCCACCCTCCGGGGCGAGACCCGGCGATTGACCAACACCATCCATGACGAGGCCAATCCCTGCTGGTCGCCGGACGGCGGCAGGCTGGCTTTCCAGCGCAGCCGCGCCCTGGGCCCCGACGAGGTGTGGATCATCAACGCCGACGGCTCGGAGCCTTACTACCTCGTCCGCGGCGGCGAGCCTGCATGGTCTCCGGACGGCCGGAGGATCGCCTTCATCAGCGACGAGTACGGCCGCCCCGACCTGTATACGGTCAGGACAGACGGCCACGGCCTGCAGCGCCTGACCAATGACGACTGGATCGAGCGCAGTCCCACCTGGTCACCGGACGGCCGGGCGATCGCCTTCTCGCGCCGGGCCACGGGGATGGAGGTCCGCTTCTCCGGCCCGCACCAGGGAATCGTCTCGATCCGGCCGGACGGCGGAGCGCGGCGCACGCTGACACTGGAGTGGCGAGCCGAGTGCATCGACCCGGCGTGGGGACCGGCCCCGGCGCCCACCCGCAATGCTCAGCCGGGCGAAGCGCCGGACGGCTGACACCCCGTTGCCGCGGCAAGTTCCGCGCTGTTTCTCCCTGGTTGCCGGCTCCGCCCCTACCGCTCGCGCCCAAATGCGGTTATAATCAGGCCCATTGGACGTTCGATGGCCGCCGCCTGGGCAGTGCAGGTGGTTTGCGTGCCCGGTGTGTCCCGGCTCCGGGTGCGTCGGTCTCCAACAAGCATGTGGAGAGCGCAATATGAGTCAGAAGATCCAGTTCACCCGCAACTACAACGATCTGAGCACAGGTGAGGGGTTCCAGTTCGAGTTCTACTGCGACCGCTGCGGCACCGGCTACCGCACCCGCTTCAAGCCCGCCGTGAGCGGGAAGGTCTCGCAGGTGCTGGACGCCGCCGGCAGCCTGTTCGGCGGTGTGTTCGCCTCGGCCGCCAATGTCACCGACCGGGCCAGGTCGGCCTCCTGGGAGAAGGAGCACGACGCGGCCTTCGAGGCCGCCGTGGAGGAGATCAAGTCCGATTTCCTCCAGTGCCCCAAGTGCACGCACTGGGTCTGCCGCAGCACCTGCGTCAATGAGAAGCGCGGCCTGTGCAAGGACTGCGCCCCCGACCTGGGTGTGGAGATGTCCGTGGCCCAGTCCGAGCGCTCGGTGGAGGAGATTCACCGCCACGCCGCCATGGCCGATGAGGACAAGAAGCTGGCCCGCGAGAACTGGCGCGAAACGATCCGTGCTACCTGCCCCAAATGCGAGGCACCGCTGGCGGTGAACGCCAAGTTCTGCCCCGAATGCGGGGAGAAGCTCCAGTTTCTGGACCGTTGCCCGGAGTGCAACTCCAAGCTCACCCCCGGCGCCAAGTTCTGCCCCGAGTGTGGAGCCAAGCTGGGCCAGCAGGCGGCCACCGAATGCTCGGCCTGCGGCGCCGAACTGGAGCCCGGCGCCAAGTTCTGCCCTGAGTGTGGGGAGAAGGTCGGCGGATAGGGTGACGCGGCGAGACGCACAGCGCAGGCCGTGGGCCGGATGGCTCCCGCGGCCTGCGTGGGTTTGTGGAAACGGCGAGTGAGAGCACAGCGTGCACCGCGGGCATTCCACAACGCAGACCCGGGTTCGGCCCTGCGCGATCCGCGCTCCCAGCCACGGCAACGGCAGGAGGAACTCACGTGTTCTACGTGCATGAACGCAACTTCGGCTGCCGCGTCAATGATGAGCTCACCTTCCGCGGCCTGCGGATGATGACGCTGGAGAACGAATTGCTCAAGGTCACCGTCCTGCTGGACAAGGGCGCCGACATCTACGAGTTCATTTACAAGCCGCTGGACATCGACTTCATGTGGCGCAGCCCTCGGGGTGTCCGGCCGCCGATGATGAGCCTCGACGGCAAGCCCTCGGCCGTAGGTCCGTTCTCCGACTACTACGAGGGCGGTTGGCAGGAGTGCCTGCCCAACGGCGGCCGTGTCTGCGTCTACAAGAACTGCGAGATGGGCCTCCACGGCGAGGTCTGGGGCATCCCGTGGCGGCATCAGGTGATCGAGGACGGCCCCGGGTGCGTGAGTGTCCGGCTGTGGTGCCGAACGCCGCGCTCGCCTTACTTGCTGGCGCGCACCATGACGCTCGTCTCGCAGTCCCCTGTGCTGCGGATCGAGGAGGAGGTCACCAACGAGGCCTGTGAGGCGATGGACCTGATGTGGGGCCATCACCCGGCCTTTGGCCCGCCCTTTGTGGATGAGACCTGCGTGCTGGACTGCAGCGCGAAGACCGTGGTGGTCGACGCCAACGTCGGTGCGGACTCCAGGCTCGCGCCGGGCCAGAGGTTCGCCTGGCCCGTGGGCGAGGCCCGGGACGGTGGGGTCTGGGATGTCAGCCGCGTTACGCCCCCGGAGGACCGGGTGAGTGAGATGACCTATCTCACCGACCTCGATGGCGGCTGGTATGCGCTGACCAACAGAGGCAAGGGCGTGGGCTTCGGCATGTCCTTCGACACCGGCGTGTTCCGGCACATGTGGCTGTGGCAGTCGCTGGGTGGCGAGTTCGGCGCCCCCGCCTGGGGACGGCAGTACGTCATGGCCGTGGAGCCCTTCAGCAGCATCCCGGCTATCCTCACCGAGGCCATGAAGGCCGGGACGCACCTGACCTTGCAGCCCGGCGAGAAGCTGAGTACCTGGATCCGCGCCGTGGCCTATGAGGGCATAGACACTGTGAGCGGGATCAGTGACGAGGGTGAAATCAGCTAGATGCGGCATTCGCAGATAACCGACCTGATCTGGTGTGGGGGGCAGATACGTGCCCTGGACTGGGAGAAGCTGTATGACGAGGGCGTGCGCATCGACCTGAGCCTGCAGGAAGAGGCCAGGGACGACTTCGGGACGCTGAACCCCTTCGCCGAGCTCTGGCTGCCGGCGAAGGACTGGTATATGCCCACCATTGCCCAGCTCGCCCTGGCCGCGCGGTTCATCGATATGGCGGTGAAGCTACAGCAGGGGATCGTGGTGCACTGCAAGCACGGTATTGGGCGCGCCCCGCTCACGGTGGCGTGCTACCTGGTGACACAGGGCCTGGGAACGGAGCAAGCCATCGGCTTCGTGCGCAGCCATCGCCCACTGGTAGACCCCAATGCGGGCCAGGTAGCGGTGGTCAGGGAGTTTGAGCGACTCTATGGACAGGGACGCTTCGCCGAGGTCTACGGATAGCGACAGAGCCTCTCGGCAGAATCTGTTCGCACCGTCCAGTACGCACGGGCGGGCGATCTCTCGTAAGCAGTCGCGTCGTAGGTGCGTCGGTAACACATTGACAGGCTCATCCCGGCACTCTCACTACGCCTATTGAGCTATGGCAACGAGGCACGCAGGCGGCCCAACTGACTTTGCCGACGGGCTGGACAGGCCCCGTCTGCTCCTGCACGTCTGCTGCGGGCCCTGCCTGACCGCGGTGGTCGAGCGGATCTTGCCGCAGTTCGACGTGGTCGGATTGTGGCACAACCCCAACATCGATACCGAACAGGAGCATGAGCTGCGCCTGGGCAATGCCCGCATCGTGGCGGAGCATTTCGGGATCGAGCTCATCTGTGCCGACTATGATGCCGCGGACTGGCTGCGGGCGGTGGCGGGTCTGGAGCAGGAGCCCGAGGGGGGCCGGCGTTGCCCGGTGTGTTTCGACTATCGCCTTCGCCGCACGGTCCAGTACGCCGCCGAGCACCAGATCGGCCATGTCGCCACCACGTTGACCGTCAGCCCGCACAAGCCGCTGGATGTCATCAACCGCCTGGGGGCGGACCTGTGCGACGAGATGGGGATCCGGTTCGTGGGCCGCAACTTCCGCCTCGGCGGCGGCTTCCAGCGCAGTGTAGAACTGAGCCGGGAATTGGGCCTGTACCGGCAGAGGTACTGTGGGTGCGCGTTTGCGCGAAGAGATGGGTGATCCTTTCCTGCCCAGAGGAACAGACCTCCCTGCCGTAGGCGACGGTGTCAATCTCTCGCGTCAGGGGCATTTGGGCCTCGGTTCCCGGGGCCGAACAACGGACGACGGCAACGACGGTGGCGTACCGCAGGTCAAGACGATGCAATCCAATGCCGCCGCGGTGATGATGACCGGCATCCACAAGCGCTTCTTTGGAGTGCACGCCCTGCGCGGTGCCTGCTTCGAGGCGGCGGTGGGCGAGTGCCACGCTCTCGTGGGCGCCAACGGAGCCGGCAAGTCCACCCTAGCCAAGATCCTCGGCGGCTCATTGCGCGCCGACCGGGGGGAGGTCCTGCTGTTCGGCGAGCCCGCGGTCATCCGCACCCCGCACGAGGGCATCAGCGCCGGCGTCGGGATGGTGCCCCAGGAGCCGCTCTTGGCCCCCAATATGACCGTCTGCTCCAACATCATGTTGGGGCGGGAGATCGAGCGCCACGGCCATCTGGATCACGCCTCACAGCGGGAAGAGAGCACAAGGCTGCTTCGCACCGTGGGGCTGGACGTCTCACCGGACGCCCTGGTGGCGGACCTTGACATCGCCGCCCAACAACTGGTACAAGTCGCCCGTGCCCTGGGGTGGTCGGCGCGGGTCCTGATCCTGGATGAGCCGACGTCGGCCATCACCTCCCACGAGTGTCAGGCGCTGTTCTCTCTCATGGCCCGGCTGCAGGAGCAGGGCGTCACGATCGTCTACGTATCACATCGCCTGCCGGAGGTCTTCGCGCTGTCCGATCGTATCACGGTTCTGCGCGACGGGCAGACGGTGGCGACGCTCCAGACGT
This sequence comes from uncultured Armatimonadia bacterium, assembly GCA_964639415.1. GTDB lineage: Bacteria > Armatimonadota > Zipacnadia > Zipacnadales > JABUFB01 > CAYRFY01. The sequence goes on from CAZXDD010000095.1 coordinate 10,060, forward strand.
GCCGGACGGACGAGGAGGAGGTAGTTGCCGCCATGGCCGGGGCGGCGCAGGAGGCGCTGGAGCCCTGCCAGCGCGGTCAGGCAGCCGCCGTGCAATCCGGCACTCCACCGCTCCTGGAGGTTCGCGGTCTCCGGCGCGAGGGTGAGTTCGAGAACGTCGATTTCCGTCTGTGGCCCGGAGAGATCCTGGGGCTCGCGGGCCTGGTGGGCTCCGGCAGGTCGGAGGTCGCCCGGGCGCTGGCGGGGCTGGCACCGGCCGGCGGCGGCCGGCTGCTCGTGGATGGAGCGCCCGTCCGAGTGCGGGCCGTGGCCGCCGCCCGGGCCGCCGGTATCGTCATGCTCCCGGAGGACCGCAAGCTACAGGGGCTCATCCCCCAGCTCTCGGTGCGCCAGAACCTGTCATTGAGCGTGCTGGAGCGGCTGTGTGGCTTCGGGGGCCGGCTGAGACGGCAGGCCGAGACCGCTCTGGCGCAGAAGTACGGGAGCCTGCTGTCCATCCGCTGCAGCAGTGTGGAGCAGACCGTCTCCGAGCTCTCGGGCGGCAATCAGCAGAAGGTCCTGTTGGGGCGGGCACTGGCCTGCGAGCCGAGAGTGCTTGTCCTCGACGAGCCCACACGGGGGGTGGATGTGGGAGCCAAGGCGGACATCCATCGCTGGGTGCGCGCCCTGGCCGCCCGGGGCGTAGGCGTGATCCTGATCTCCAGCGAGCTGGAGGAAGTCGCCGCGCTGGCGGACCGCGTCGTGGTCATGCGCGAGGGGCGCTCGGTGGGTGAGCTCGCCGGTCCGCACACCACGCCACAGGAGTTGCTGGCCCTCGCGGCCACGGCGCAGGCACCGTGAAAGGTCTTAGATCGATCATACATCGCCGATCTCTGAGGGCGAGCCGCACAGGAGGACAACCATGAGACGCACCCTGGCCGCACTGCTCGTGGCCGCACTGGCCGTACTGCTCATCGGCTGTGACTCCACACAGTCCACAGTCGACGACGACGTGGAATACGGCACCTGGAACCTGGCACGCTCGGTGATCCTCACCCGAACCACCACCGTCTTGTCCCAGGCTCCCAGCGCCATCACCGTGACCGATGCCACACTCACTCTGTCCCGATCGTCCGTTAGCGGTGTCTCGACGGCCGCGGCAGGGACCGCGGCGCTGTCGATGCTCGTTGGGGGCCAGACCTGGACCTACTCGGGCACCTTCACACGCAACGGCAATGAGCTCCTGGCGCGGGACCTGGTCGCCACAGGCAGCGTCGCCGAGGGCTATGTGGACCTGACCATGAACCTCTCCTCTTCCAGCTCGATGACCGGCACCCTGCAGTACCAGGATGGGGCCACCTACACCTACAGGGGCACCGCCATCTTCGGCAAGTAGGGACGGTGGCCGGAGGACCGGCCGACCGCATCGCGATAGCAGACGCCATCACAGAGGCCACGGAACCGAACCAATGATCAAATGGCGACGTTTCCGGCGCAATGGACGCATACTTGGGCTGCCTGCCCTGCTGGCGGCAACGCTGGCGGCATTCCCCGCCCCGGCCGCACCCTCCGGGCTCTCACACCTGGCGGCCCGCACGCTCGTGGTCCCTCCGGCCGAGCTGCTGCAGGCCATCGAGAACGGCGACGGCGCCCTCAAGGGCATGGACCCCGGTACCGAACGTTCCCTGGCGGCGGAGCTTGAGCGAGCCGGCCTGGGCCAGCGCCTGCTCAAGGTCGCCGTGGCCCGAGAGGGCGGCCGACCGGTGGCTCTGATCAAGGTTCAAGCCGGCGACTCGCAGAGCCGTCTGTTCTCGCTGGAGCAGGTGGAGGACGATGCCTTCCGCTCGATGCGGGCGGCGTTCTCGCTTCCCGAGGACCTGCAGCATGTAGACTTCTGGGCCGTTGTGCCCGCTCCCGACGCCGAGGGCGAGGTCTGGCATCGGCCGGTGTTCTCGGTCGCCGCAACCCGGGTGGCGTTCATGCATGTGGAGGGCAACCCGAGCCGCACGCATCGGGAAGCGCTGGCCCAGCTCAGCGCGCTGCGGTACGACCCGGTGTTCACCACGTACGCCCGCGACTGGCATTCGGCTCGGGAGGCCATGCCGCGCACGGCCTACACCGCCCCGCGGATCCGCGATCAGTGGGCTCAGCTCACTCGCGAGGGGCTCGAGCTCGCCGCCACGCTTACCGGCCCGGAAGCCACGGTCGGGGCCATCTTCCGGGGCGCCAACGGCAACAAGGTGGCCCTGACCATCGACGATGGCCCCCATCCGCTGATCACGCCACTGTTCCTGGACATTCTCCGCCGCGAGGGTGTGAAAGCGACGTTCTTCGTGGTCGGGGAGAAGGCCGAGGAGTTTCCGGGACTGATCCGGGAGATCCACAGAGACGGCCACGAGATCGGCAACCACACCTACTCACACCGACGCTTCTCGCAATTGCGTCCCGAGGAGATCTACGCCGAGTTGCGCGGCTGCGCCAGAATCGTGGGCGCCCTTACGGGCGAACTGCCGACCGCGATGCGTCCCCCGGGTGGGGACTACACCGTCGCCTCCCTGGAGATCGCCGAGCGCATGGGGATCGTCACGGCCCTGTGGACCCATAACACAGGGGACTGGGCGAAGCCCGCGCCGACGGCCATCGCCTACAATGCCACCCACGAGCTGGGCGCCGGTGACATCATCCTCATGCACCAGGGCGACATGCAGAGCGTCAAGGCTCTCCCGCTGATCATCAAGCGTGTCCGGGCCCGCAAGCTCGAGCCGGCACGGCTCAGCGACGTCCTGGCCAACGGTGCCATCACCTCGCTCTCGGCCAGGGAGGCGGTTGCCCGGCGGACGCGGCTGTGTTTGACAGAGTAGGTGGCAGCGCGGTATAGTTATCCACAGGTTGTCGGCCTGCTACAGGCCTGGGCGCAACCATAGGGGCAACGGTTGGCGGGCCGCGTACCACGGTACGCGGCCCGCGCCATGTGTGCCGGAGGTTCCGCCGCAGGCACCCGCCCACGGCCCGCCGGGCCATGGAACCCGACGCGCCCTGTCGTGTTGTGTATCCTGCTGAGGGTTCGTCCCTGAGGCGGCGGATCAGCCGCCGGAACCGATCACTCGGCGGGTCGGTGACTTTGTCCCGCCGGCTTTGGCCATCGGCCCAACACTCCTGCGGCGCCCCGGTTGCGATGGCGCCGCGACGGGAAGCGTGGTACCGTGGAGCGCGTAGTTGTCACCGGACTTGGTGCCGTCACACCTTTCGGAGCAGGCGTCCACCGCCTCTGGCTGGGCCTCACGGAGAACCGCCGCGCCATCGACCAGATCACCAGGTTTGACCCTACCGGCCTGCGCAGCCGGCGCGGCGGCCAGGTCTGGGAATGGGAGTTCTCGCCCGATGAGTTTGGCCTCCCGTGCGCTCCGGATACGGCGACACAGTTCGCCCTGGCGGCCGCCTCCGAGGCGGTGGCAGAGGCCAAGCTGAGCCCCGAATCCATGGCGCCGCACCGTGCCGGCGCCGTCCTGGCCACGAACTTCGGCGGCGCCGTCTCCTGGGAGCAGTTCGTGGAGGGTTGGCTGGCCGGACGGCCCTCGGCCGAGGCCTTCGAGGAGTTTGCCTTCGACACCGCGCTGGATCACCTCTGCAACCGCTTCGACCTGCAGGGCCCCTGCTCTTTGCTCTCCATCGCCTGTGCCTCGGGCACCGCCGCCATCGGCTGTGGCCTGGACATGATCCGCTACGGCAGGGCCGACGTAATGCTCTGCGGCGGGCACGACGCCCTCGCCCCCAGCCTCCTGGGGGGCCTCAGCGTCCTGCGCACCATGACCACCGACGACATCCTGCCCTTCAGCGCCAACCGCAGCGGGACCCTTTTCGGCGAGGGAGCCGGCATCCTCGTCCTGGAGGCCCTCCACCATGCGCAGGCCCGTGGTGCCAGGATCCACTGCGAGGTCATGGGGAGCTGGCAGGACAACAACGCCTACCATCTCACCGCTCCCGACCCGGGCGGCAACGGGATGATCCGCGTGCTCTCAGAAGCCCTCAGAGACGGCAAGGTGGCACCGACGGACGTCGACTACATCAATGCCCACGGCACGGGCACGGAGTACCACGACCCGGAGGAGACCCAGGCCATCAAGCAGGTGCTGGGGCGGCACGCCTACCAGGTACCGGTGAGCTCCATCAAGGGGGCCATCGGCCACCTCATGGGCGCGGCGGGCGCCGTGGAGGCCGTGGCGACCGTGAAGGCGATCCAGACCGACATCTTGCCGCCCACCATCAACGACGGTGTCGCGGACCCGGAGATGGACCTGGACTTCGTGGTGAACGCCTCTCGCAGCCATCCGGTGCACTGTGCCGCCAGCATCAGCGCCGGAGTGGGAGGCAGCAACGCCTGCGTGGTGTTCCGGGAGTTCGTCTAGTCGGGCCCGAGGCGGAACCGTTCGCGCCGTGGAGGGGTCGTTGCTCCTCCCCGGTCGAGATGAACCGCACGAACCCGTGCCCCTTGAGGAGTACCCCTGCAATGCCTTCGCCTCACCGTGTCGTCGTCACAGGAATCGGGCCCATCTGCGCCATCGGCATCGGCCGGGAGGACTTCACCTCCGGCCTATCCGAGGGCCGCGAGGGGCGCAGAGCCCCGGAGCGCCTGCAGGGCGAGTGGCCCGATGCACCGCTACTGGCCGAGTGTCTGGACTTCGTGGTCGAGGACTATCTGGAGACCGAGAAGACCTACCTGGACCGCTGCTCGGAGCTTGTCCTGGCCTCGTGCGCCCTGGTGCTGCAGGACGCCGGCCTGGCATGGCGAGAACTGGCCCACGACCGCTTCGGGCTCGCAGTGGGCACGGCCTTCGGGTGCCTGGATTCGATGCACACAGTCACCGCCCGGGTGCAGGCCAAGGGCCTGCGCTTCGCCTCGCCGATGATCTTCACCCACAGCTTCGCCAATTCGCCCGCCAGCCTGGCGGCCATAGAGTACCAGATCGAGGGGCCCGTCACGACCACGTGCACCGGGGACACCTCGGCGGCCACGGCTCTGCAGTTTGCTTTCGACCTGGTCAGGTGGGGCCGGGCGGACCTGATGCTCGCGGGCGGAGCCGATGCGCTCAGCGAGCCTTTGCTGTCGGCGCTGGACGCCGCCGGCGGCCTGCCCTCGGGACGAGTTCCCGCCGAGGGCGCCTGCCTGTGGGCATTGGAGAGCGCCCGGGCCGCGGAGGCAAGAGGGGCCAAGGTGCTGGCCGAGCTCGCCGGTGTGGGCCTGGGTACACCACAGGTAGCCGCCGAGGCGGCGGCTACCGATGCCGGACTGAATGCGACCCCCGACGTCTTCTCGGTTCCCGAGAGCTATGGCCATACCTTCGGTGCCTGCATGGCCCTGGACGGCGCATCGGCGATGGTTAGGAATGCTACCGACCGCCTGATCGTCGCCACCGACCCCGGCGGACGGGGCGCGGCACTGGCTTTGCGAGGCGCGAAGTGACCTACCCTCCCGAGCAACTGAGAAAGCACTACTACTTGCTGAACCTGATCCGCCGCTTCGAGGAGACCCTCGATGCTTTGTTCGGCAGCGGCCTGATCGGTGGCACCTCACATCTGTGTATCGGGCAGGAGGCCTGCGCGGTGGGGGCTATCGCCGCGCTGCAGGCCGATGACATGGTGACCTCCAACCATCGCGGGCACGGGCACTTCCTGGCCAAGGGGGGCGACCCCGGCCGCATCATGGCCGAGCTCTTCGGCAAGGCTACCGGGTACTCCGGCGGCCGTGGCGGCAGCCAGCACATGGCCGCCTTTGCTCTGGGCTTCCTGGGCTCCAACGGCATCACCGGGGGCATGATCCCCATCGCCACAGGAGCCGCGCTGACGCAGAGGATCACCGGCAGCGGCCGCGTGGTGCTCTGCTTCTTCGGCGACGGTGCCAGCGGGCAGGGGGCCTTCCATGAGGCCCTCAACATGGGGACCACCTGGCGCCTGCCCATCGTGTACTTCTGCGAGAACAACCACTATGCCATGAGCACACCGCTACGAGAGTCCTTCCTGCAGCCCAGCGTGGCCGCCCGGGTCGCGGGCTACGGCCTGCAGACGATGCAGGCCGACGGCAATGACTACTTCAGCGTCCGCCGGGTGACGCAGGAGGCCGTTTCGGCCGCCCGCGACGGCCACGGTCCGGTGCTGGTCGAAGCCATGACCTACCGCATGTGTGGGCACTCCAAGAGCGACAAGTGCGAGTACCGCACGGACGAGGAGGAGCGGCAGTGGGCCGGGCGCGACCCGCTCGAGGCCATGGCGCGAAGGCTTCTGGCCGATGGCATCGCCCCCGAGGCCGAGCTGCAGGCGCTGGCCCAGCAGGCGGTAGCCGACATCGAGGCCGCCGTGGAATATGCTCGACAAAGTCCGGACCCGGACCCGGAGACAGTGCAGGACAACCTGTTCGCGACATTCTGAGCCGGCGCCAGGCGCCGTCTCCTTTGAGGGCGGCCGTCGGCCTTCTGTGGGACGGGGCTTCAAGCCCGCCGCCGTTTCCCTCCTGCGCGGGCCCAGCGCAGAGGGGACGCGCCACCGGGCGCCGCCGCCGCCCGGCCCGGAGGACCGGTGACGGGCCTGGGCCCGTCGGGCCGTTTTCCACATGCCTCGCCATCACGACACCCGGAATCACCACATGCCCCAGATCTATTACTCACACGCGATCAGACAGGCCATTGAGGAGGAAATGGAGCGCGACGAGCGCGTCATCCTCCTGGGCGAGGACATCGCCGGCTACGGCGGTGCCTTCAAGACCACCGAAGGCATCGTGGACCGCTTCGGACCCGAGCGGGTGCGCAATACGCCCATCTCCGAGGGCGGCTTCGTCGGCGTCGCCGTGGGCGCCGCGCTCACCGGCCTGCGGCCCATCGTCGAGATCATGTTCATGGACTTCATCACCCTGGCCATGGATCAACTGGCCAACCATGCCGCCAAGCTCCGCTACCAGTTCGGCACCCAGGCCACCGTTCCGCTGGTGCTGCGCACCCCGGCGGGCGCCGGACGCGGGTACGGTCCCACACATTCGCAATCGCTGGAGAAATGGCTGCTTGCCACGCCCGGCCTCATCGTCCTGGCCCCCTCCACCGCGGCCGAGGCCAAGGGGCTGCTCAAGAGCGCCATCCGCTGCGACGATCCCGTTATCTTCATCGAGAGCAAGATACTCTACGGCCAGAGGGGACAAGTGCCCGAGGGCGACTTCGTCACCCCCATCGGTGAGGCCGCCGTCGTCCGCCCCGGCGATGACATTACCATCGTCTCCTACTCGCGCATGACCTGCGAGTCGCTCAAGGCCGCCGAGGCTCTGGCCGAGCACGAGATCAGCGCCGAGGTCATCGACCTGCGCACGCTCTCGCCAATGGACACCGATACCGTCGCCGCCTCCGTGGAGCGCACCGGCAAGCTGCTCGTCGCCGAGGAGGGCACCCTCAGTTGCGGCATCGGCGCCGAAGTGGTGGCCCGCATCGCCGACACCTGCTTTGACTACCTGGCCGCGCCTCCCCGGCGCGTGGCCGCCCTCGACATCCCCGTCCCGGCCGGCCGCGTGCTTGAAGACGCCGCTACACCTAACTGGGAGAGCATCGGGAGGGCGGCGGCGGAGCTGGTGCGGAGCTACTGAGAACGGGGAATGGAGAACGGAGAACGGAGAACGGCGAGAACGACGAGAATAGCAAACGCCTCACCACGGAGACACGGAGAGCACGGAGTTCCACGGAGTTCCACGGAGAACGGCGAGAGGCGGGGGACGGCGAACGTCTCACCACGGAGACACGGAGACACGGAGACAC
>CAZXDD010000096.1:0-17791 GCA_964639415.1 uncultured Armatimonadia bacterium
CAGCCCACGCTCAGCATGCCAAGCGGCGGAGGAGAGCTTGACGGCCGAGGTGTACGCGATCCAAAGCACCGCCGACATGACGAATGGGCGCAGACCCAGGCCGTCTCTCGCCGGCGACACTCTGGACAAGGCCAGCAACAGGAGGAGAACGGCGATGCCGCCGCCGAACGCTCTGCTCAGTACGAGGCCGACAGCGCCCGTGCCTGCAACAGCCAGCAGAGGCACGAGCAGCGCTCGGGGCGTGCTCGCCTGTATGCCCCAGGACCTCACGACACTCCACACCAACAGCGCCGATGCCCCAAATGCCGCGAGGGCGGCGGCCGGTGTCGGCGTCTGGCCAAGGTCACGCGAGAGCAGCAGCATTGCGTACGCATACGCCGCTGCGGTCAGTACGCGAGGCTGCTCAAGGCACTCTCGGGCGGCACCGGCCAGCGAGCGGAAGCCGCCGACAGCTTGTCCAATTCCCGCCACAACCCCTCCGCGGACGCGGGACGTGTCCGCCCGCAGGCGAGCGTCGGCGACGTGTAGGCGCCTCTCGTGCTTCGGCAGGCACATTGCGGTAGGTGGTCTCTTTCGTGACGGTCCGCCGCAGGCGACGGCAACCTGCCGGCGGGGAGACCCAGAAGTCAGGCGCGTCAACGGGGTAGGCGAGGGAACATCACATACAGCGACAGCATCTGCCGATCCTGTGTGCAACACCGGACGAGCAGTGGGTGCAGGAGGAACACGCCTAGCTCGGCGACGCCCCGCGCCGTGCCAGACCACAGTCAGGGCCCACGGCCCAGCCATGCGCGCTCGGGGCCATGACGCTGCAAGCTGCGGTGGGAAAGCGGGCCCCCCTGGCCCTCACAGCCAGCTCCCGGGTGCGCCGCCGCTCCGGTCTGCGGCGAGAGCCCGCCGGACGATTCCTCAATCACGGCACGGATTATACTCTCCCCCCCGTCTAGTCAAGACAATTCCGCTAGAAGAACCTTTCCACAAGCATAATTGGGACTATTGCCTGTCTTGCACAAAGCGACCTCTCGTTTAAACCAGGCTCTCTGCAGGCTCAAGTCCCCCATCGGCGGGGCTGTGCAGGCGGGCCTGAACTCCCCGGGCCGCACAGCCCCAGGTACGCCCAGGCGCCCGATGCAGCGCAACGCGATGGGGCGATACCTGTCTCAGTGACGAGACCGCAGCCCGCAAACGCCGGCAATGGTCTCCGGCAAAGAGCGGGCAACCTACCCGGAGGTATCCCATCGATATGCCCATTCCCGACAAGCAATTGGCCGCAACGTGCGGACTCTTTTGCCGGGCCTGCAGTGTCTACATCGCCACTACCGAGGACCCCCAAAGGCTGGAGCGCCTGGCGGCGCGCTTCGGATTGACGCAGGAGCGAATGCGCTGCACCGGCTGTCACTCGGACACCCGGGGACCCTACTGCAGCACCTGCAAGATGGTGGTCTGCGCCGCCGAGAAGGGTGTGGACTTCTGCGGGGCCTGCGACGAGTACCCCTGCGACGACCTCAAGGTCTTCCAGACCCAGGCGCCGCATCGCATCGACCTGTGGGCCTCGCAGGAGCGCATCGCGCAGGTGGGCTACGCGCAGTGGTACGAGGAGATGCTGGTGGACTACTCCTGCCCACAGTGTGGGACGATCAACTCGGCCTACGATTTGGCCTGCCGCAAGTGCGGGACTGAGCCCAGTTGCCCGTATGTGAGCCGGAACAGAGCGGTGATCGAGGCCTTTCTGAGCCAGGGATAGCGCGGGACGGGGACGTTTCCGCCCTATGCTCCGGCCAGTTCCATGAGCCGGGCGTAGTAGGCCGGGTCGGCGGTCCGAAACAGGCCGTAGGTGGCCTCGTGGACCTCATCGGTGTACAGGTCGAGCTTCCGGAAAACCTCGAAGGCGAACTCCAGCCCCGCGGCGCCGGAGGCGGTGATGACGTCGCCGTCCGTCACCGCGGGCCGATCCTGATACAGCTCTTGGCCCGCGTAGCCGGTGGCGGCGATGTACTCGCGGGCATTGCTGGTGTGCTTCCTGGTGTCGAGCAGGCCGCCCCTGGCCAGAGCCGCCGTGGCCGCGCAGATGGCCGCCACCGGCACGCCGGCCGCCACGAACTGCACGGCTTTGGCGATGGCCTCGGCGCCCTTGCCCTCCTCCCATGCCAGGCCGCCGGGCAGCACCAGCATCGCGCTGTGGCCGGGCTCCACCTGCTCCAGGAGCATGTCCGGCAAGATGGTGAGCCCTCCCATGGTGAAGACGGGATCGGCGGTGAGCCCTACCGTCTTGATCTCGTAGCGTCCCGGATGCTTCTGGAGCATCGGGTTCCGGATCCCCACCGTCAGATAGCCCACTTCGTGGTCGGCGAGGGTGTCAAACAGGTACACGTGTACCGTCTCTATCTGCATGCGGGTGTTCTCCGTTCTGTGGTGTAGGGTCCGGCGCGGTGAAGGCCGGCTGGAAGTCCGGCCGAAAAGTCCGGCTGGTCCGTTTCATGTCATTCTGAGCGTCCATCTCGCGCAGCGAGATAGCGAAGAATCTCGCTGAATGCCAGGAGATTCTTCGAGCTGCTCCCTTCGGGAGCGGACGCTCTCAGAATGACATCCGCGGCGAGGGCGGGGTTTCCGGCCGCACCTCTACGGCGCCGGGTTGTCCTTGACCCGGGGCGTCTGTATCCCGTACGCGTTATCGCGGCAGTCGACGCGGGTCTCTCCCCCCGGCGGCCAGGGGCGAATGACCTTTGGTCCGGGCTCCTCGGCGGCGAACCAGTTGCGGCTGATGTCGGCCCCCTCGATGGGCACGCCGCGGATGACCACCGCACACTGCGCGGCGTCCGGGAAGCTGTTGTGGTGGATTCTGAGCCAGTCGCCGGCGATGTTGGTACCGTCCTTGCGGTCCGAGCCACCGTGGAGGTCGAAGTAGTGGCTGATGGCGTGGCCAAGCTCCACATTGTGCCGGGCCTCGTAGGCGTTTCCGGGTTTCCCCGTGCCGGCGATGGAGTGGCGGTTGTAGTCAAACACGTTGTACTCGATCAGTGCCTGCACCTGTTCCCCATAGCCCAGCGCCACCCCGTAGCCCAGACCGTTGCGCTGATTGTGGTGGATGTAGCAGTGGTGCACGTAGTGGTCGATGCCGTCGGCAAGGCTCACCGCGGCGTGGCTCCAGCCGGAGAGCTCGCAGTTGTCCACCTCCAGGCCCGAGAGCCGGGTGTCGATCCCCACGGAGTTGGGGAGCCTGTAGTAGTACGAGCCGGCGTCCTTGCTCTCCCGGCCACTGCTGAAGGCCCGGCGATGGTGGTCCAGACGGGTCCTGGGGTCCGGGCCGCGCACGCGCAGGCCGGTGATGCGCACATCGGGCCCCTCAGCCCGAAGCAGCGGACCGGTCTGGAAGGCATCGCTGTGAAGCAGCGCCCCGGGCGCCCCGTCCTGTCCCCTATTGCTCGCCAGCGTCACGCCCTCCGGAATGTGGAGTATCAGCTCCTCGGCATACACCAGTGCGGTGAAGTCCAGCTCCGCCGCGGGGTCCACAAACACCACCTCTCCCGGCTGCGCCGCGGAGAGGGCTTCCAGCAGGTCGTCGATGGTGCCGACCGTGTACTGCCCGTCGGTCACGATGGGGCCGTAGCCCTCACCGCCGCCGATGGGGCCCATCTCGTCGGGCCCGGCGCCGTAGACCTCGCCGTCGATCTCCACCCACGTCTGCCCAAGGTCCGGCATCGGCACGTCGTCCTCCCGAGCGCCGACCAGCGTCGCTCCCAGGAGCATCAGAGCACAAGTCAGGGCAACGGGGCATCGCATGAGGCCACCTCCGTAGGTCGCGGTCCTGTCCGGTGGACGTACGCCATGCGTTCGCCGCCGGCGTGTGGAGACCTCCGAGCAGTGGTGATTGGAGGTGCCCGATCCGGGGAGGTGCACGGGCGTCGGGTGGGCAACTGTGCGCCACGGTGCTCAACCACCGTACGGCGACCGACACACCGGAGGCCCTACCGTGTCACTTCCCGCCCCTTCCTTGCTCGCCCGCATCCGCCCACTCCGCCTGCAGCCCGGTGCTCGGGCCTCCGCCGCGGTGCTCTCCCTGCCCGTGCCTCCCGGCGTCGGCGATGTGGCGGTGAGCGGCGCCGGCGGTCAGTCGGTGCCCATCGCCTGGTGGCCCGAGAGGCTGCTGGACGGCGAGGAGCCGTCGCCCGCGACGGCGCCACGGGTGATGCCCTCCGCCTACCCGTCCGGCCGGCACCCGCGACGCCTGCTGGTGACGGCCTGCTCGCCCGGCGAGCTGCCCGACGAGCTCGGACTGGCCGCAGTTGACCACGTTACACCGGTCGGCGAGTGGGCGGGCCCCACATGGGAGCTCGCCGTCCTGGACAAGCACTACGCCGGCCGCCTGCACTGGGAGGTGGATGAGCTTGTCCTGCGCTACGAGGGCAAACGTCTCGGTCTGCGCCTGGGGCTGAGAACCCAGACCGAGGGCCTCATGTGGTGGGAGTGGGTGCGCTGCGAGACGCTCTGGTCCGGCCCGGCCTGCACCGCGATCCGGGCCTCCGGCTCCGCCTCCGCGATCCGCCTCACCGACGAGCATCCGGACTGCCGGGGCTCCGGCGCCTCCCCCTGGGTGCACCATCAGCACTGGGTGCAGTGCGAGGTCTACGCGCTGCTGTTTGCCAACGGAGTCATCCACCTCACGCTGCGCCATGTGAACAACCATCTGTACGATGACAACGGCCAGGAGTTGCAGGGGGTCGTTCCCGTCCTCGGCTTCCGGGGCGTCGGCTCGCACAGTGTGGACATGCCGTTGAGCGGCGAGACCGTGGAGCTGCATCTTGGCGATGGCATCGCGGTGAGTACCGAGGAGTGCCGGAGCCTGGCGTCGGCCGAGGCCCCCGGACGGGCATGGACCGAGGACGGCGTCACGGTGGTGCAGGCGTACGAGGGAGTGGACATCCCGCTGGGCGGCTACGGCCGCACCTGGCGACAGGAGGACACCGGCAGCGTGTGCCGGGCCCAGGAGCGGCGCATCCCCGCGGGTGTGGCCCGCACCGTGCGCTGCTGCCTGTCCCTGGGACAGGCACCGCCGCGGGTGGAGAGGTATGTGCTGCCCTACTGGTGGTATGGCCTGTGCGCCGAGCTGGGCCCCTCGCCGATGCTTCCGGTCTCGGACCTGCACGACCCGGTCATCGACGCCGCGGGACAGTGGCTGGCCACAAGTCAGCTTCGCGGCTCCTTCGCCGCCGGCTCGGTGCCCCGGGCGGCGGCACACTATACCGCCGAGGGGCAGTTCACCGAATCCGGCTGGGAGGGCGAGACGCCGTACAATCTCATCCGGTACTTCTATCGCAGGCCGTCGCCGGACGTATGGGAGGCGGCCCTGCGAGATGCGTACTTCATCGCCGATGTAGCCACCGACCACGTCCACTTCATGATGCACATGCACGGCTACCCCTTCGGCGCCATCTCCCTGACGATGAACCGCAGCCTGGGTCTGATCCAGGGGTACCTGGAGACCGGTGACCCGTACCTTCGAGAGACCGCCGAGAACATGGCGCTGTGCTCCTGGGCGCTGGATAATGCCAACTGGCCCCGGCGCTCGTACGGCCGAGATGCCATGTACATCCGCGGGCTGATTGCGCTGGAGGACTATCTGCCGGACCGCGGCCACGGGCAGCGGGCCCGGGAGGCCATCGGGCGCGCCATCGCCTGCCAGCGCGAGGACGGGTCGTACAGCGATCAGGGCGGCCCCGGCGGACACCACGCCTCGGGGAACCTGGTCATCAAGCCGTGGATGAACTTCATGGTCGCCGAGCCCATGCTCGACTGGCTCGAGCGCCACCCGGAGGATGCCGAGGTCGCCTGGTGCGTCCGGCGCATCTGCGACTGGCAGCTCACCACGATTGTAGAAGACGAAGAGGGCGCGCACTTCCCGTACGAGTGGGCGTGGGGCGACAACGTCGGCGCCCCGGGCGCGGAGCCGGGCTCTCCCGGCTCCAGGCATCCTCACGGCCGCCTCCCCGGTGTGCACTATCCGGCCAGGGCACTGCTATTTGCCACCCGGTACTTCGGCGACCCGTGCTATCTGGAGGCCTGGGAGCGCTGCTACGAGACACTCGGGGGCTATGAGCCCAATCCGCAGGAGCGCGTGGGACACAAGGGCGACCACGCCGCGAATAAGGCCGTGGAATGGCTCACGTGGTTCCAGATGTACCGGTGGTGGGCGCAGTGGGAGGGCGGCGAGTTGCGGGTGAGCCCATGTCCGTCGGAGCATGAGGACATCAGCGCGACCATCCTCACGCCGGAAGGCCCCAGGAGCGTGGGCGGCGGAGCACATTGCCCGTAGCCCGGTCCGGCGGTCCCCGGCAACCGTATACTCCGGCCTGCAACGGCGGCGCCGGTGGGTGCCTGCCTCCCATCACCCCTCGCACACCCGCAAGCACGGCACGGCCGGCGTGCAGCGGGTGCCCTCCACTGCGGCGGCCTCCAGGACCACCTGGCACTCCTGCCCCATCGCCTCAGCCGGGATCGGCACCTCCAGCACCGCCGGCCGGTTGTCGGCCGGGTCCGCGGAAGCCGTCAACGTGAGGTTGGCCACCAACGGCCATTCGCGCTCACCCGCCGAGAGCTTCAGGCCGACGGTGACCGCGCCTCCGGCGGGAGTGTCGGCCCCCAGACCCAGTAGCGCCCGGAACACCCCACCTTCCTGCGGCACCGCGACGGTCCACGCGGCGCCACAGCTCGCCGGGGCGTCACCTCCCAGCGGCAGCGTCAACACCTCCGGGCCGTAGGTGCAGCCATCGGCCAACGTCGTGGCGGCGATCTCCAGCGGGGTGGTCTCCGGGTCGCGAGCGGCGGCGGCCTTCAGCAGGTCCACGGCCGTCGGCGCCATCGGGACCAGCCAGGCCTGGTGGATGCCAACCGCGGCAGGGGCGGCGCCGTCGACCGGCCTGACCGAGAGCTCGAGCACACTCGACCCTGCCGGGAGGTCCGCGATCAGAACGCGACGCTCGCCCGGACGGTCCTGCGGGAGCGCCGTCCTCGTCGCGGCTCCCTCAGGCGAGGCGACGCCGATCTCGGCGCCGCCTGGGCTGTCTCGCTGCAGGCTCGCGGTGACGTACAGCCGGTGCGGGCCGGGCGCCGGCAGCCGGTAGCGCCCTCGGACTTCCCCGCCCGCGGCTATGCCCACATGCAGGACCCTCTCGTGCTTCGCCTCGGCCCCCGGCCACGAGACCATGCACACAGCGGCGCCCGCCCCGTCCAGGTGACCCGCCGCGACGGCGGCGCCGGAGCCGTCGGTCCACGTCGCTTCCGTGTAGGCGCTCAGCAGGTCCACCGCCGAGCACATCGCGTCGAACTGTAGCCGGTCGCCGACCGGATGGATGCCGCGGAACTCCCACCACAGCTCACCGAGAGAGTTGCGACTGGAGGGCGCGCTGTGCGCGGTGAGGTCGACGAAAGGCTCCCTGCCCCACACCTCCCCGTAGGGCTCCTTGCGCCGGATCATCGTGGTGATCTTGCCCTGGGGGCTATCGCCATACATGACGCGGCGCCGCGCGGCCGGGTCGAGTCGGTAGCAGAGCAGGATCGGTCCCTCGTCGACAGGTGGCTCGGAGGCGTCGCGGGGGTACTTGAGGCACCGGCGGTTCTCGCAGATGAGGCGCTCTTGCCCCGGGCCCTGGGCGAAGGCGAAGGCCTCGCTGTGTGTCTCGAGCGGGTGGAGCGTCAGCGCGGGAGCACTCCGCAGGGGCATGTCGGTGAACGGCATCCACCCGCTGCTCTGCCGCAGGTAGGCGCAGACGCTCATGGGGAAGTGCGTCCCGGCGGCCGGGCCGCCCATGAGGTCGAACACCCCCCAGGGCTCGAATGCGGGCCCGTACAGGTCGGGCCAGCCGGCCAGTTGGTGGCCCATCTCGTGCATCATCACCGACAGCGGGAACAGGCGGATCTCCGACTCCTGCGGCTGCCCCTCGATGGTGCCGTCCGTGGCCGAAGGGGGCGCCTGGGACCACTCCGTGGCCGAGTAGCTGCTATAGGGCTCTGGCAGGCTCAGCCAGGCCTCGTCCCACAGCTCGGACAGCCCCATGATGCCCAGCACCTCCTTGCAGCGCCCCCAGCCGCGGTTGACCCCGCCCATCCCCCAGTCGGTATTGAGGAACACCAGAAGCTGCGGCATGCGGCCATCGTCCAGCCGCAGCTTCTCGGCGCAGCCCTCGCCCACGATCCCATTGGCGCGGAGCGTCTCGGCGACGATCACCGGCCAGCTCTCGCCGAACGGCTCCATGCCCCCCTTCCAGTGGGGGATCTTGGTGATCTTGCGCGGGATGCGAACCCAGTTGGCGACCTCGCCCTCGATGTCGATACGTCCATGGCTCACGGTGCGGAAGTATTCCCGTACGCTGCCGGCCAGCCTTCCGCCCTCAGGGGTCGTTCGCGGCCCATCTAGGGAGAAGAAGAGGTCTGAGAAGTACGCCCGAGTGTAGCGTTCCGGATGGGGGATGTCCTGGAAGTCGGCGAGAAAGACCTTGAGAACGGAGGTCTGGCGATGGGGCTGTGCGGCGGCCGTCGTGGCCGTGAACAGCAGGCAGATGGCGGCGCCCACTACGACTGTGCTCACGGCTACCTGAGTGTTCATGGCGTGCTCCTGAGGTGGAGTGGCCGATATGATGCCTGCTGTTCGCCGTGAACTGCTGCGGCGCCTGCGACCGCGAAAGCGACGCTCCAATCCGGCCTTCCCCGCAGGCGGAGAGGGGGGGCCGCGAATGAGGTGCCGTTCGCCGGGCACCTACATCGGCCGTCGGTAGACAGTGCTCAGAACCGCCGTGCCGGCGGGGCTCCAGGCCCGCCGGCCGTCCACCGTGAGCCCCCTGCGGCTCATGCCGGCACCATTCCCGGAGATGCGATGGCCTGCAGGGGTGGTGGCTCTCAGCGGGGCGGCCCCTCACCCACGGCCGCCACGCGGCCGTGACCTCTCCCGGTCGCCCGCTACGCGGGCTGGGAGAGGTAGGCGTCCCCGCCGCTCCCCGCCGCTCCCCGCCGCTCCCCGCCGCTCCCCGCCGCTCCCCGCCGCCGTTCGCCCTCCTCCCTTGACCTCGCCTTCGCTTTGGCGCATTATGCTGGCTCGCCGCCCGGCGTTGGCGGTCCGGCAGCGGTCCGGCAATTGCGGGGGCGTATCTGCATGCTGGTAACCGGGCGCCGTCGGTCCAATCCTGCCCGGCGAGGTCGGGGTTGAGGGTGTCCTCCCACAGAGACCGTACCGACATCGCGGTCCCGCTGGTGCGCCGAAACTACGTGCTTTCGGTGGTCAACGGCGCCTTGTGGATGCTGGGGAACCGCACGGCCGACCCGGGTACCGTGATTCCGCTGCTGGTGCTGCGGCTGGCGGGTGCGGAGTGGGCCGTGGGTGCTGCCCAGGCGGTGCAGGAGTTCGGTCGGGTGATGACCCAGGTGGTGATCTCCCGTGCGCTGGATTCGGTGCCCCGGAAGATGCCGGTCTACATCCTGGGCTCGGTGGCGCGCATCGCGGCCCTAGTGGGGGCCACAGTGGTCCTGCTCACCGGAGAGCAGCGCAGCCCGATGGGGATCCTTGTGGTGTTGCTGGGGTGCCTGTTCGTGTTGATGGTGGGGAATGGGATCAGCGAGCTGGCCTGGGGGGATGTGGCTGCCAGGTCGGTGCCCAGCAGTCGGCGGGGCGGCATGTTCATGTGGCGGCGAGTGCTGGGGCTCCTGCTGACCGCCGCCGTGGCCGCCCCACTGGTGGGCCACTTCCTGGCCCCGGACACGCACCTGCCCTTTCCCACGAACTACGGCATGCTGTACCTGGCGGGCACGGCGTTCCTGGCGGTCTCCTACCTGGCGTTCTTCTTCGCCGTCGAGCCGCCGGCCCATGCGGCCAGGCGGCGCCTGACGGTACGCCAGCATTTCGCCCGCGGCCTGCGCATCGTCCGGCGAGACCGCTCGTACCGGCGCCTCCTGCGTCAGAGGCTGCTGAGTACCGCGGCCTGGGCCGTCCCGGCGTTCTTCGTGGCCTTCGCCATCAGGGGTCTGGGGATGCCGGAGAAGTCGGCCGCCGGCTTCATCCTGCTGCGGACTGTCAGCGAGATCGGCGCCTCGGTGCTGGTGGGCCGGGTCAGCGACCGCATCGGCAACCGTGCCGTG
The DNA here is from genome assembly GCA_964639415.1 of uncultured Armatimonadia bacterium. Taxonomy (GTDB): domain Bacteria; phylum Armatimonadota; class Zipacnadia; order Zipacnadales; family JABUFB01; genus CAYRFY01. The sequence continues at coordinate 10,123 of CAZXDD010000096.1, forward strand.
ATCCGGTTCGGCAATGCGATGACCCTGGTCACCTTCTCGCTGGCGGCGCTTTCGGCCCTGGCGCAGCAGGTCTCCGGGCTGCAGGGGGAGCCGGCCCCGGCGGCGATAGTGCTCATCAGTGCCGCCTTCTTCTTCCTGGGCCTCATGACCGCGGGACGCGAGGTGGGCGAGTACAGTTACATGCTGGACATCGCTCCGGCCGCCAAGAGACCCTCGTACATGAGCTTCGGCAACTTCTTCCTGCTGCCGCTGAGTTTGCTGCCGATCCTCGTCGGCTGGCTGGCACCGAGAGCCGGCTATCTGCCGCTGTTTGTGGGCGCGGCGACACTGGCCCTGGTGGCTATCGTTCTGGACCGCGGACTGGAGGAGCCCAGGGACCGGCTGGCGCCCGGAGAAGCGGCGGGATCGTGAGGGATGCGCCGCTCGCGGCCGGCGACCGACGGCCGTGCCGGGTGACGCACGAGGCAGCCGTTCGACCATTCGATCAACCAAGACACACAGGGGACCTGTCGGGATGGCAGCGATAGCCAAGGACCGGACGGACCTAGCGGTGCCGCTGATGCGGCGGAACTTCGTGCTCAACGCCATCAATGGGGCGTTGTCGATGGTGGCCGCCCGGGCCATCGACCAGGAGACCGTGGTGTCTCTGCTGGTGCTGGGCCTTTCAGGAGCCGACTGGGCCGTGGGCCTGGCGGTGAGCGTGCAGCACGTGGGGCGCGTGGCGACCCAGGTGTTCGCCGCCCGGGCCCTGGATCACACCGAGAACAAGCGTCCCGTCTACCGCTTCTACTCGGTGGCACGCGTCTTCGCGCTGCTGCTGATCTCAGGGGCGCTGCTGCTGGGCAAGGGGCAAGACCCTTCGCTGATCCTGGCCGCGGTCCTGGTGGGTCTGTTCGTGTTCATGCTGGGCAATGGGATTTCGGAGCTCGCGTGGATCGACATCACGGCCCGCTCGGTGCCCAGCGACCGGCGGGGCGGGCTGATGACCTGGCGGCGGCTCGTGGGCCTGATCCTGGCCGTCGCCCTGGCCGCTCCGGTGGTAGACTACTATCTGCGGCCCGGCTCAGGCTACGGCTTTCCCGCCAACTACGGCATGCTGTTTTTGTTCAGCACTCTCGCCTGGGGGCTTGCCTGGACGGTGTTCTCCTTCGTCAAGGAGCCCCCGCCGCACGCGGCCACTCGCCGTCTGACCCTGAGACAGCATTTCGCCCGCGGCCTGCGGATCGTCAGGCGTGACGGCAACTATCGCCGCCTGCTGTGGCAGCGTCTGCTCAGTGGGCTGGCCTGCGCCGCGCCCCCCTTCTTCATCATCTTCGGCAGTCGCGTTCTGGGCCTCGAGGCCCGCTGGGCGGCCCTGTTCATCACGGTGCGTACGGTCAGTGAGATTGTGGCGTCTGTGGTGTTCGGCAGAATCAGCGACCGGCTGGGCAACCGCGCGGTGATCGTGGTGGCCAACTGGTGCACGCTGGCGACGTTTGTGGTCGCCGCGCTCGCGGCCTTCGCGGCGCTCTCGGGTCCTGCGGGTACGGGGGGATGGCAGAGCTTGCCCGTGGCCCTGCTGGGGCTGGCGTTCGTGGGTCTGGGGTGCATGGCACCGGGGCGTGAGATGGGCGAGTTCAACTACATGCTCGATATCGCCCCGGCGGCCAAGCGGCCCTCGTACATCGGGTTTGGCAATGCGTTCCTGCTGCCACTGGGCCTGGCTCCCATCGCGGTGGGGGCCCTGGTGCCCGCCGTGGGCTACATGCCGGTGTTCGCCGGTGCGGCGGTGTGCGCCCTGCTGGCGATTGTCAGCACGATCAGGCTCCAGGAGCCCCGGGCACGGCAGATCGCCGAGGCCCGGAGCGCTTGCGGGCACCACTGAGCGCGGCCGGGCCGTGAGGCGTCCGCAAGAACCAGCATGGCCCGGCCTGCTTCCGCGGGCCGGGCCGTGTCGTGTAACGGGTTGCGGCTACATCTCCACGAAGTACGAATTGCAGGCCTCGTCGATCAGCTCCCTGGATAGCGCCGGCTCCTGGTCGTTGTACCGAGCGATGTCGATGAGCTGCTCCACCAGATCGCGCGGGTGCACGCCGCGCATCTCTCGCCCGGCCTTGACGTAGTGCTCGTCGATGAGGTACTTACAGCCGTGCTCGGTGTACTGCACCCCGCGGGCCTCGCAGACCCGCTGCAGCACCAGGCGGAACTGCTCCGATGTGGGATTGCCGACATAGACCTTGTGCCGGATGCGGCGCAGGAAGGCCTCGTCGACCAGGTCCTTGGGGGCCAGGTTGGTGGAGAACACCAGGAGCATGTCGAAGGTGACCTCGATCTTCATCCCCGTGTGGAGTGTGAAGAAGTCCACCCGCCGCTCCAGCGGCACCATCCAGCGGTTGAGCAGGTCGAAGGGCCTCACCTGCTGGCGCCCGAAGTCGTCGATGACGAGCATGCCGCCGTTGGCCTTGACCTGCAGGGGTGCCTCGTAGTACTTGGCCGTCTCCTCGTAGATCAGGTCCAGGTCGGCCAGTGTCATCTCACCGCCGGTAACCACCATCGGCCTGCGGCAGCGCACCCAGCGCTGATCCCACCTGCCTTCGGGTGGCGTGACCGGCACCCCGGCCGGCGGCTCGTCAGCGGGCACCGCCTCGTGGTTCTGCGGGTCGTAGACGCGGATGATGTGGCCGCCTGCGTCGATGGCGTGGGGGACGAGGATATGGCCGGTGAGCAGGCGCGAGCTGGCCTCGGCGATGGTGCTCTTTCCGCTTCCCGGCGGGCCGTAGATGAACACGGAATGGCCGGAGTTGATGGCCGGCCCGATCCGGGCGAGGGTCACGTCACTGAGCACCAGATGGGCGAAGCTGGTCTTGATCGACGCCGGAGTCACCTTGACGTCATCGATGGTCAGCGCCCGGACCACCTTGTTGTACACGGCAAGAGGCACCGGAGCCGGCCCCACGTAGTGAGAGCGACCCACCGCCTCCTGCGCGCGCTCGACGCCCTTGGGGGTGAGCACATAGCGGAAGCTCTGCTCGCTGAAGCCCTGGCCGCCCGTGACCATCGCCAGACCCTCGCGCTTGAGGTAGTCGAAGACCTGGTCCATCACATGGGTGAAGGGCAGGCGGACCTCGGAGCAGATCTTCTGGGCCGTGGATTCGCCGTACAGGTGGATGGTCTTGAGGGTCAGATCGGTCAGAAACCCCAGTGTGCAGCCGGTGGCGGCCACCGACTCGGGCTCGGAGATCAGGTCGAGCAGTTCCGTGTGAGACTGGCTATCCATGCTCATGCCCCCTTCGGCACCGCTACCGGCAATTGGCGTGCCGGACGCAGATGGCGCCCCCATCCGCGGAGGGCCCGCGACTGGGACGAGCGAGGAGCTGAGCCCTTCGGCTCCCCGTGACGGCGCGCCGCAGCGCCCGGGGCAGGCGGCAGAGCTCGCCGCGCCGGGCCGGGGCGCCGGGACCATCTGAGCCGCCGCGGGCCCGAACGGGCACCTATAGCCGCTCACCGATCCGGCGCGCCTTCCTCAGGACCTCTTCAGTCACTCCCCGACGCCGCTTCGTTCCGGGGCACGCCAGCTTGCCCACCATGCGGTACCCGCCGTAGTGGAGCACCTCGGTCACGGCCCGCAGGGCCCCGCTGCTCTGCCGCAGCAGGCGATCGAAGGGGAAGGGGGTCGTGCAGGTGGCGATGACCGCCGCCCGCTTGCCCTTCTGACGCGGAAGAGGCATGCCTCGCTCGGTCTCACCCATGAGCGCCGGCACTACGCGGTCGAAAAGCACCTTCAGCGGCCCGGTCATGTTCGCCCAGTACGTGGGGGTGCCCACGAGCAGCGCATCGGCCTGCGCGATGCTCTGAGCAATGCGGTGCCCGTCATCGGCGGGCATGACACAGTCCGCATCGGGCCGGCACTGCATGCAGCCGACACAGGGGTTCACGTTCAGGTCCTGCACATCCACCCACTCTACATCGAACCGTCCGCCGGTGCCGGCGACGGCCTCGCGCAGGAGCGTGGCGAGGGTACCTGTCTTGCGGGGGCTTGCATTGAGCACTAGAAGGCGCATTGGCCACCACTCCACGGTGGATGATCCCGGCCGAGGCCGGTGCTCTGTACTGGTACCACAACCGCCCGAAGAGCGCAATGGCGACACATACGGTTGGCGCTGGGATGCCGAAGGCGAGGACGGCGGCGCTGCTCCTGCGCTCCTCGGCGACGGGGCAGTAGGGCGCCGGTTGGAGGCACGCCGCCGCCGCGGGCCGGTGCCGCGCAGGCACGGCAACGGCCGTTTCCCGCTCCGATGCGCGGCGGTTGGGTTCATCGCGGCGTTCGAAGGCCCGCATGGCACTGTCTGCCCCTTGCGCCCCGCCGCTATCCCTCCACGTGAACCACCGAGACGACCTGGCCGCCACGCACTCGCGTGAAACAGGCCCTGGCCGTGGTGTCTACTGTCCCGAAGGTCCTCCGACCGGGGGCGTCCGCCACCATCAGCACATCATGCTCCTGACCCCGCAGCACCCGCAGTGCGAGCGCGCCGTCCTCGCCCTCCACCGGCAGTAGCTCCAGCCCCGTCACCCGCGCCTCCGTCCGATAGGGCTCGATGACGGACACAAACAGGGCCTGCCTGCCCTCCCGCCTGGCCACCACCATCGGGCACGGGCGCGGGGGATTGTGAGCCATGCCGGTGCCGAAGTACAGGTTCGTGTCGGGCACGCCCAGCATCGTCAGGCGCACATTGGCGCGCTCCTGCTTGAAGTCCGCGAACCAGGTGTCCGCGGTAACGGCCGCCGAGACCTCCAGCATGTGCTGATAGCCGGCGGTCTCGCCCGGCGGCTCGTGGCCGGCCTCCACCGGTAGGCCGGGCACCAGCTCGCCGAAGTTGTGCCACAGCCAGTCGTAGGTGTGCTCCTCCTCGCTCTCGACGGAGTACAGATCGATCGTGTAGCCATCGGTCAGGGCCACCGTGCGCTGCATGGCCACCCCCGGGTAGGCCGTGTCGCAGGAGGCCGTGGCGATGGCCAGCCCCGGCTGGGAGGAGAACAGCGTCAGCCTGCCCTCGGTGGCCTGCTGGCTGCGCCCATCGACGCAGACGGTGTTGTGGGCGAAGGTCTGCCGGTACCATGAGCCCTGCAGGGGGGCGCCGTAGGCCAGCCGGCCCGGATCGGGGGCCAGCTCGGTTCCCAGAGCGTGCAGGATCACGGTAAGCTTGTCCGGATGACCGTGGCCGCCGCCGTGGGGGCCGTAGTCAAGATGCACGTACATCTGCTCCTCCCCGGCTCCCTGCCGCAGCACGGCGGCCCCCAGGCCGGTGAAGTCGCGGCTTTCCAGGGCGAGGTCCGGAGCCTGAGGCAGCTCTTCCGCGCCCCATAGCAAGGCCTCGCGACTGTTGCGCTTGCCGCCCGCGGCCACGGTGAGGTACGTCGGGTCGCCGAAGCGGGCGAAGGCAAAGTCGTAGAAGCCGTGGCGGCCCTTGATGGAGAAGATGTCGCTGTCGTTGACCGCCGGGAACTCCAGGGACGGGGTCACGTACAGGATGGGAGCGTCGTACAACGACTTGTACACCGCGTTGCCGTAGAAATCGATTCCGGCGTAGTAGGCCGCCTCCGTGGTCCAGCGCAGGGCATCCAGAGCATAGTAATGGTACGCCGCGGTGCCCTCGTACCAGAAGCCGTCCTTCAGGACGCTGTTTTCCAGTTGGAAGACCAGGCCGCTCTTGCCGTGGATGGCGTGGGAGGCCAGCTCCTCATCCTGCAGGCAGAAACCCACCGCCGCCACACCCGCGTTGTGCCACGATTGCCAGTTGCTGATCCCCGAATCATTGCGCCGGATGGTCTGGACCACCTCGCGCAGGAACCGGTCCTCGATGGCCCGCCGGTCCTCGGGGGAGAAGCATGGGCTGTCGTAGATGAGGTCGTACCCCCACGCCACGCCGATGATGGCACAGGCCTCGTCCAGGGTCTGGGCAAAGACCCGGGCCGCGGAGCTGCTCAGCTTGTTTTGCACATTGTGCAGCGGGTAGGTGGTGTACTTGTCCGCATAGGCCAGGAGGATCCGGCGGGCCTTCTCGGCATAGGCCTCCTTGCCGGTGAAGGCGTAGGCCAGGCCGAGGCTCTGCACGGCGGACCAGTTCCGGCTGTGGGTGCCGGCGACGATCACCTGGTCGTACGGCCAGCCGGTGTATTCGGCGCCGCACCTTTGGCAGATGTGCTTGCCGTCCTCATGCCTCAGCCTCGCGCCGCACTTCTTGCAGACATAGTGGTGGCCCCACTGGCCTCCCTCATCCGGTATCACCAGCTCGGCCTCCACGGCCGCCTCGCCCTGTTGCAGGATGCCGTCGAGGACGGCCCGGGCCCACTCGTACTTCTCGGCCCTCTGCAGGGCTCTGTCGAGCAGGGCTCTGTCGCCGAACAAGAAGGGATGCTGCCGCCCGGGCAAGGGCACCGCGGCGCCCAGAATCACCTCGGGCCCCGGAATGTCGGGGATGTCGGATGGCACCTGCACGACGAACTCCTCCCTGGAGAGCGGGGCCTGGCCCGCCAGACGCGCCGGCGTCGCCGTCAGCCGCGCCGTGAGTTGTAGCGTCTCGCCCGCGGCGATCTCACTCGTGCGCTCCGGCAGGCCCTCGAGGTCGAAGGCCCCGGCGCCACCGGCGGGCCGCGTCCGACCCCCCTGCAGCAAGAACGAGCGCGGCCGCGCGGAGCGGTTGGTCACCGTCAGAGCGTAGGCCGTGGAGGTCGAGCCGTCCGGCGCGCGCTCAGAGCGCCCCGGCGCCACCTCCAGCTTCGCCGGATCGCGTACCAGGCGCACGTCGTCGAAGTACAGCACCGTGTCCTCCAGCGGGTGATGCTCCCACCCCGTGGCACTGATGCTCAGGTAGTCGATCTGGTCCCAGCCCTTGGGCTTCCTCGTCCCCTGGATGTCCTCTCCCAGGCGCAGGTTCAGGAGCTTCCAGCCTTCCCAGTCCACGCGGAAGTGGTGGAAGTAGTAGTCCCAGCCCTCCTTGTCGGCGGGATTGTCGGAGTTGCAGACCAAGGTCAGCCCCTGCCCATTGGCCTTTGCCGAGTAGACCCACAGGATGAGCCGGTCGTAGGAAGACCAGTCCGCCGGTACTCTGGCCGGCTGGATACTGGGATTGCTCTTGAGGTCTGCCCACTTGCCGGCGTACTGCCCGGACTTCACCTGCTCCTCGCTCTTGGTAAGGCCGCGCCAGGTGACGATCTCGAAGTCGCCCAGCACCAGGGTGTCCGGGCCCTGGGCCAGGGCGGCGGTGGCCGGCAGGAGCATTAGTATGGAGAGCAAGATAGACATGATAGGGCCTCCTGTGAGGGGTGATTCACGGTTCGACGTGCAGGGGCGGAGGGCCTCCGACCGGGGGGGGGGCGAGAACGGCGAGCAGGGGCGAACGGCGGAGTATACGGCAGACCACGGAGACACGGAGTGCACGCAGTTCCACGGAGAACGGCGAGCAGGGGCGAACGGCGGAATACACGGCAGACCACGGAGACACGGAGTACACGGAGTTCCACGGAGACCCGGGAACAAAGGCGGACAGCAGAGCACGTCTGAGAACGGCAGAGCACGTCTGAGAACAGCAACAGGAGAGGCGTCTGGGTGAGGAGCCGCAGACCACCGTTGACGCTGTTGACGTAGATGCCGACTCGCGACGCGCGACTCGCGGCTCGCCGACTCCCCGAG
>CAZXDD010000097.1:0-17497 GCA_964639415.1 uncultured Armatimonadia bacterium
ACCCCTAATAGCCTCCCACCTCTGCCAGCGTGTCGTACATGGCCACGAGGTTCTCCGGCGGCACGTCGGCCTGGATGTTGTGTACGGTGTTGAACACGTACCCTCCGCCCGGCGCGAGAGCTTCCACATTGCGCCTCACGTCATCGGCTACCTGCTGCGGCGTTCCGTGGGGCAATACCCCCTGAGTATCCACGCCGCCGCCCCAGAAGCAGAGGGCGGCGCCGAAGTCCTTCTTGAGGGCCTTGGGCTCCATGCCGGCAGCGGCCACATGGACGGGGTTGAGGATGTCCACCCCGATCTCGATGAGGTCGGGGACAATCGCCCGGACGCTCCCGCAGGAGTGGAACAGGAGCTTGGCATGCGGGGCCAGACGCTTGATCCCGCTGAATAGCTCCGCCAGGCGGGGCTTGAAGATCGACCGGAAGCGCTCGGGGGGCACCAGTTGCGAATCCTGGGTGCCGTAGTCATCGGCCTCCAGCACGATATCCACCACATCCCCCAGGCCGGTCAGTGCCATGTCCCAGAACTCCAGCTTGAGCCGCAGGATGCGGTCCAGCAGGGCCGCGGTGACGGCCTCGTCCAGCATCAGATCGACGAGGAAGTTCTCCATCCCCCGGATCCTGATGGCCACCTCGCACAGGCCCGCACACAGGCCCTTGAGCACCACCGGGTAGCCCGCCGCCCGGAAGGTCTCTGCCTGCTGCCGCAGGCCGGCGATGCGTGCCCGGTCCGCCGCGATCGGCCACCGGTGCGCCTCGATGGCCGCCACGGTGGTCTCCGGTGCCGGAATGGGGCTGCGTACCAGGCTGAAGTACAATCCCCCGTCCTTGGGGCGGTGGTGCACCAGGCCCCATTCGTCGGTGTACTGCCAACTCTCCCCGACGTCCACCACAGGGACGGTGATGTTGTTGCTCGTCACGGGAAACAGCCCCCGGACATCCACGCCGAACCGGCGCATGATGTCCTCCTCGGGCAGTGCGACCTGCTGCACATCATCCACGATCAGGGGTTCGGTGGCCGGCAGGCCCAGATGCGCCCGCAGATTGCTCAGCGCGATGGCACAGATGCCGGTGACATGCGTGGCGCCCAGGTCGAGGGGGACGCGGTCGGGTTCGCGGTGGTCGAGTGCGGCCAGGACGCGCTCGCGGCTGGTCATGTTGTCTCACCCTTCGGCCGGAGTCGGCGAGTCTGCGGGGCACGAGTCGCGGGTCAACGGCGAACAGCGGCGTAGCGACCGGCGGCGGTGCCGCCGCCGATGCCGGGGAGGCATTCCGCCGAGAGTGTGGGGAGACCTCCAGCGTCTCGGTGGACGCTCCGGGGGAGGCGCGCGGAATCCTCGGAGGTGCACCGCGCCTCGTCGACGAACCGCCCTCCGACAACCCTCGCCCCAGAGGAGGCGATTGCGTGTCGACAGTGCTAGTGCTGCTTGCCGTCGTCTGGTGCACCGGTATAGCCGCTCAGCCGGAGAACCTGATTCCCAATGCGAGTTTCGAGCAGGCCGTGGATGGCACGGCCGCCGACTGGGTCGCCGAACCGGCGGAGGGCGTTCGGTGGCGCGACGACGGCGGCCAGGAGGGGCGCGGTTACGTGCGCTTCACCGACCAAAGCGACCAGGGCTATGTGGTGCTGTCCTCCAGGCGCCTGCCCTGCCGCCCCGGGGGCCTGTACACCGCTTCCGCCTGGTTCCGCACCGCCGACACGTGCCAACCGGGAGTGTATCTGAACTTCCATGACGAGGGCGGCACCCGCATCCACAACCTCTTCAGCCGTGCCACCGGCCCCACCGAGGGCTGGGTGCAGGTGACCGTCACCGCCACCGCCCCCATGGACGCCGTGGAGGTGTGCACCTCGCTGTACGCCTATGTCGGCGATGTGGGCGACTTCGATGCCGACAGCGTGATCACCACAGTGGAGGGCGGCAGGGAGCCCGGGTACGGCGCCTTCGCCCCCGCGCAGCCGGGAGACAAGGACATGGTGGACATCGGTTCGCGACTCGAGCTGTTTGTGGACGGCTTCATGATCGATTCCCTGGCGGGAGACGCCAGACGCGTCCTGCACCGGCCCCAGCGGTGCGAGGAGGTCCTGCGCTTCGATCGGCCGTGGGAGGGGCCCTTCTGCGGCTACTTCGCCCTCATCGACGACGGCGACAAGTTCCGCATGTACTATCGCGGCTGGCCCAGGCTGGAGGGCAAGGACTACACCTGCGTCGCCGAGAGTGAGGACGGTATCCATTTCACCCGCCCGAACGTGGGGATCTACGAGGTCGAGGGCTCGCGGGACAACAACATCGTGTGGGCCGGCCCGGGCTGCCACAACTTCACTCCCTTCCGCGATGACAACCCGGCCTGCAGGCCCGAGGAGCGCTACAAGGCTCTGGCCAGCGCCGGCCCCGGGGAATCGCTGGTGGCCTTCGTCTCGCCCGACGGCTACCGCTGGAGCCGGCTCCGGGAGGAGCCCGTCATCACCGAGGGGGCGTTCGATTCGCAGAACCTGGCGTTCTGGGACCAGACCCGGGCGCGCTACGTGGAGTTTCACCGTGGCTTCCGAGACGGGGTGCGCGATGTCATGACCAGCACCTCCGAGGACTTCCTCACCTGGACAAAGCCGGTCTGGTGCGAGTACGGCGATGCACCCAAAGAGCACCTGTACACCAATGCGACGGTGCCGTACTTCCGCGCTCCCCACCTGTTTCTGGGTTTCCCGTGCCGCTTCGTCCCGGGGCGCAAGAAGCTGGCCGAACATGCGGAGGATGGCGTCAATGACGGAGTGCTGATGTCCAGTCGTGACGGTCTGAGCTTCGAGCGCTGGACGGAGGCGTTCCTGCGGCCGGCCATCAATCCCCATGCCTGGACAGACCGCAACAACTACATCGCCTGGGGCCTGGCGCCCACCTCGGACGAGGAGATCTCCCTGTACTGGACGGAGAACTACCGCTATCCGGATTACCAGCTCCGGCGCGGGGTGATCCGCACCGACGGGTTCGTCTCCGTGCAGGCGGGGGCCGGTGGGGGAGAGGTCCTGACCCGCCCCTTCGTCTTCTCCGGCAAGTCGCTGACGATCAACTACGCCACCTCGGCGGCGGGAAGCCTGCGTCTGGAGCTTTGCGATGAGACCGGCGCGGCCTATGATGGCTTCTCGGCCCACCAAAGCGACATCCTGTTCGGCAATGAGATCGCCCACGAGGTCACCTGGGAGGGCCGCAGTGACGTCGGCGCCCTGCAGGGCAAGCCGGTGCGGCTGCGGGTGAGGATCAAGGACGGTGACCTGTACTCCTTCGGCTTTGGCGGCGGGTAGGAGGCAGTCCGGGTTGGCCCCCGCAACGGGCGAGAGCCCTGCGACCGTGGGGTGATGACCAGGCCTGGAGACGTCGCCGGCGACCCACCAGGAGGCACCTGCATGAAGCTCTCAGCGGCTCACCACGAGGCCCTGAACCGGCGGCGGCGCATGGTGGTGCAGTACGACGCCTACGCCAACCTCGGCGGCGACTTCGCCCAATGGCTGGACTACCGTTTCGATTACGTCGATAGCTCCGGGGTGCAGATTGACGGCCTGTGGTGGGATATCGGCGGCGGCTCCTATGCCACGTACCCCAGCCGGGTGCTGCCCCCTACGGAGGACGTCGGTCTTCTGAAGTGGCAGGCGCAGGGCATCGACTGGGTAGGGGAGCTGGTGGCGCAGACCCGGCGCCGGGGCCTGGAGTGCTTCTGGAACCACCGGATCAGCGAGGTGGATGTGCGGCCCGAGGGCGGTCTGGATGTGGAACGCCTGCAACCGCTGAAGGCACAGCACCCGGACTGGGTCATCAAGAGCTGGTGGTGGCAGGGCCTGTGGAACCTGGCCTCTCCCGGGCTGCGGGAGCATGTCGTGGCCGTGCTGCGAGAGCTGGCCCAGAGCTATGACCTCGACGGCTTCCAGCTCGACTTCGCCCGGCATGTGCCGTGCCTGCCCCCGGGGCGGCAGTGGGAGCTGCGGGACGAGGCCACGCAGTTCGTGCGCATGGTGAGGGAGATGCTGCAGGAGGTGGCCGCGGCCCGCGGACGACCGTACCTGCTGGCGGCCCGTGTGCCCCGGACGCCCGAAGGCTGCGTGCTGGATGGGTTCGATGTCGCTACGTGGGCCGCCGAAGGACTGGTGGATATCCTCAGCCTGGGCTCCCGGTCGATGGAGGTAGACATCGAGGGTTTCCGCCGCCTCATCGCCGGGCGCCACATCAAGCTCCAACCGTGCCTGGATGACCACCACTCTCCCGACGCCTACCAGTACCCGCCCATAGAGCACTTCCGCGGCGTGTTCACCAACTGGTGGTCTCAGGGCGCCGACGGTGTGATGACCTTCAACTGGTCCAATGCCTCGGCGGATAGGTGCCGGCAGGTGGGGGCCCTGCCGGGGCCAAAATCGCATCTGGAAGCATACCGCGAGTGCGGGAGCCCGCAGAGCATGTGGCTCTCGGACAAAAGGTTCGTGGTGCAGCGGCGCGGCGGCTACCCCTGGGCCGAGGGGTACTTCAACCGCAATGACGACGCACCGCTCCCCGTCACCCTCCGCAATGACGGGACGGCCGCGGAGCTCGATCTGCGGATTCACGAGCCCGTGGCCTCCTTGGCCGAGCAGGTGGCTTCCGTGACGGTGCGGGTGGTGCTGTTCGGTGCCCGCGAAGCAGATGAGTTTGAGGTCTGTCTCAACGGCGGACTGCCGCTGGTCGAGCTGGGACGCGATGAGAACTGGAAGGACGACCAGATCTTCAGCCCTGCCCCGCAGCCGGCCTCGGGAGGAGCAGACCACTGGGAGGTGAACCCGGAGCAACGTCTCCTATGCCTCGAGCTCTCTGCGGAGCCCCGGGCCCTCCACCGGGGCTGGAACCGGCTCTGCGTCGCCATTGGCTCGCGACAGCCGTTTCTGCCCATGCAGGACATCGTTCTGGAGAAGGTTGAGGTCGATGTGAAGTACGCCGGGTGACGCGCTGCGTAATGGTGGCGAAGCACTCACGGCATCCGGCGGTCTGCGGCGGCGCTTCGGGAGGCGCTCCGCCGGCTTCTCGTGAGTGATCGGCGGATCGCGGCCATATGCCTTTATGGGCGCGCTTCTTGACGTCTGAAGCGAGCTGTCGGGCCGCAATCGCGCCGTTGGTGAGCGTCCCGCAAGGCGGGCTCGGGCTTCCCACTTAGATTATGCAGGTTCTGGGCGGGCGCCGGTTCACTTCGCCTCACCCCCCCAGCCCCCCTCTCCCTTACTCCGCCAAACGGCAGGCGGAGACGGGAGGAGGGGGGAGAACGGCAGCACTTCGACCGTTCCGGGCGTGGGAATGGCGAAGTGTGGCCCCAATGCGTCCATGCATAATGTGAGTTCCCAGCCCGACTTGGCGGTTCGGACGAGCGCCGTCGTCCGTTGCCACTAACCATCAGTAGGCACCTGCTCTGTCTGAGGCGAAGCTTCGCTAAGGCTCGGTACGCCCCGGCCAGAAGAGGGTCCGGAGTAGTGAGAGAAGCTCCTCGAGGCTGAACGGCTTGGAGAAGCAAGCGGTCGCGCCCTCGCGGCGGAGCCGCTCGAACAGCCCGTCCTCGGCCTTGCCGGTGATGATGACCACCGGTGGCGGTGGCTCCAGTTCCAGGGCGGCCTCGAGAACGGCCTCCCCGCCGGCTCCGGGCATCATCAGGTCGGCGATGACCAGGTCGAATGTGTGAGTTGCCAGTTCCTGCAGTGCCTGGTCCGTGTCGGCGGCGGTCAGCACCTGGTAGCCCTCACCGACCAGCAGTTCGCGAACAATGGTGCGGATGGCCTCCTCATCATCGGCGAACAAGACCGTCTTGCCCGTCCCGGGCGCCTCGGGTTGCAGGGGTCCGGCACGAACCTCGGGCAGGGGCTCGGCGTGCCGCTCGTCGTGGGCACTGAGTCGGACCTCGAAGCAGGCGCCCCGCCCTTCCTCACTGGTGGCGCTGAGTGTCCCCCCGTGGGCCGTGATGATGCCGTGGGCCGCGGACAGGCCCAGGCCGGTGCCGGGCACGTCGCTCTCGCCCAGACGCCCCTTGGTGGTGAAGAAGGGCTCGAAGATACGGGGCAGGTCCTCGGGGGTGATGCCGATACCGGTATCCCTGACCCTTGCGACCACCACCTCCTTGCCGTCCCTCTCGCGGTCCAGGCCGGTCTCCACGGTGAGTAGTCCCCCCTCGGGCATGGCCTGGCAGGCGTTGATGATCAGGGCCAGGAACACGTCCTGGAGCGCGCCCGCCTCTGCCTGCACGGTCTTGGCGGCGGAGGCATAGTCGCGCACCAGCGCCACCTGATGGTTCTCCAGCTCGCGGCCGGCCAGGAGCAGCGCCGTCTCGATGGGCGCCTCAATGGGCGTGAGCTGTCTGCGGGGCGCAGACGGACTGGCGAACTGCGTGAGCCCCTCGATGATCCTGGCGCCACGATCGGAGGCGGCGATCACGGCATCGGCGAGCCTTTGGTAGTTCTCGCGGGTCTGAGTGCGCTGTGCTGCCTGGGCCCGTCCGCTCATGATGGCCAGAATGTTGCTGAACTCGTGGGCCACCCCCGCGGCCAGTTGCCCGACCGAGGCCAGCCGCATGGCGTCCTCGGCCTGTCTACGCTCTGAGATGTCGCGCACGATGCGCCACACTCCCGCCGGCTCACCGTCCGGACCGTGGATGAGCCACGCGCGAACGATAACCGGGAGGCTTGTGCCGTCCTTGCGGACGTACCTCTTCTCCACCAGCGGCGCACCGTCTCCCGCCTCCGGGTGATGTGCGAGTTGCTCCGGCTCCAACGCCGGGGAGCGCTCGGGGGCGATGCGACTGAGCGGCGAGGCGCTCAGCTCCGCCCGGCTGTAGCCCACCATCTCGCAGAAGGCCGGGTTCGTGTCGAGCAGGTTGCCCTCGAGATCGGTGAGGATCAGGCCGTCGCGACTGGTGTCGAACAGGCTCCGGAACCTGCGCTCCGATTCGCGCAGGGCCGCCTCCGCCTGCCTGGCTACAGTCACATCCCGCACCACCCCCAGCACCTCGTCGGGCCCGGACGGCACGAGGCGGCACTCATAGTCCCTAAGCAGGCCATCGGCGCCCCGGAGGCGTCCCTCCACAACGCGCATGTCCGAGGCGGCGAGAGCCTCGCGAGCCGCCGCCAGCAGACCTTCGGCGACCCCCGGCTCCATGGCCTCGGAAATGTGGAGCGAGGGCGGCTCTCCCGCCATCCCGATCTCCGCCCCGAGCCAATCATGGCCCGTGTAAGTGCCGTCGGCGCGGAGACGGAACATCACGTCCGGCATGGCCGCCAGCAGGGCGCGGGTCGTGGCCTGGCTGAGCCGAAGCTCCTCGCTATGCCTGGACAGGTCGCGGAACAGCACCGCGTAGGGTTCGACCAGGGTCGATTCCACGATCGCGCGATAGACCAGGAAGTTGGAGGCCGCGACCAGCAGATGCCCGATGATGTTGAGTAGGCCGTAGACGTCTGTGTACAAGGTGAATGCCAACTCCGCGAACACGGCCATTGACAGGCCCCAGGAGAGCAGGAATGCCATGCGAGCAGAGATGTGTTCTCGCCGGGCACGCACGAGCAGCAGACCCAGTACGAGCAACGCAACGCAGCAGTACTCGGCGGCAATCTTGAACGTTGTTAGCCCGGAGCCGGGCAGATAGCAGTCAGGGAAGATGCGCCAGAGGAAGATGGAAAGGATGAGGAGCGTCACAACCAGGGCATGACCGGCCGCGATGACCTTCAGGTGCGGTCGCCGCCCGGCGAACCACAGGGCCACAAGCATCGAAGCACAGAACACCAGCCGTGCCGCCACCCAGAGCTGGGTCGGGAGGTTCGCGTCGCTGTCGGGGAAGACCCCCATGCCGCTGTACGCCAGCGTATGGAGCAGACTCAGAGGTGTGGTGGCCAGCAGGCCGATGCCCGCGCAGATGAGGAAGCCGTGATCGGAGAAGCGTCGCGAATGCCACGCGACCATGAACGCGCCGCAGGCGATGGCGATTCCGAAGACCTCCACCACCGAGTGGAAGAGCAGGAAGCTATGGGAGCTCAGCAGGCACAGGCCGGCGAGCACAAGGCCCAAAACCAGCCATCCCGCCATGTGGCGCACGGCCGATCCACGCAGGCGAAGCGCCCCGTCGTCCATGGGTAGACCTCGAGTACCGGGAGAGCCCGGCGTGCTGCACACGGCACCGCACTCCCGGCGCAGCGCGGAGGAGGTGGCGTTGGCGGAAGCGACGAAGACGACTCCACCTCGGTGGCCGAGCGCTCGCAGCGCGACCGGGTTCGGACCGGGTCCCCTCGCGGCCGAGAAGCAGAGTGGTATGCCCCGGGGCCGGCGCGGACCCCGGTTACGCGTTATTTCGCCACCGCGGCCTGTTGGACCTGCATCGCTGGTGGCGATGCGCGGCCTGTCGGCGCGATGGGAGCCGGCCACGACGCGGAGACGAGGACACAGTAGCCGCTGCGAATCTGTTGGGAGGCCGCCTGTGGCAGAGCAGGAATCACCTCGGCGCATCGTGCAGCGCAGCCTGGCCTTCGATGGGCCTGAGCGCATCCCCTACGCCATGGGGGGCGGGTTCCCCAGCGATGTGCGGTTCGTCGGCCGCAAGGGAGCCCCCAACAGCCGAGCCAGGGACTGGGAGCCCAAGCCCGACGGCTCCTGGGACATGGTGGATGAGTGGGGCAACACATGGGGGCGCCTGGAGGGAATCACCAAGGGAGAGGTCACTCACGGGGTCATCGAGGAGGACTGGTCGCTCCTGGAGAGCTACCAGCTTCCCCGCGTGGACGACCCTGCCCTGTACTCCGATGCCGCCCGGCGCTGTGGGGAGCTTCATGCCCAGGGCTTCTACGTCCTTGGCTCCACGAGCTGGCCCTTCAATGTCGCCCGCTACCTGCGGCGGATGGAGAACTTCCTGGCCGACGTCGCCGCGGAGCCCGACAAGGTCCGCTACCTTCTGGACCGCGTGGCCGATGTGGTGGAGGCCGAGATCCGGGGCATGGCCGGTGCAGGAGTGGATGGGGTCATGACCGGTGAGGACTGGGGCACACAGGACCGGCTGCTGGTGTCCCCCCGGTCGTTCCGGGAGATCTTCAAGCCCGTGTTCCGGCGCCTTTGCGACGTGGCCCACGAGCACGGCCTGGCCGTGTGGTTTCACTCCTGCGGCTACGTCAGGGACGTGATCGGTGACTGGCTCGAGGTGGGGATCAACGTCTGCCAGTTCGATCAGCCGGAGCTCCACGGCCTGGACTTCCTGGCCGAGCAGTTCGGCGGCAAGATGCACTTCTGGTGTCCGGTGGACATCCAGAAGACCCTCCAGACCCGGGACATCCCCGCAATCGAGGCGGCGGCCCGGCGGTACGTGGAGACGCTGGGCCGAAGTGGCGGCGGGTTCATCGCCGGTTACTACGGCTCCAATGAGGCTATCGGGCTGGACCCGAAGTACCAGGAGGCAGCCTGCCGCGCCTTCATGGCGGCCGGAGACCCGCCGCCCTGGCGCAGGTAAGCCCCGGCTGTGGCGCCCGAGTACCCCCACACCCCGCGGGCTCAGCCGTCCGGCCTCCGCCGTTCGCGGATGCCCGGCACGCCTGGGCCCGTGTCACATCCTTGGTGCGTCCTCGTCGCCTTCTGCTACCTGGCGACCACCCGCACACCGCACAGGAGCGGCGGGCGCGCGGAGCCCTCGGCGGCGCGGAGAGCGAGCGTGAGCTTCTCCCCAATCTCCACGTCCTCGTAGCGGGTCAGCAGCGCCGTCCGCGGCTTCTCCGTACGCCCGATGATGTCCAGGGATTCCTCCACGACCTGCCCCTGAAGGAGTACGTCGAAGACCCTCTTGCCGGGCTCGATGGCCTCGGGCTCGGCGAAGCAGAGCAACACGTCGTACCGCCGCGGTGCCGCGCTCTCCTCGGCCAGGGACACGCTGAGCTCCACCGGTCCCTCCACCCCTGATGCCGCCACCCAGCGCAGTGGGTGGCTCGCGTAGCGGCTGGAGTGGTTCTGGAACCAGTGAGGACTGTCGGGTCTGACCTCCACGGCCAGTTCCGGCGAGGGACCGCCGACCACCGGGTACTCCAGCCACAGCACGCCATCGCCATCAACACGGTCTCCGGGGGCGCCGAGATTGACGCCCACCGACCGCACAGGCCCGTCGCCTCGCTGGAGCATGTTGAAGGTCCACATCTCTACATCGGGGGCGTGGATCAGGGCCAGGGAGGTCTGGTTTTGGTAGCTGCAGATGCAGGTGCGCGTGTAATCCGGGGCATTGAGCAGGCCGTCGGCGATGACAAGATTCGAGGTGCAGCCGGACTTGAAGCCTCCGAGATTGCCGGTGCCGCTGTGGGTGTCCAGGTCGTAGTAGCCCGCCGCGGCGGAGCGGAAGGTGATCAGATGCGAGCCGGCGATCACCGTGTTGCAGCCGTAGTTGCGCCCGTACTCCCACGGCACTTCCTCCCCGGTGAGTGGGTCTGCCATGTCCAGGCGCTCGCCGGTGAGGATGTCTAGAGCCATGCCGGGCTTCCGCATGTCGATGGCCTGGGTGATGATTCGGTCACCGTGGAGAAGGGGCGGGCCGTAGTAGTTGCGGGCCTGATCCCAGAGGATCTCGCCGGTCGCGGCCCGGTACGCGATCATGCGGTCTCCGGGCTCGTTGGGGAGCATGTCCCGCGACGGCCGCCCGCCCTGGATGAGCAGGTCGTGCCGCTCGCTATACCCCAGCCAGGTGCCGAATACGTCGTCGGTCGTCTCCCAGAGGGTCTCGCCACTGCGCATGTCCAGGCACAGCATGCGCGGGCTGACGTCGGCCTCCTCACCCCGGCGCTGTAGCTTCTTCACGGCCACATCCGGCAGGCTGTCGATCAGGTACAGCCGGCCGCCGCCGGCGGCGATGGCATTGTGCCGGAAGCTGTACCCGGCGTCCACCTGCCACAGGGGCTCGCCGCTGTGCCTGTCCATCACGACCAGACGTCTGCTGGCGGTGCCGTCCCAGTTGTCGCTCTTACCGATCTTCTGCTCACCCTCGAAGATCATGGGCTCCGAGCCCGCGACCAGCAGGTCCCCGGATACCCCGATGTAGCCGAAGGCGGGCGGCTCCGTCTCGCCGGAGGGCACCGGCAGCGTGAGCTCCGACACCTGCCCACCGGTGGCCGGGTCCAGACACAGGCACCTTTGCCCATACGCCACATAGACCAGGTCCTCGGTGACGAAGAAGTTGGTCCCCACCGCATTGGCGCCGGGCTCGTGGGTGGTGTAGTTGTACGCGTCGCCGATGCCGGGCAGCTCAACCTCCCACAGCACACGTCCGGTGTACACGTCCGTGGCGCGCAGCGAGTCGGGGCCCTCGATGAACAGGCGGCCACCCAGCACCTGCTGCGGTGGGCCGTGGCCGTGGCGGGGCAGTATGTTCTGATTCGATGAGCCTCCGTACCACAGCAGGCCCAGCGGCGCCCGCACCAGATCGTCCTCGGAGACGCAGGTATTGGCCATGCTGCCGTACTGTCCCACCCACTGACCGGTGTCCGGCAGCGGGCCGGCCCGACGCACGACCACCAGGTCTCCCCGGGCCGAGACCTCGGCCCCGGCGAGCTCGCACTGGCCGATGCGGGCCAACTCCGCCTCCGCAGCCGTCGCCGGAACCGGCAGCCGGGCCTCCCCGCCGTAGGGACGCAGAGAGAAGAAAGTGGTGCGGTAAAAGGCGTCCGGGTCGGCCATGCCCGCGGCCGCCGGGTCCTCGACGGCGATCAGCGTCGCCAGGTACGCCGGGAGGCCGATCTTCGTGGTCTCGCCCACCAGAGTACTCACCCGCGCCCCGTAGAGCCCAGCGGTCTGCAGCCTCTGACGGACCTCCTCCATCTGCGACCGATCCGGGCCGATGGCGACCACGTGCAGGTCGCTTTGCCGCGCCAGCTCCTCGGCCAGCCAGCCGTCCCGGCAGCCCAGTACCAGGCAGTATCCCTCCTTGGAGGGCAGTCCCTCCAGCGTCTCAGCGGCCCTCTGCGCCCACCGGTCAGGCACGTCAGCGGCCGCAGTAGGGGAGGGCGCGTGGATGGTCGGGGCCACAGGCTCTCCGCCGTAGCAGTGGACCTTGCCCTCGAGAGTGGAGACATATAGCCGGCCGTCGGCGGCGGCCATCGCCAACGGTGTGCCGTCCACCTCCATCTCCCACTCGGCCCCGCAGTCTTCGCCGGCCGCCGAGGCGTCCGTGGCCGAAAGCGTCGTGCCTCGGCTGGAGTACAGGCGTGACCCCGCCTTCAGCCACACCCGGTCGGCCTCCACCGCGGTGCGCCATATCCGCGGACTTGAGAGCGTTCGGCTCGTGTTTCCCTTCTCGTCCGTCTTCTCCGCCTTCTCCACCTTCGCCAGGTCCATGGCCGTGACCCGTCCGCCGTTCACATGGTACAGTGTCTCGGCGGTGAGCACCGGATTGGGCCCGGTCTGGCCATAGAACAGCCCCGTCGGCAGATCCCACATGCCGCCGGCGTTGAACATCAGTCCGCCCTGCGAGCACGCAGCATACGATCCCATCTTGCTGAACTCGGCCAGACGGTAATACAGCATCTCCCCGGTCTCGGCATCGAAGCAGGCGGGCGTCGACCGACCTCCGGGGACGATGAGGCGGTTGCCGTTGAGCACCATGTAGCCCTGAGGGGCGATGGCGCCGAATGCGGGACTGGTGTGGGGCTGGAGCATGAACACCGAACCGGTGGAATCGTTGAGCCAGATCTGCTCACCGGTGTCGGCGTCCAGGCAGTAGATGAACACGCCCATGAAGGGCCAGATGCCCGAGGCGAAGTAGATTCGGCCTTCGGCGACCACCGGCGCCCCGCGCAGGGGCCAGGTGGATATCAGACGCTTGTTGCCGATGCAAAGCCGGCTCTCCGGCGTGGCGTTGAAACGCCAGAGCTCCCTGCCGGTGTGGACGTCCAGGCAGTACAGGTGGCCGTCGTCGGAGCCCAAGTAGAGCTTGCCTCGCCATACGACGGGCGCCAGGCGCACAGGGCCGTCGGTGAAGAAGCGCCAGCGCAAGCGGCCGCTCTCCGCCTCATAGGCCGTGACGGTGTCCTCCCGGGGCGAGGCGATCAGCAGCAGCCCGTCGCTGATGATCGGCTCGTAGGCCAGATCGAACTCCATGCGGTCCTCGTCGAGCCAGGCCGGCTCGAGGACGGGCAGCTCCAGTGTCCATTGCAGGTGCAGGGAGGCCGGCAGCTCTTCGGGGGTGGCGGCTGTGCGGGTGGTATCATATCGCCACATGGGCCAGTCCGCGGCAGAGACGGAGACCGTCGCGAGGGCCGCGCAGAGTATCGCTGTGATCGCAGAGCCGGTGGCCCTGGGCAGGGTCCGAGGCATGGGGGCTAACTCCATTCGGAAGGGGGATGCCGGCGGCGGACGGGCCGGCGGCCTCGGCGGCCGACAACGCGCCGCCAGAGGTGCTAGTCGGTGTCGAAGGTCACGTAGCCCACGGGATCGCTGGGCAAAGCGAAGGCCGGGCGGTCCCCGAACTGCGCCCGCCAGTCATAGTCGGTGAGCAGGTCCATGCCGCCGCCCGCCTCCTTGACCTGACAGGTGCAGGGCCCGTTGAGGAAGGCGATCATCTCCTCCATCGCGTCGGCGGTGATCCCGCGCCCCACGTACGGCTCCATGGCGTGGGCGCGACCGAAGACCACGAACACCATGGGGGCCGCCAGGTCGGCCAGGTCGTCCTCGACGCTGAGCAGTTGCGCCACGAACGGCGCCTCCGCGGGGTCGTCGCGCCGGACCTCCAGCCACCAGACCGGCCGGTCGACCGCGGTGCTGCGCTCGGCCGCCTCCTGCGCCAGTCTCGCCACTCGCCGGCTGTCCTTCTCGTCGTCCCCGGAGAGCACCAGAAGCACTCCGCCCTGCTCCTTCGCCAGGTACTCGCAAAGCCGCGTTCGCGCCGGCGACTGCAGTAGCCTCTGCAACGCCTCGGGGCTCAGCAGGCCTGTGTGGCAGATGAGGCCTCTGGGGTTGACCACCACGTGGGTCGGCAGTTGCTCTCCCTCAAGGCGGTCGGCGACCTGCTTGCCCTCGACGGAGGCCTCCGCACGATGCACGATGTCCACGGACTCATAGGTGAGGTTGGCTGTCTCGGTCTCGGCGGCCTGTGCAAGCAGCGCTTCCGCCTCGCCGGGCGGCCGGGTGCCCTCGTGCACAGAGAAGACGCGATAGGGGTCCTGGCCCCACATGTTCAGCGCATACTGCCATACAGGGATGTCACACGCCGGGGCGCGCGCGCCCACGGCAAGCAGGCAGATCATCACAGCGCCCCAGCGACCGGCGTATCGGGGGAAGACCTCCGTCGGGGACATGCTACCTCCTCGCCCGGTGATCTCACCGGTCGTGTTTGGCGATGTAGTCCTTGAGTAGACACGTGCAATCGTTGGGCTCTGGGGTCAGGCGGAGATACTCCTTGAAGGCGCGGACGGCCTGCTTGCTGTCGTTGAGGCCCTTGGCGTAGGTCCAGCCCAGGTTGAGCCAGGCGTCCGCAAACCTGGCATCGATCTTGATCGCCGAGTTGTAGGCGTTCACGGCATCCCGGTGCCTCCCGGCCGTGTAGTAGGCGCGGCCCAGGTTCAAGTACGCTCCGGGAAACTTGGGCTTGAGCTTGATCGCCTGTCGACAGGCGGCAATGGCCTCGGCCGTCTTGCCCTTCTTCGTCAGCGCGGCGCCGAGGTTGCTGTGCACCGAGGCGCTCCTGGGGTCGATCTTCAGCGCGGCCCGCCACGCCTCGATGGCGCCGTCGGTCTTGCCCATGGCATACAGCACCACACCCAGGCCGCTGTGGGCCTCGAAGCTCCTCGCGTCCGCCTTGATGGCGGCCCGGAAGGCCGCCTCGGCCTCGCGCAGCTTGTGCTGGCCGTACAGGGACACGCCGCGCTTGCACAGCGCGCTCGCACTCTGAGCTCCCGCCGGCGCTGCCGCAACAACGGCCCAAAACAGGCACGCCATCGCGGGCCCGAGTTGTCGTGTCATTCCTAACACCTCCGGAACCTCACCACACAACGGTCATTATACCCCATGACCCTGTGCTCCCACAACTTGAGCCGGTGTGGCTCTGCTACCTTCGGCGGCCTCTGGGCACGTGGTGAAGCTTGACAGATAGATAGATCAACCGTATAGTTGAACTGTTCAGTTGAATTGCGTCGCTCACCCGGTGAGGTGATTTGGAGATGACGGCCCGCAAGGACGGCGCTGCGACTCGGCGGCGGATACTGGAAGCGGCCTATGAGGTCTTCGGCGAGCGCGGCTATCGCAGCGCCACTCACGCCGAGATCTGTCGGCGCGCGGGGGTGAACACGGCGGCCATCAACTACCACTTCGGCTCGAAGGCGGAGCTATACCGCGCGAGCTGGGAGCACGCCACGGAGCTTGCGGACCGGCTGTACCCTCTAGAGGGCGGCGTTGCCCCGCAGGCGCCTGCCGAGGAGCGACTGCGCGGCCTGATTCGCTGCATGACAGGCCGCCTGACCGATGAGGCCCTGGGGCAGTACCACCGCATCCGGATGATGGAGTTCTCCGATCCCAGTGGCCTGCTGGAAGACGCTCTAGTTGAACAGCGCCGGATGCACCGCGGGTACACCCAACAGATCATGCGCGACTTGCTGGGGCCCGACGCGTCCGCTGACGACGTGGAGCGCTGCGAGATGAGCCTCGTCGCACAGTGGCGGATGCTGCACCCTCGCGATCACGGCCGCGCCTGTCACCCCTTCACCCCCGAGGCGGCCGCGAACCTGGTGGAACACATCACCCAGTTCAGTCTCGGGGGCATTGAGAGAGTCCGCCGGCAGCTTGCAGAGAGCAAGGTAGCAGACCGAGGCAACGCGAGCTCCCGCGCCGTGGACGGCGCGGGAGTGCGCCCTGCCGCATCGACAGTCGTGGAACAGTTGAGGAAGCCTACAGCATGAGAGCATTGCGCACGTTGTTTGCTTATCTGAAGCCGTACTGGCTACCCGCGGTGGCGGCCCCGCTCCTGATGGCGCTTGAGGTGGCCATGGACCTGGCCCAACCCCGCATGCTACAGACCATCGTGGACGAGGGTATCGCCAACGGCGACCTCGCCCTGGTTATGCGTACGGGAGCCATCATGGTTGGGGTGGCCCTGGTCGGCATGGTCGGTGGTGTTGGCTGCACCGTGTTCGCCACCATCGCCTCGATGAACATGGGGGCCGCCATCCGCGGCGACGTGTTCCGCAGGGTGCAGACGCTTTCCTTTGCCAACCTCGATGAGCTGGAGACGGGGAGCCTGATCACCCGGCTAACCAATGATGTGGACCAGGTGCAGGAGGCATCCATGATGTTCCTGCGCATCCTGGTGCGCGCCCCGCTGCTGGTGGCCGGCAGCCTTCTCATGGCGATCCTGACCTGCCCCAACCTCACCTGGCTGCTGGTGGCCATCTCCCCGGTCCTGATCCTGATGCTGGTGATCGTCACCGGCAAGGCACAGCCGCTGTTCACGGCTCTGCAGGGCTTCCTGGACAGGGTCAATACGCTGATGCAGGAGAACCTCGCCGGGGTCCGTGTGGTGAAGGCCTTCGTGCGCTCGGACTTCGAGAAGCAGCGCTTCTCCGTGGCCAATGACGACCTGACGGACTCGACGGTGCGCGCCTCATCGCTGGTGGCCATCGTGCGCCCGGGGATGATGCTCACCATCAACGTGGGCATTGCCGCGACCATCTGGTTCGGCGGCCTGCAGGTGCAACAGGGCCAGATGCAGGTCGGGCAGCTCATGGCCTTCATCAACTACCTGATGCACATGCTGATGTCGCTGATGATGGTTGGGATGATGCTGATGCGGGTCACCCGCGCCGAGGCGTCTTCTCAGCGCGTGCTGGAGGTCCTGCACTCCGAGCCGAGGGTCCAGGCGCCGCCTGGGCCCACAGTCATGCCCGAGTGTGAGGGGAGGGTGGAGTTCTCGCACGTGGGGTTCAGCTACGATGGGGAGAAGGCCCAGCCGGTGCTGGACGGGGTGTCCTTCGTCGCCGAGCCGGGGCAGACCGTGGCCATCGTGGGCTCGACGGGCTCGGGCAAGTCGTCGCTGGTCCATCTTGTGCCGCGCCTATACGACGTCACCTCCGGTTCGGTCCGCATCGACGGCACCGACGTGCGGCAGATCGAGGAGGCGGCCTTGCGCCGGCACGTCTCGGTGGTTCTGCAGGAGGCCGTGCTGTTCTCGGGCACCATCGCCGACAACATCCGCTACGGCCGGCCGGACGCCACCGACGAACAGGTGCGGGAGGCCGCGGCCATGGCCCAGGCCCACGAGTTCATCGAGAAGCTCCCCGCAGGGTACGACACGGTCCTGGGCCAACGCGGGGTGAACCTCTCCGGCGGCCAGAAGCAGCGGCTATCCATCGCCAGGGCCCTGGTGGCCAGGCCGGCCGTCCTTGTGCTGGATGACTGCACCAGCGCTGTGGACATGACCACCGAGGCCAGGATCATCGCCGCCCTGCGCAACTGGTCCCATCGCTGAGATCGGAAGAGCGTCGTGTAGGGAAAGAGTGTAGGATAGGGTGT
>CAZXDD010000098.1:0-17447 GCA_964639415.1 uncultured Armatimonadia bacterium
ACTCCTGGGCCAGGCGATGAAGGACCGGCTGCATGAGCCCTACAGGGCGCCGCTGGTGAGGGGCATGGACGACTGCGTGGCGGCGGCCAGGTCCGCCGGGGCCCACGCGGCGGCCCTCAGCGGCTCGGGACCTACCATCGTCGCCTTCGCCACCGACAACGCGGAGCAAGTCCTCGAGGCCATGCTGGAGAGCCTCCGCGGCGTGGGTGTATCGTGCCGGGGCCTGGTGGCGGACATGAGCGCACAGGGGGCCCGGATCGTCTAGTCGTCGCGAAGCAGATGCCGTCTACGGGCGCGGGCGTCCCGCAAAGCGGGGCCCGGCGGCGCCAAAGCCACATCACGACACCGGCCGCCCACCGCGTCGGGTCGGCGATTCCCACAATCACATGGAGTGAGCCAATTGTCCGCCAAGATCACCTGCGAGGCAGTCGGGAAAGCTGTGGATGCGCATGCCGAGGCCGGCCGGGGCTGGCTGATGGAGATGATCCGGCAGCCCAGTGTCCAGGGCCACGAGCAGAGCATGCTGGCCTACACCCAGGAGCTCGCTGAGGAGCTGGGGCTGCCGGTGGAGCCACGGCCGATCCCCGATTCGATCATGGACGATCCGCTGTACAACCACAACGAGATGGAGTGCAGCTACTCGGGACGGCACAATCTCGTGGGTGTTCAGGGAGGCGAAGGCGGGGGCCGCAGCCTGATCGTGCAGACCCATCTGGACGTGGTGCCCGGCGACGACTGGGGCGGCTACGAGCCCAGGTGGGACGGGGAGCATGTGATCGGCCGCGGAGCCATGGACTGCAAGGGCCAGGCCGTCATGGTGCTACTGGCCGAGAAGGCCCTGCTGGATCTGGGCTATGTCCCCGCGGGCCGTCTGGAGACCCAACTGGTCATCGAGGAGGAGCCCGGCGGCAACGGGGCCCTGGCGCTCATCCGCCAGGGCTGCACGGCGGACGCCTGCATCGTCTGCGAGGCCTCCAGTCTCAACGTGTTCCCGGCCAATCGCGGGGCGGTCTGGTTCATCGCCAAGACCACCGGCATCTCCACCCATATGGGCCGCCGACACGAGGGCGTCAATGCCATCGAGAAGATGATGGAGGCCATCCGCTGGATGCTGGTGTACGAGGAACAGCTCATCGCTGAGAGCCGGGGCAATCCGCTGTTTGACCGCTACGACAATCCTGTGCAGGTCTGCATCGGCATGATCCAGGCCGGCCAGTGGCCCTCGAAGGTCCCGGATGAATGCACCCTGGAGGGCGGCATCGGCTTTCTGCCCAACAAGACGCTGGATCAGGTGCGGGCCGAGTTCGAGGCGGCCATCATGCGCACCGAGGACCCGTGGCTCCGAGAGCATCTGCAGATCACGTACCCGAAGCTGAAGAAGGCCGCCTATCAGATCGACCCCGAGCATCCGATCGTCAAGAGCCTGCACGGGGCGGCGCTGAGCTGTGGTATCTCCAGCGATGTTTTCGGCTGGAACGTGAGCTGCGATGCGGGGCTGTACGCCACGGTGGCAAACATCCCCACCGTGGTCTTCGGTGCCTCGGACATCCGCGAGGCGCATGGGGCCAACGAGAAGGTGCTCTACGCCGAGATCGTCCAGGGCGCGAAGGCTCTGGCGCTGGCGATCGCCGACTGGTGCGGATAGAAGCGCGGCCCAAAGACCCTACATTCGCATGGGAATGTCATCCGGAGAGCCTTCGCTCCCGGCAAGCGCAGCTCGCAAGACCTCCTGAGGTACAGCGAGATCCTTCGCTACCTCGCTGTGCGAGATTGACGGTCAGGATGACATCCTCACGGCAGAGCCCGCTTTTCGCCCGGACCTCTGAGGGTCCGGCCGCGGCCGCCGGTATCGGGGGCCGTTGCTCCCGCCCCGGAGGGCCGCTGCCGTTGGCGCCGTGACTGCCGTTGACCGCCGTTGCCGTGACTGTCGTTGACCGCCGTTGCCGTCGACTCGTGACTCGCGACTTCCCGACTCGCGACCGCCTTCAGGAGGCCAACGTCTCGTGCCGGAGCTATACTCCACAGGTGTGGACTTCATCGATGACCTCCTGGGCGGCGGACTGCAGCCGGGGACGCTGACGGTGGTGCGCGGCGCGACGGGAGTGGGCAAGACCCAACTGGGGGTGAGCTTCGCCAATCAGGGCGCAAGCGAGGAGGGCCGGCGGGGGATCGTGATCGACCTGGCCTCCAGGGGCGACAGTCAGCAGCACTTCCAGTATGCTCAGCGCCTGTTCGGCTGGGAGATGACAGACGGCCAGGCTCAAGTTCGTGACCCGTGGGCCGACAGTTTCACTCGGGCGGATTACTACTCCAGCTTCAACTACTCCGGACAGCGCGTGGTGCGGGATTCGATGTCCGACGAGCAGTGGCGGTCGTGGAAGGCCCTGCTCAACGAGCGGCTGCAGGCCGTGGTCGGGCATCTGTACGCGCATTTGGTGCACGGCGTCAGGCGTGTGGTGATCGACGGGGTCGAGCCCTTCGAGCAGGCGGGCGACTCGATACAGATCGAGTTGTTCGAGTACCTGTTGCACAGGGTGCTGCGCAAGCGCCATGACCTGGTGGCCAGGGACCTGTACAGGGGGCGCTGGCTGGAGGTGAAGGACGCCGTGGAGGCCCATCCGTACGACTGCAACGAGGTGAGCGGGCTGTTTCTGCAGACCACGCCCGAGGTGAATATCGAGGACCTCATCTCGGCGCAGACGCAGGAAGATGATCTGACGACCAATGCGACGACGATCATTCTCCTGGGGCGTCTGCGTGACGGCACGAAGGTGCGGCGGGCGGCCTTTGTGCTCAAGAACCGTGGCCGGCACTGCAGCGACGATCTGGCGTTCTTCGAGGTGACGGATCGGGGGCTGGAGGGCGTCCCGGCGTAGTGGAAAGCGACCTGCGCGAGACGGGCATGGGGTGGCGCGACACGCCGCTCACCGGCGTTCAGAGGGCGAGAA
Source organism: uncultured Armatimonadia bacterium (assembly GCA_964639415.1). Classification (GTDB taxonomy): domain Bacteria; phylum Armatimonadota; class Zipacnadia; order Zipacnadales; family JABUFB01; genus CAYRFY01. The sequence continues at coordinate 2,949 of CAZXDD010000098.1, forward strand.
GGAATCTGTCGCCACGCGGGCGAATTGCGGGTGCAATCGTTCGCTGATGATCCGGACGATCGCCTTGTGGCGGCGGTCCCTGTGCCCTCCTTACGGGACGATAGGGGCCGCCGGCCGGGACAATGGCGGCGTCAACCAGATCTCGGAGTACCAGGAAAGGCCCGGCGACATCACCAGGGGCCGGCGGTGCGCCCCCACAGTGGGGGCGGTACCCGTCGTTGGGGCCCCCGGGAGAAGACGGGGGAGCATGTCCCGGGCCGGCAGCAACTCGGGTGTGGACCTGCAAGACGGCACACCCTTTGCAGTCCGTAGACGGGTCTGGCCGGTCACCAATCGCAACGGGAGGGTCTGTAGATGAAGAAAGTCGCGACGCTGGTAGTGCTTCTCGTGTTTGCCGTAAGCCTGGGCATCACCCAGGCGATTGCGGCCGACGAGATTGACGAGTCCAAGCTGAGCCCGGAGGCCAAGGCACTCAAGGAGCGCTACGACAAGAAGATCGAGGAGTTGCAGGGCGAGTTCAAGAAGGAGATGGAGGACCTCTGCTCGCGCATGGACGAGTATGAGGGCAAGTCGGGCGCCGCCGCGGCCGGCAAGTGGTATGACAACATCACCATCAATGGCTACTTGCAGGCCCGCTACCGCCACTTCGACTACGACGAGAACCGCTGGCCGATCGTGAACAACCAGCAACTGCGCGACCAGTTCTATATCCCGAGGCTGTACGTCAACTTCATCTCGCAGCTCAACAACAAGACCAAGGCGGTCCTAACCCTGCAGCGAGGTGGGGCCACCAACTCCGGGGCCGATTGGGCCAACGTGTTCGTCGAGTACAACTTCGATGATATCTGGTCCGCTCGCTTCGGGCAGGCGCAGCACAACTTCGGCATCGACATGCGGGAGAGCTCGTCAGAGCGCCTGCCCGTGGAGCGTGCCGGCTTCGCCACCGGTGGTGGCGGGCTGCGCGGAGGGTTCGCCGATGCGTGGGACCGGGGTATCTGGGTCACCCGCAAGGGCTGCTCCAAAGCGGAGCCGGACGTCATCCTGGGCCTGTTCAACGGCGAGTGGCGCAATGTGGCGGCCGACGGTAGCGTCGGCTACAGCGTGGACGCCCGTTGGAACTTCGACTGGGGCTTCGCCGGTGTCAGTTGGGTGGATTCGCACATCTGGGACGCCGTGAACGGCACCCAGCCGCGGGAGATGTTCGGTCTCCACGCGCGCTATCTGGGCATCCCCAGGTGGCGGTTCCAGGGCGAGTGGGTCACGGGCACGGTGGGTACCGTGGGCGGTCAGAACCAGGACGCCGACGGCTGGTACCTGCAGGCCGCGCACGAGATCCCCTCCATGCCGGGTATCGTTTTCGCCCGCTATGACGAGTGGGACGCCGGCCAGGCCACCAACGACTATAAGGCCCTGCATCTGGGCTATCGCCATCAGCTCACGGCTCTGGACGAGCTCACCTTGCAGTACACCGACGCCGATCTGGGGAGTGCCGCGGCCAATGAGGCCGTGTTCCAGTACCAGCGCCGCTTCTAGTCGGCGTAGGCAAGTTGCCGCGAACCCATGGAACGAGGCCTCCATCAGGCCTCGTTCCTGTGTTTTGCGTAGGCCGCTACCGGGCCCATTGCCCGACATGTGGCAACGACACCGGAGGTGAGAAGATGGTCACTCGCTCCCCCCTACTAACGGCACTGGCCCTGGCGGCCCTGTATCCGCCGGCCCTGACATGCGCGGCCGAGAGCCACCTGCTCCTGGCCGACTTCGAGCAGGGCCCGGCGGTTCGCCTCACCGGCGAGGGCGTCGACCCGGCCTCCGTGGTCGCTCTCAGCCGGGAGCAGGCGCAGCAGGGGCATTCGGCGGTGAAGCTGGAGTACACCTTCCAGCGCCGGACCGAGGGCCTCAACTACGTGGGGTTCCATGTGGAGGCCACGCTGGCCGGGCGGCCCACCGTGCTGCGCGTCTGGGTCTACGGCGATGCCTCCGGACAGCCGCTACGCCTGCGTCTGCGCGATTCCGCGGGCGAGACCTTCCAGTACCACGGGCCCGACATCTCCTGGAGCGGCTGGGAGCAGGCGGAGTTCGATCTCAGCCGTCCCCAGGTGTCGTGGGGCGGGAACCAGGACGGCGCCTGGGACTTGCCCCTGAGTTTGGACAGCATCCTCATCGACAGTGCCACCGAGCCGTATCACGGGGTGGTCTACTTCGACGAGCTCACCTATCTGTCCGAGGCCGGCGCGGCGGACTGGGTGCGACTGCGGGCCCGTACCGATGTTTTCGGGGGAGTGTACTTCGGCGAGGGCCAGGCGGTGCCGCCCATGCTGCTGACGGATAACCTCTGCCTGGACGGCACCGTCTCGGGTCGGTTGGCCGTGACGGTCTTCGGACCCCGCGGACTGCCGGTCTATGCACAGGATGTGGCGGTGGAGCTGCCCCCCCGCGCCGGCCAGTGGCTGGGCGTGCGCCTCCCGGCCGGTACCGAGGGGCTCTGTCGCCTCGAGGCCGCCTTCACCGTCGGCGCTGAGGCGCAGACGCTCTCCCGGAGCTTTGCCGTCTTCTCCGGCCCGCACGATCCCGCCCTCATGCCGGACAGCTTCTTCGGTGCCTGCACTCATTTCGGCCAGGGCAAGGGCGATGTGCCCGGCAGCTTTGACCTCATGTCCAAGGCGGGCATCAAGTGGCTCCGGGATGAGATCTCCTGGGGCGCCTGCGAGGTGGAGAAGGGGAGGATCGTCATCCCCGACTGGGCCGACCGGTACATGCAGGCCGCCGTCTCGCACGGAGTGACCCCGCTCATCATCTTCGACTACGGCAATCGCCACTACGACGACGGCAACGCCCCCGCGAGCCCCCAGGCGCAGCAGGCCTTCGGGCGCTACTGCTACGCCCTTGTGGACCACTTCAAGGACATCTGCAAGCACTGGGAGGTCTACAACGAGCCGAACATCGGCTTCTGGAGCCCCAAGCCCGACCCGGTGGCCTATGCCCGGCTCCTGCGCGTCGCCTACACGGAGGCCAAGCGTGCCGACCCGGACTGCACCGTGGTGGGTGTCTGCACGGCGGGCACCGACCTGGCCTTCATCGAGACGGTGCTGCAAAACGGCGGCGTGGACTTCATGGACGCCCTGTCCATCCATCCCTACCGCTATCCCCGCTCGCCGGAGGAAAGCGGCTTCGTGCAGGAGGTCACCTCCGCCCACGAGCTGATGGGGAAGTACGGGGGGAAAGACAAGCCACTGTGGATCACGGAGATCGGCTGGCCGACGCAGGAGGACGCCCGAGGTGTGAGCGAATCGCTGTCCGGCGACTACCTGATCCGGATGATGGTGCTGAGCAGGACGCTGCCGTTCATGGAGCGGGTGATCTGGTATGACTTCCAGGACGATGGCCTGGACAAGACGTACAACGAGCACAACTTCGGGCTCATCCGCTGGGAGACGTTCGCCCCGAAGGCCAACTACGTGGCCTTCAAGATGCTCACCGAGCACCTGAGCGGGGCGCGATACGCGGGGCCGCTGCTGTCGGAGGACGACGAGGACGGGCGGCACTGCTATGAGTTCGCCGGGCCGCAGGGGCCGGTGCTGGTGGCCTGGAGTGCCGGGGGCGGCGGCACGCTGGCGCTGACACTGGACACCGAGGAGGTCGCCCTCGCCTGGCCCGACGCCCACCGCGCCGAGCAGAAGCTGGTGGACGGGGGGCTGACGCTCGCACTTGACGGTTCGCCGGTGTTCATCACCGGCGGCTTCACTCAGGCCTCCATCGGCGAGCCGTGCATGGCCATGGAGGTCGAGCCCCGGCCGGTGGGGCCCGGCGAGCGCTTCGCGCTGAGGACAAGAGCCCCTGAGGGTGCTACGGTCAAGCTGAGCTGGGACGCCGCGGCTCCGGTCAAGCCCCGCAGCGGTGAAGCCGCCGCGGAGCCCAACACCCACTGGTTCGCCGTGGATCGCCGGGCGGTGGCGCAGGACCTGGCCTTCATCGCCACGGCCACGGATGCCTCGGGGGCCCGGCTCGCCTCGGCCGGCGCCACCGTGCAGGTCCGAGAACCCCTCGAGGCGGTCCTGGGTCCACCTGTCGCGTACGATGCGGCCGGCATGCGTCTGAGCCTGCGCCTCAGCAGCCTGCGCCCTTCGCCGCTTCGCGATGTGCGGGTCAGCCTGGGTGCCGGGGACGGGATGGAGGTGCAGCCCTCCGAGAGGCGTCTGGACCTGCCGGCGGCGGGGAGTGTCGAGCTCCCCCTGGAGGTGACCTTCACGCCTCCCGGCCTGATCCCGGGCCGCCGCGGGGTCCTGCAGTTGAGGGCCAAGACGCTCTCCGGCGCGGAGACCTCGGCCGGCTTCCCACTGGGCGGCATCACCGTCCGGCGGGCCTACAGGGTGCCGCGTATCGACGGCTCCGGCAGTGACTGGCCGCCGATGCGGGCCATCGAGCTGGGCAAGACGCCTTCCGATTTCGTGGCACTGGCCAAGGGCGCATGGGCGGGCCCGGCAGACCTCAGCGCCGGCATCCGCCTGCAATGGGACGACCGGGCCCTGTACCTGCTGGCCTCCGTAACGGACGATACGCACGTGCAGGGCCATAGCGGGCCGGAGGCATGGAAGGGCGATGGAATCCAGCTCGCATACGACCCGCGGTTCGAGGGGTGGAAGGCGAAGGCCGCCGGCCGCCCGCAAAGCTACGCGGAGATCGGGCTTACCAAGGCGGAGGCGGGTGACGAGGTCCATCGCTGGCTGTGGAAGGAGGGGCCGGTGGTCGGCGTGGCCCTGCGCGTGGGGCGTCAGGGGAACACCACCACCTACGAGGCGTCCATACCGTGGGGACAGCTCAATTGCGGCCCGCCGGCACCCGGAGACATCGGCGGCTTCTCGCTCCTGATCAACGAGGACGACGGCAGCGGTCGCGAGGGATGGCTGCAACTGTATGACGGCATCGGGTACTCCAAGGACCCATCCAGGTTTGGGATCATCCGCTTCGAGGGCTAGCGGGGAAGGCGGCCGCCGTCTGCCGTCGCCCAGAGGGCGGGCGTCTCGGCCGCCTGCGCCTTCGCGTCTGCCGCGCATGCGGCCTGCGGACTTGAGTCTGCTCGGTCCTTGCCGCGCTTTCGCCCTGCTCCTGTGCCTGTCGCTCTGCACCGTCTCCCGCGCCCAGCCCGAGGCGTTCCACGAGGCCATCGGTCAGGCGCAGCACGCCGCGCGTGCAGGAGACGTGGAGACGGCGGTGGAGTGCTTCGAGCGGGCGATGGCGGCCGCCGAGACGGTGGATCAGAAGGGCCGCGCTCTGCTGGAGCTGGCCGTCGTGCAGGATGCGCGGAACCTGCGGGAGGACGCTATCGCGACCCTGGAGAGGTTGCTGGCCCTGGGGCCGGCGACGCAGTGGCATGCCACGGCCGCCGAGCGCCTCGGCCGCATGTGCCAGGCCCGGGGCCAACTGGACCGCGCTCTGCGGGCCTACGAGGCCCTGGAGAAGCTCCCGGACGCCGACGCGCACATGGTGCAGCAGGCGCTGGTGGGGCAGATGCGCATGCTGCAGCAGATGGGCGATCCGGAGAGGGCCGAGGTCGTGGCGCGCCGGCTCGCAGAGCAGTACCCCGACTCGCCGTACGCCACGATGGCCGGCGGTGTGCGGATCGAGGCCGCCCTCGCCCGGGGCGACACCCAGACCGCCGGGGAGCTGGCGAGACAGGAGGCGGCCCGTGAGGCAGGCGACCCCTCTGTCCTGCTGCGTGTCGCCGGCGCCATGGAGCAGATGGGGCAGCTCTCGGCGGCCATCGAGCTGGTGGAGAGGTTCTTGCAGTCTCGCCCCGGCAACCCGGGCGCGCTGGAGATGGTCTACAGGCTGCATGCGCAGGCGGGGACGCTGGAGGCCTACGAAGGGCAGCTTACCCGCGCCGCGGCGCAGAGCGGGGAGGACGTCTTGGCATTGCGTCGGCTGGCGGACCTGCACGCCCGTCGCGGTGAAGCGGAGAAGGCGCTGTCGGTGCTGGAGCGGCTCTTGGCCCTGCAGCCGGCGGACCCGGAGATGCTGGCCGAGGCGGGGCGCATGGCCCTGGCGGCGGGGCGGGGCGCTCGGGCAGTAGCGTACTATGAGAAGGCGGCCGAGCTGCACCCGGAGGACGAGAGGCTGCAGCTCGATCTGGGAGACCTGTACGCCGAGCTGGGCGACACGACGCGGGCCGTGGCCGCCTGGCGCAGGGGGACCGGCTACATACCCGGGGACATGAACACGGCCCGGCGGCTGGGCAGGCATCTGCTCAGTCGCGGGCTGTTTGGGGAGGCGGTGGACACGTACCTGGAGGCCCGCAACGCCTCCGGAGAGCCCGACGCGCTGGCGGCGGAGCTGGGCGAGGCGTATGAGGCCATGCTGCTGATCGAGGAGGCGGTGGCCGAGTATGCGGCGGCGATGGGGCCCGGCGGCGGGATGGGGCGATATGCCCAGAGGCGGTTGGAGCGGCTGGCGATGGATGAGGCCGTGCGCCCCGAGCTGATTTCCGCCCTGGCCGCGCTCGCGGACGACCCGGTCGCGCCGGAAGGGATACTCATCGCGCTGGCCGTAGCCTACCTGCGCGCCGGCGACTCAAAGGCCGCCCGCGAGACCTTCGGCAGGATCTCCGACGCCGCTGAGCGCGGCCCGGCGCTGCTCGAGGCCGCCGAGGCGATGGCGCGGGCCGGGAGGGCGGGGCCGGCGGCGGACCTGTACGCCTTCGCCCTCGAGGCCGCCTTGCCCCCCGCCCTGCGGGCACAGGTCGCGCTGCGCCTGGCGGCCATCCACAGCGAGGCGGGAACCTGGCGCGTCGCGGTCCACGTGCTGGAAGGTGCTTTGGAGCAATGCGGCTCGGCGGTGCCCGTGGACACGGTGGCCCTGGCTCTGGCCGATGTGCTCGTCCTGCAGGGCGGAGACTTCCGGCGTGCCGCCGAGCTGTACGCGCTCGTGGCCGATGGGACCACGGATCCCGCCGTCCGGGAGCAGGCGGCCTGGGGACTGGCGGACTGCGTCCTGATCGCCGGGAGGTACGAGGAGGCCATCGCCGCCTTCGGGGCCCTGCCCACGATGGAAGTGTTCCCAGAGCAGCTCCAGGCGCCCGTGGTTGGCGCCGCCCCGCAGATCGAGGTGTTCTACCCCGCGCCGGAGGCGGCCTCCGGGCGACCGCTGGGGCGCGATTATGCGGCCCTGAGGATCGCCGAAGCCCTGTTTCGCGCCGGACGTTTCGACCGGGCGAAGCAGGCTTTCGCCGATCTCGCCCGCGACTATCCCGACAGCCCGTACCGCAATGACGCACTGGACCGCCTGCTCCTGCTCTCCACTGAGTTCACCGGCGAATCCCCGGCGGAGGCCCGCTACGTGCAGGCCCTGGCGCAGGTGGATCGCGGGGAGCTCCGGCCCGCCATCGCCTCTTTGGACCTCATCTCATCGCTGGGCGACGAGGAGCCGCTGGCCGACGATGCCGCCCTGCTCAAGGCCGAGGCCCTCGCCAGGTTCGGAGACCGCGATGAAGCGGTGGAGGCCTACCTGAGCATCCCCGAGACCTTCGCCGACAGCGCCCTGACCCCTCGGGCCTTGCTGGGCGCCGGCGGGCTCCGGGCCGGGACCGAGGAGGGGCGCGAGGCGGCCGTGGCGATCTACCGCCGCCTGCAGTCCGAGTACCCCCACAGCCCCGAGGCCCAGCAGGCACGACTGCGGGTGGAGGACCTGCTGCGCGGATAGGACCCGGACGCACGTGGCAGGGCGCCGGCCTCGCGATGCCTCAGCACCCTTGCCCCGGCGGCGGCTATTCCCGGTTGCGTGTAGGCCTCGAAGGTCTTGCCGCCGCGACGACCGAATATCCCCGGGCAAGGGCACCGGCGCCGTCCGCGGCGCCGTGCCATGTATCCACCTGGGGGTAGTGGGCTGAGCATTCTCCTGCAGCGTCTCCCAACCATCAATCTGCGGACCCTGGGCCTGTGGATCGCCTTCTGGCTCGGGTTCCTGGCCGGCCTTGCGTCCATCGGCGAGTACGATACGTGGTGGCACCTGGCCGCCGGCCGCCTGATCTCCGAGCGCGGCGCCGTCGTCCATGAGGACCTGTTTTCCTACACGGCCAGCGGCCGCGAGTGGATCATGCACGAGTGGCTGTGGGAGCTCGGCCTGTACCAGGTCTACTCCCACCTGGGCCCGGTGGGCGCGATTCTGCTCAAGGCCGTGGTCTCGGGGCTCACGGCTGTGGCCATGCTGGCGCTGGCGCTGCGCCGCGGATCGGGGACGGCGGTGGGGCTGGCCGTGGTGATGCTGGCCATCGCGGCCATGGCCCCGTGGGTCAACCACAGGCCCCAGGTGCTGCAGCCGCTGTTCGTCCTGGTGGCGCTGCATCTGATCCAGGATGCTCGGGAGGGCAAGCTCGCCGGCCTTCTGGTGTACCCGGCCCTCATGTTCCTGTGGGTCAACTGCCACGGCAGCTTCCCTCTGGGGCTGGTTCTGCTGGCCCTGTATGCAGTCTGCCAGGTGCTGCGCACGGGCGAGGGGGGCCTGCGCGACGGCCTACCGAAGCTGCGCTTCGGCGCCGTGCCGGTCCTGCTGGTGGTGCTGGTGCTGTCATCGGTGGCCTGTCTGCTGGGGCCCAACGGGGTCCGCGGCGCCCTGTACCCGCTGGATTACTTCGATGGCAGCATGTCGTGGGCCACCGAGAACGTCACCGAATGGCGTTCACCCAACTGGCACAGCGCGTACATGCAGCCTCTGGCGGCGATGATCCTGTTGCTGGTCGTCGCGCTGGCCTTCTCCCCGAAGGCTCCCGGCCTGTACGACGTGCTCCTGGCGCTGCTGGGAGTGCGCATGGCACTGATGTGGGGGCGGTCGGTGCCGCTGGCGGCGGTGCTGTGCGCCCCTCTTCTGGCAACACATGCGGCGGCGTGGCTCAACCACGTGGTGCTGCGGGGCGCGGACCTGGAGCAGCAGCTTTCGCGTCTTCTGCACCTGCACCGTCCCCCCCGGCGGGCCGTGGCCTGGGGCCTGCCCGCCGTGCTGGCGATGGTGGCGCTGTGGGCCGTGCCGTGGGGCACGAGCCCGGAGCGCCAGTTCTCTTTCACTCGCTTCCCGGTGCGGGCGGCCGAGGTCATCGCGCTCAATGACCTGCAGGGCAACATGATCAACGTGTACCACTGGGGCGGCTACCTGATGTGGCGGTTCTACGGGGAGCGCCTGGTGTTCATGGACGGCCGTGCCGACGTGTATGGCGAAGCCATCTGGCGGCAGTACCGCAAGGTGACCAATAGCGAGGCAGGGTGGGAGGAGGTCCTGGACCGCTATGATGTGCAATATGTGCTGATGGATTCGAGCTGGGGGATCTGCCGGCTGCTGGACGCCGCCCCGAGCTTTGCGCGGATCTACAAGGACGCCAGGGCCTCGGTGTATGTACGCAGGCACGGCCCGAACGCGCGGGTGGTGGAGGCTTTCGAGCAGGGGAGGCTCGTGTTGCCGCCGGATGATCTCCCGGATAGGGCGGCGATCCTGGGCAAGGCCCGACCGGCTGTGGCCAAGTAGTCGCCCGCGAACCTCGATTGACACGCCGTCGAACGGCGGAGATGCGAGCATGGTCGCCGACGCGGAGGTGAGACAACCTCTGCTGCAGATGCACGGCATCCGGAAGTCCTTCTCCGGAGTGCAGGCCCTGCGCGGGGTGAGCCTGGAGGTGTGCGCGGGCGAGGTCCACGGCCTCGTGGGGGAGAACGGTGCGGGCAAGTCCACGCTCATGCACGTCCTCAGCGGAGCCCTGCAGCCCGACGGCGGGGAGATCGTCCTGCACGGAGAGACCGTACCAATCGCCTCGCCCCAGGCGGCTCAGAGCCTGGGTATCGCCATGATCCACCAGGAGCTGAGCCTCGTCGCCGGCATCTCGGTGGCGGCCAATATCCTGCTGAACCGCGAGCCCCGCAACGGTGTGGGGCTCGTGGACTGGCGGGCGATGAACCGTGAGGCGGCCCGGCTGATGGCCGGGTTGCAGACCCCCGTGGATGTGAGCAGCCCCACCGAGGAATTCGGCATCGCCGTGCAGCAGATGATCGAGGTGGCCAAGGCGCTCTCCTACGAGGCCCGCCTGATCATCATGGACGAGCCCACCAGTGCGCTTGCCGAGGTTGAGGTGCGCAGGCTCTTCGAGACCGTGCGCGATCTGCGAAAGCGGGGCGTGGCGGTCATCTACATCTCCCACAAGATGGAGGAGATCTACGCCATCTGCGACCGCGTCACGGTTCTGCGGGACGGGGCGTACGTGGGCACGGCACCCACCGCGGACCTGCCAAAGGAGCGCCTGATCCACTGGATGGTGGGCCGGAAGATCGAGCAGCTCTTTCCCGAGAGGCATGTGCGCCCGGGTGATGTGGTCCTCGAGGTGGCGGGCATGACCCTGCCTGCGGCGGAGGGGAAGCGCAGGGTCGTCGATGAGGTGGGGCTGACCGTGCGGGCGGGGGAGATCGTGGGCCTCGCCGGTCTGCGGGGCTCGGGGGCCGGCGAGCTGCTGGGTTGTGTGTTTGGGGCGTACGGCTCGCGGGCGCAGGGCAAGGTCACTCTTCGCGGCCGGGCGGTGGCGGTGCGGTCGCCGGCGGAGGCCATCGGCCGGGGCATCGCGATGCTCACCAACGACCGCAAGGCCACCGGCCTGGTGCTGCCCATGTCGGTCCTGCACAATATGACCCTGGCCTCCCTGGGCGTCCTGGCGCCCGTTGGCCTGGTGAGACGGCAGGCCGAGCTCTCGGCGGCGCAGCCGCTGGCCGAGAGCCTGGATTTGCGGGCGGCCTCGCTGGATGTGGAGGTCAACGCTCTCAGTGGCGGCAACCAGCAGAAGGTGGCGCTGGCCAAGTGGCTGCTGACCGATCCGGCCGTGCTGCTGCTGGACGAGCCGACGCGGGGGATCGACGTAGGGGCCAAGGCGGAGATCTACGAGCTGCTGGACCGGCTGGCCGCGGCGGGAAAGGCGATCTTGCTCACCACCTCGGAGCTACCGGAGCTCCTGGCCATGAGCGACCGCATCGTGGTGATGCACAGGGGCAAGGTGACGGCGCGGCTCGCCCGTGGTGAGGCGACCCAGGAGACGGTGATGGCCGCGGCCATGGAGGCCGAGACCCATGAGCACTGAGCACGACAGGGGCAGGCCGGGCCGGGCGCTGCGGGCGGCGGGTCGCTACCGGGGCCTGGTGGCCCTCGGGGTGGTGCTGCTTCTGGGGGCCGTCGTCAGCCCGCGCAATCTCAAGACGGGGCAGAGCGTCTTCCTCACGGCCACCAATCAGTCCAACGTGCTTTTCGAGTACGCCGAGTACGGGCTGCTGGCGGTGGGGATGACACTGGTCATTCTCACGGCGGGTATCGACCTGTCGGTCGGGTCGGTTCTGGGCTTCGTGGCCACGCTGTTCTCGTACCTGCTCATCGCCCGTGGCTGGGCGCTGCCCTCGGCAATCGCCGTCGGCCTGCTGGGCGGAACGGCCTGCGGGCTGGTGAGCGGTATTCTGGTGTCACGCCTGCGGCTGCAGCCCTTCGTGGCGACGCTGGCGATGATGGTTGCGGCCCGGGGGGCGGCCAAGATGGTCTCGGGCGGGATCAAGATCGCCCACGGTGCCCGACCCTGGTACGCGGTGCAGGATGCCCCGCCCCCGATCTTCGAGTGGATGACGATGCCGGCCGCCGGCGGCTGGCTGCGCCCCGTCACCGTGACCTTCCTCGTCACCATCCTGCTCATGGCCCTGGTTGTCCGCTACACCCGCTTCGGCCGCCATCTGTACGCCATCGGCGGCAACGAGGAGGCCGCGAGGCTGTCGGGGGTGCATGTCACCCGGGCAAAGCTCCTGGCCTACGTCCTGTGCGGCCTTACCGCGGCGATGGCCGGCATCTGCAATGCCTGCCACATGGGCTACGGTGATCCCGAGGCGGGTTTCACCTACGAGCTGGATGCCATCGCGGCGGTGGTCATCGGCGGCACCAGTCTGATGGGCGGGCGCGGAGGAGTGATGCTGACTTTGGTGGGCACGCTCATCATCGGCTATGCCAACAAGATACTCAGTCTCATCGGGTGGCAGGAGGCTCAGAGGCTGCTGGCGAAAGGTACCATCATTGTTCTTGCCGTGGTGATTCAGGAAACCAGGCGACACAGATAGGGAATGATGAGATGCGGCACGCCGGGCTCTGTCTGCTGCTGATGACGGTGGTCCCCCTCGCTATTCTGGCCGGCTGCCCGGGGCCCGGGAAGTCCGAGGCGCCCATGATCCCGCCGGGCTCCGAGCTCACCAAAGGGCCGGCGGCCACCGGGGGCGAGACATCCGGAGAAGAGACCTACACCATCGGCATGTCCCAGTGCAACCTGGGCGAGCCCTGGCGGGTACAGATGAACGCGGACATCGAGGCGGCCGCCGGGGCGCACCCCGAGCTTGAGGTGATCTTCAAGGACGCGCAGAACAGACCCGACGACCAGCAGGCCCAGGTGAGGGAGTTCATCTCCCAGGGCGTGGACCTGATCATCATCAGCCCCAAGGAGGCCGTTCCCCTCACCAAGCCGGTTGAGGAGGCCATGGCGGCCAACATCCCCGTGATCGTTCTTGACCGCAAGATCCAGGGGGACAACTACACCTGCTTCATCGGCGGGGACAACGTGCTGATCGGCCGCGAGGCGGGCAAGCACATGGTCGAGCTGCTCGGCGGGAAGGGCAAGATCGTGGAGCTCAAGGGCCTGGAGACCTCGACCCCGGCCGGCGAGCGCCATCAAGGCTTCAGCGAGGGCATTGAAGGGTCCGAGATCGAGATCATCTTCTCCGCCGACTGCCGTTGGCTGGAGCCCAACGCGCAGCGGGAGATGAACTCGGCACTCTCCCGCTTCTCGCAGATCGATGCCGTCTATGCCCACAACGACCCCTCCGCCCACGGGGCCTACATGGCCGCCAAACAGGAGGGGAAGGGCCGGGAGAAGGCGATCAAGTTCATCGGCATCGACGCTTTGCCCCATGAGGGCGTCAAGTACGTGGAGGAGGGCATCCTGTCGGCGACGTTCCAGTACCCCACCGGCGGCAAGGAGGCCATCGAGGCGGCGCTCAGGATCCTCAAGGGCGAGAGTGTTCCCAAGACCATCATCCTGGGAACAAGGTCCTTCACGCCGGAGACGGTGGCCCAGGGGGGTAAGGAGATCCCGGCGACGGCGCCTGCGGGCGAGTAGTCGGGCCTTCGGCGGTGGCGATGGAACCCTGGAGGCGCCCGGAGCATTAGAATCGACAGACGCCGGCTCTTGGCCACCGGGGCTCGTCGAGGGGATCAGGGCGGCCCGCGGGCCGGCCGGGCCGAGTCGATCAGTGAATTGAGGAACCGGCGAAATGAGCGTCTTGGCCAACATACAGGCTTGTGTGGACATGCAGGTGCCCCACGACCTGCCCGTGTTCGCCCTCTCCCAGGAGTTTGACGCCAAGTACTCCGGGCTGACGTATGAGGAGTACATCCGCGACCCGGAGACCATTGTCGAGGCGCAACTGCTCGCCATCGAGCGCTTCGGGTGGGACTGGTCCTGGCTGCACCTGGACGACACCCTGGAGTTCGAGCCGCTGGGGGTAGGTGTGGCCGGGGGCGTCAACGTGGTGCCGGCCACCACGGACTATCTGCCCTTCGACCGCAGGACCGTGCGGCGCCTGTCCGTCCCGGAGCCGCGCAAGTCGGGGCGCATGCCGCTCCTGCTGGACGCCATATCCGGGCTGCGCGCCGCCCGTGGTGACGAGACCTGCATCACCGGCCGTGTGGCGGCGCCCTTCTCAGCGGTCACACTGATCTTCGGGATGACCAACTCATTCCTGTCACTGGTGGACGCCCCCCGGTTGTTCGTCGAGGCGCTGAAGTTCGCCGAGGAGCAGGCCATCTCATGGGGGCTGGCGCAGATTGAGGCCGGGGCGCACGCGATCTGGCTGGGCGACTGCAACGCTTCCACCCACCTCATCTCGGTGCCGGACTTCGAGAAATGGGCACTGGAGCCCTGTCTGCGGGTGACGCGGGCGTTCAAGGAGGCCGGGGCCTTCGTGTTCCTCCACAATTCCGAGGAACGCATCCCCGGCCTGATCGCCCAGGCGAAAACGGAGCCCTCCTTGCTTTCTGTGGGGCCCGGGTTGGACATCAGCCGCGCCCGAGCGGCTCTGCCCGAGCAGGCGCTGGTGGGCAACATCGACCCCATCGGGCTGCTACAATTGGGCAGCGCCTCTCAGGTGGCGGCCGAGACCGATCGCCAGGTGCGTGTGGCCGCCGGCGGCGGCATGGTGTTCAATAGCGGGGAGTGCATCCCGCGCGAGGCCAAGGTACCCAACCTGCACACGATGATCGATACGGCCAGGAAGATCTGGAATATCCTCCACGCCCGCACGTAGCGGGAGAAAGCCCTGCTCGCTCCCAGCTCCGCAGCCTTCGCGAGCGGCGTCAGGACGCCGCCCTCCTTCTCCATCCTGCCCGCCGCTGCCGTTTCCCCTCTCCTCTTTGTCCTGTCCGCCGTCGCCGTCATCCTGTCCATCCGCCGTTATCCTGTCC
>CAZXDD010000099.1:0-17377 GCA_964639415.1 uncultured Armatimonadia bacterium
GGTCGGGCTTTCCAGCCCGACTCCGTGCCGTTGCCGTCGCCGTCGCCGTTGCCGTCGCGTAGGTCGGGCTTTCCAGCCCGACTCCGTGCCGTTCGCCGTTCGCCGCCGGCACGGTGGCTCTCACCACTGGGTACCCCACGACCTCCAAGGTGCTCGGCGAACGACAACGTTCCGCGCCACGAACCACGCGCCACCCTCGGCCCCTCCACCATCCTCCGTGCCAAGCCGTTCTCCGTGGAACTCTGTGCTCTCCGTGTCTCCGTGGTCACACGTTTCTCGCCGTTCCCCTACCCTCCCAGGTTCAGATAGTACCGCTTGGAGATCGCCGGGTCGATGAAGTAGTTGATCACGATCCGCCACAGGAACCCGCCCAGCACCACGTGCCCCATGGCGATGCCCAGGAACAGCGGCACGAACTTGCGGTACAGCTTCAGCCCGCCGTAGCGCAGGAACACTTGCTGGCAGACCCAGGCGAACAGGAACGGGAACCAGTAGGGCGTGTAGTCGCCGTACAGCGTGGCCAGAAGGAAGCCCAGCGGGTGGAGGGGGAAGCTGGTGATGCGGGTCCGGGCCATGGTAAGCAGCCCGGTGAACACAAAGCCCGCGCCGTAGAACCCGGCCCGGGTCCAGTCCGGGCCCTGCGGACGCTCGATAGCCAGTTGCAGCACGCTGTACTCGCCCTTGGACCAGTTGAAGCCCCAGCCCAGGCTCAGCTCGCCCGAGCGGCTCCCGATCATCGCCTGGCCGAAGGTATAGCCCACATCCAGGTGGTACCAGAAGGTGATGGCCAGGGCCACCGCGCAGACCATCAGCATCAGGCCCATGAGCTGATTGCGCTTGGCCTTCGCGTAGCCCGCGAGTTTGAACCCGTCCGCCGCGTACTGCGCCACCTGATGCGGGTAGGCTCCGCGGCCGATCCAGAACAGCCCACTGAACATCGCCAGCGCCTTGTCGCCGCCGAGGCTCTTGACATACCGCGACCCCAGAAGCTGGAAAGGCATCTGCTTGTCAAAGCCATAGGGGTGACACCACACCACCGGCGGCCCCGCCTCGGCCCGGACTCTCGCCGCGACCAGCGTGAACATGTACATCGTCACAAGCCAGATCACCGTCAGCCGCGCCGGAAGACCCGCCTCGGCCAGGAACCACACCATCACCACCGACCCCGCCACCAGCCCCACCAGGAGCAGCCTGAAGGGCATCGCCTCGTTCTGGTCCCGCTCCTCCCCGAGTCCCTTCCATGCCCGCGAGAAGTGTGGCCGCGCCACCCAGATCAAAAACACCGCCAGTGCCACGTAGCCCCCGGCGCTCACCTCCTGGAAGAACGGGAACCCCGCCCCCCGGTACCCCATCCCCAGCCCGATCACCTTCACCAGTTTCATGAAGAAGTAGAACAGCCAGCTCGACAGCAGCACCTCGCCCGAGACCAGGTACGCCAGACCCAGCACCTCCAGGGCGAAGCTGATCCCCAGAGGGCGCACATTCCGCAGCCAGCCCTCATTGAGGTACTGGTCCAAAGACAGGTACCGCTCGATGCCCGGCACGCCGGGGAAGTACGCGTGGAGGATATTGATGCCGTTGAAGGCCGCGGCGATCGAGAACCCGATCCACATCAACGGGCTGCGGAAGAAGCTTCCGGCCACGTTCTCCCGCGGACGCGCCCCCACCACCTCCACCGGCAGGAACAAAAGTGGATACGTGAGCCGCTCCCGGTCCGACCACTGCTTCTGGAACAGGCCCACCAGACACATGACGGAAAACACCATGGCCATCTGGAACACGGACCAGGCCAAAAGCGGCGTGCGCCAGGCGGCCCACGGGATGTGCCCCGTCGCCGAGCCTTCCGCCCAGCGGAAGATCACGCTCTCGTCCTTGGGGAATAGCCAGTCCGGGTAGAGCTCGAAGATCCGCTCCCAGCCGTTGGCATCGGTGGCCAGGTACTTGCCGGTGGCGAAATAGTGCAGCAGGTAGCCGCCGCGCTCCATAGGCAGGGAGATCGATAGCGCCGCGTAGATGATGAGCAGCTCCGCCGTGGAGAAGGGGCGCAGGAACCGGGGCAGACCCTTGACCCGCCCCAGCATCTGGCTCACCCCGTACAGCAGCAGGAGGATGAAGAACGGCTGCACGGGGGGCGAGGTGTACGGCACCCAGTTGATGCGCACGAAGCCCGGCTTGGTGGTGAGCAGGTAGATGGCGAAGGTCAGCGCGACGGACAGGACCAGCGCCCGGGCGGACACCCCCACCAGAGACTGGACCCCGGCATCATCGCTTTGGCCTCCCGACTTCACCGCCGCATCTTGCCTCATGGCGCGTAGCTCATCCTCTTCTTGGTCATGCACGGCTCCGGGGGCCCGGACGGCCTGCGACCGTGCACTCGCCGCACCCGGAATAGCCAGTCTAAGGCGACCACAGGCAAATGTAAAGCGCCGTCGGACCTGGTCCGGGCGCAACGCCGCGGTGCCCGGCCGCTGAGAAGCACTAACGTCCGCTGCGCGCTGCCGACGGCGCCGCCCCGCAACCTCCGGTGCGAAACAACCCTGCAATACCCCTCGAGTATGATCAGATTCTAATCCCGGGCAGTGGCCGCACAGGCAGGTGCCCGCGGCCAACGCGGAGTAGAACTTATGGGTTTGGCAATCCGTCCTTGTCAACTGCCCGATATCTCGAGTAGCATTCCGCAATCTGCCCGAATCGGCAGGCATACCACTGAGGAGGACCGTTACATGGCACGAAGGACCGGTTTCACTCTCATCGAGTTGCTCGTTGTCATCGCGATCATCGCGATCCTCGCGGCGATCTTGTTCCCGGTGTTCGCAAGAGCGCGGGAGAAGGCCCGGCAGTCCAGTTGCCTGAGCAACACCAAGCAGTTGGTGCTGGCTCACGCGGCCTATGTCATCGACTACGATGGTTTCACCTGTCCCAGCTACCTGCCCAGTACGCCCGCTGTCTTCTGGGGCCAGTTGCTGCAGCCGTACACCAAGAACCAGGGCATCTTCATCTGCCCCTCTTCGCCGATGCAGGGCGCGGGCACCCTCAGCACGGGCAACATCGGCTATGGCTGGAACTACTACTACCTGACCTACGCGCCTCCGGGACGCGCGGCGGCCTACGGTGGCCCCACGGCCCACGAGAGCCAGATCAAGTCACCCGCCGACACCATCGTCCTGGGCGACAGCCGCGACAACCTCGACTACGTGATCCGCAACGACCCCATCAATACCGTCTACTCCCCGGAGTTCCGGCACAATGATGGCGCCAACTTCGGCTTCATGGACGGTCACTCCAAGTGGATGAAGTCCAACGACGCGCTGCAGATCGCCCACTGGGACTGCGAGTAGGTCGGCCACAGGCGTGAGAATGTACCGCACGAACACAGCGAAGCCCGGCGCACCCCGCGCCGGGCTTCGCTGTGACTGCTGTCGGAGGACCGCCCCCGGCGTCCCGCCCCTCGCGCCCTCTCAGCGGTTCCCGGTTCTCTCCGCCGTTCTCTGTCGTTCCCTTCCGCTCTTTGGGGCACTGTGCTTGGCCGTTCTCCGTGGAACTCCGTGCTCTCTGTGTCTCCGTGGTGAGCCGTTCGCCGCCGCTCACGGCCCCCACAGCCACACCGGCTGCTCCGTGGCCTCGGGCTTCATGGCCCTGCAGTGCCCGTCGACGAACAGGAAGTTGGCGACCCCATTGTGCCGCGGGTCGATCTGCCACATCCACGCGGAGGCATGGGTGTTGCTGGGGTAGCTCGAGGCGCACGAGACACCTTCCGTGTCGCACAGCAGGATCGTCGTCGAAGGTTCCTGAATCGCCCCGACAAAGCGTGTGTAGGCCAGATCGTAGTTCCAGCCGTAGCTGAACTTGTGGCTCTTGGTGTGCGAGGGGCAGGAGATCAGGTTGGGGTGCCGCATGTAGGGACCGATGGCATCGCTCCAGAACACAAGTTCCGTGGCGCTGACGTTGTACACCGCGATGGGCATCATCTCGTCGTGGTCGCCGGCGTACATCTCCACCGCCAGTCCCAGTTGCTTGAGGTCTGCCATACACCGCGTCTGCCGGGCCTTCTCCCGGGCCCGGGCGAACACGGGGAACAGGATCGCCGCCAGAATGGCGAGGATCGCGATGACCACGAGCAGCTCGATGAGTGTGAAACCGCGGCGCTGCTGAGACATCCTCCATTGCTCCTCTGCGGTCACCCTTCAGGGTCCGGCCAAACGCCTACTCCTGCGGCACGCGCAGCGCCACCGGTCGGAGCAAGTCGGGATGCTTCACGATCAGACGCTCGCGACTCACCTCTCCGCTGAGCCGCGGGAAGTCGGTATGGGGCGCGGCCTTGGGCAGGTGGCCCCACGCCATCACACCCGACTGCACATCCATCGCCGTCAGCAGCCACTTCCGTTGCTCGGCGGAGAGCGATTCCACGGGAAGACTGCCCTGGTCGCGGAGCATCACCCGTTGTGAGGTTGTCAGGTGCTCCGCCAGTCCGCGGAGGATCTGGGCGAACCACCCCTGAAACTGGGGCAGGCTGAGCGAGGCCCACGACCGCGTTTCCGGCGGCCCCTCCTGAACCAACGCAGCCCGCACCTCGTCCAGGTAGCCCTCCAGAGACGCCATGGTCTGCTCTGAGCCCGCGGCCATCGCCGGCACGAGTTTCGACGAGGGCATCTGTCCCACCGCAAGCGTCCGCAATGCAGGCTCGACCTGGCAGTCCATGCTCCAGGTCTTGCCCACCTGCGCCAGCACCTCCAGGAACCCCTTGTCCTGTAAGTCCACCGTCCCCCGCTTCTCGGACGGAGGCATGGTGGAGAGCACGAAGCTCATGGGCGGGCAGAGCCGGGCGAGCACCTCGTCAAGCGAGGCGTCGACGACCTTCAGGGAGATGGGGTCAGCCAGAAACGCGCCGATCGGCTCGGCACCGGGCTCCGGGGTGAAGGCGCCATCGGCGGTCCAGGTCAGGGCGCGCCCGTCGGCGGAGGTGAGCTGCACCTTCTCGAACCCGTCGGGCTCAGGCAACCAGGCCACGCGGCAGCCATCGCACAGCGGCCCTCGGCAGGAGTAGTCCGCCGGGCGGGAGAGCCGGTCGCGCACGGTGGACACGAACAGGGGCAAGACGAGAAGCGTCAAGGGCCGCCGCTGCTCATCCGTGAGCGTGGACCACTTCCACTCGACCGGCCCGTCCTTGCCATCCAGCACGAGACGAGCAAACTCGCCGATGCGTTCCAGCATCCAGGCGCGGTCGGCCGCGCCGCTCCCGATACAGGCATCGGCCACTTCCGGCGTGAGGCGCCGCAGCAGGGCGACCATCGACGGCCGATCCGCCCGCCCCACCAGCAGCCACCCCGGCTGCTCCAGCTTCCACCGGCCTCCCGTGATCCACTCCAGCGAGCCCAGCAGCCGGTACGCGGGACCGCTCCCGTAGACACGAAGCGCAATGTCCTTCAAAGCGTCGTCGCAGGCAAGGGGAACCCCGCCGGCCGCGCAGACCTGGGCCAGCAGCGAGCCGATGGTGACCTCCGACCCCTCGAACGACATCTCGACGGTGAGGCCGGCGTAGGAGGCGGGTGAGAGCAGGGCGACAAGAACGGCTGTCAGGGTGAGTAGCGCGGTATGGCGGGACATGCGAGGCCTCCTGACGAGTACGCGATGCCGGAGCATGGCGTGACGCGTCGAGCGGATCACATGCGCGTACGGCGGGCGCGTGGCCCGTAGGTGCCCGGAGCCGACGGGGCAGGGGATGCAGCCGAAGCAGAGACAGAACCGAGGCAAACTTGATATCAAACCTGTATTGGCCCCCTTCGTATGACATCAGACTTCCTATTGGGTTTCAGTGCTCGGCCGTCCCCCGGCCTCTCTTTGCCGTTCTCCTTCCGTTCTCCTTCCGTTCTCCTTCCGTTCTCCGCGTCTCCGCGTCTCCGCGTCTCCGCGTCTCCGTGTCTCCGTGTTCAGCCGTTCGCTTCCCTCGCCGTTCCCAGCCTCCTTATGCCGTTCTCCTTCCCTTCTCTGCGTCTCCGTGTCTCCGTGTTCAGACGTCCCCCGCCGCGTCCTGCCGCGTTTGCGCGCAGCCGCGAAGGTCTCCACGCCGCCGATAGCGAATAGCGCTGTCGGCAGACTGCCGCTCATCCAGGGAGGTCATCCCATGTCAAAGCTCGCCATCAACGGTGGCACCAAAGCCATCGACCGCCCCATCGGCAAGCCGTGGCCGCAGTTCGGCGAAGAAGAGAGAGACGCCCTCAACCAGGTACTGGAATCCGGCATCTGGTGGCGCGGCGGGTACCAGGATTCCAAGGCGTCCTGGGTCGGGAGGTTCGAGGACGCCTTTGCCACCTATCAAGGCGCCAACCACGGCGTGGCCTGCACCAATGGGACTCAGGCCATCGAGCTGGCGCTCAAGGCCGTGGGTATCAAGCCCGGCGATGAGGTCATCGTGCCCGCCTCGACCTTCGTCGCCACCGCCACCGCCGTGATCCTCGTCAACGCTATTCCCGTCATCGTCGACATCGAGCCCGACTACTACCAGATGGACCCCGACGCCATCGAGGCCGCCGTCACCCCCCGCACCGCGGGCATCATCCCCGTTCACTACGGCGGCTTCCCCTGCAACATGGACCGCATCATGCAGATCGCCGAGCGCCACAACCTCTTCGTCATCGAGGACTGCGCCCACGCCCACGGCAGCCGGTGGAAGGGCAAAGGCTGCGGCACCTTCGGCCAGTTCGGCACCTTCAGCCTCCAGATGGGCAAGAACCTCACCTGCGGCGAGGGCGGCATCGTCCTCACCGACGACGACGAGCTCACCGCCAAGGCCTTCAGCTACCACCATATCGGCCGCATCGCCGATCGCCCCTTCTACGAGCACCACATCGTCGCCAGCAACCTGCGCATGACCGAGTGGCAGGGCGCCATCGCCTACACCCAGTGCCAACGCCTCCCGGAGCAAAACGAGCGGCGCATGGCCAACTTCCGCCGCCTCGAGGCGGGCCTGCGGCAGATCCCCGGTGTCGATCCCATCGACTGGGACGAGACCATCGTCACCCGCCGCGGCTGCTACTTCTACCACTTCAAGTTCCGCAGCGAGCAGTTCGAGGGGCTCAGCAGGGCCCGCTTCGTGGAGGCCATGGGGGCCGAGGGCCTCGGCATCGGCAGCGGGCATCTGCATCCGATCCAGAAGAACCCGCTGTTTACCAACCACAATTTCGGTCCCGTCGGCTGGCCGAAGGACGCCGTCGTCCCCGACTACGAGCGCGTGCCGACCCCCGTGGCCGATCGCGTCCTGGAGGAGGAGGGCTGCTCTCTGGGGCACTCCCTGTTCCTCGGAGACGAGACCGACATGGACCTGATCCTGGAGGCCATCACCAAGGTCCGCGGGAATGTAGCGGAGCTGCTCTGAGCAGACGGCGCCCGGCTATCGGAGACGGCCTGCCGCCCTGAACAGAAACCGCCCCCGGACAGTGTCCGGGGGCGGTCTGCTTTGTCACACGCGGCTCCTGCCGGCTGGATGCCTGGACGACAAACCCACACTCGCACGGAGTGTCATTCGCCGGGAATGTCATTCTGAGAGCGTCGGCTCCCGGAGGGAGCAGCTCGAAGAATCTCCTTCAATGCGGCGAGATGGACACCCAGGATGGCATGAACCGGGCCGGCCGGGCTTCTCAGCCGAACCTCTACGGCGCCTTCACCGAGATGATCTCCTGGCCCGGGCGCAGGGTCAGCGCCGGGCTGTCCCACCAAAACGAGGTGCCGATCTCCGTGTCGTCCACCATCCGGCCCAAGACCACCTCGCCCGCCAGGTCCTCCACCAGGGTGAAGGTCTTGCCCCGCCCCCTGTTGTAGCCGTAGGCGACGGTATGCACCTTCTGCGTGCGTACCTTGTACCTGTCCCTGGGCCGCGGCTTGTCCCTGTCCAACACGTGCGGCTCCTGCCCCGGCAGCACCTCGCGCTCCACCAGCGGGGCATAGCTTTGCCTTACCGAGGCGCTCTCCAGCCACTTCGCCGCGGCCTCCAGGGACTCGAACTCGCTCTCGTCCCAGATCTGGATGACAAACCCCGCCCGCACGTCATCCAGCGGCTCGGCCACGCGATAGTCCTCCTGCCGGGCGTACACCGTCAGCGTCAGGTGCGCGTCCTCTCCCACGGCCTTCCACTCCAGCACCCCCGGCTTGCGCCGCGTCGTCGTCATCACCCCCGCTGGGCCGCTCTCCAGCAGCGTGACCGCCACATAGGTCCCTCCCCTGCGCACGATCACCGTTCCCTGAGTGGAGATGGCCATCGGCTGCCCGTTCCACACCGCCCCCAGGGCGTAGACCTCCTGCACGTCCCGCGCCCCTCCCAGCATGCCCTCCACCCAGGCCTGCACCCGGTTGCCTCCGCCCATGCGGTCGAAGTTGAAGGAGCATACCGCCAGGTTATTGGCCTGCAGGTTGCTCACGTGGGCCGGGGCGTCGTGGACGGTGAAGTACAGCGTCGGCCGGGCCTGCCCGCGTCCGAAGGTGGCGTACACCGGCACGCTGTCGGGGGTGCACCACCCCGTCATCGTCCCCAGCGTGAAGCCCGGCGACATGTACGTGTCGGTTCGCGCCGGAATCCGCGTGACGTGGGCTTCCCCGCTGTTGGTCTCCACCCCATAGGGCTTGAAGTCCTGCCGCACCAGGGCCAACACCGCGGCAGGCGGCACATAGTCACACAGAGCGAAGGCCACCGCGAAGGGCCGCACGCTCACCGTCAGCGGGGGTCCGAAATCGCGGTAGATAAGGTACGACGACACGCCCTGGCCGCTGTAGCACTCCTCCGCGGCAACCGCCGCACTGCCCGCTATCGTGCCCGCCGCCAGATGTACCCGCTGCGCGAAGTCCCAGTAGCAAAGCGCCAGCGCCTCCTCCACCGGCACCCGCTGAGCGGGAGTGGCAACCGACCAGATCTGCTGCAGAGCCAGAATCCGCAGCGCGTCCAGCCGCGGCGAAGGTGGCCAGTGACGCCCGTGAGTGCCGACACGCTGTCCCCACTGGGTCACCAGACCCACCGCCTCGGCCGTGTACTGCGGCCGACTCAGCGCGGCCCCCATCAGCGCCAATGCCCCATACCGAAGCAGCGCCTCCTCGTCGTCGCTGCGGCCGTCCCCGGGGCCGAGGCACTCGATGGCCGCCTCCAGGGCCTCCCTGACCTCCGCCGCCAGGTCGTCCCCGAGCTTGTCGGCATGCGCGCCGTAGGCCCGGGCCAGAAACGGGGCCACCCGCACCACCGTCTCGATATCGAAGCCCGCGTCATTCACACTCCACTTGAACGCACCGCGTGTCTCGGACTTGCCCCGCCTATCCTGATGGCTCAGGATCGCCCGGATGACCGAGCGGGCGCGTTCCACGTTCTCCCCCCGCTCCAACAGGGCCACGGCATAGCCGGGGCTGTCCCTGGAGACGTCCGGGGCGCCCACGACGTCCGCGATCAGGCCGGACTGGGGGTCGAAGTGACCGTCCCCATAGGCGCTGGCCAACTCCAGCAGGTGATCGCAACGCTGACCGGCGGCACGGGCCACACCACACCACCCCACGGCAATGGCCGCGCATAGCAGCATCCGCACCAAGCGGCACACCGGGGCTCTGTGCATCAGGTGTACTCACCCTCTATCTGGTGGCTGGAGGCCATCGCAATGCCGGCCGCCGGCCTGGAAACTCTACACAGGCGGGCGCGCGGTCTCGCCCGTCTGCTCACCCGTCCCCACGCCCCATGTCATCCTGAGCGTTACTCTCGCCCGGCGAGATGGCGAAGGATCTCGCCACATGCCGGAGAGTCCTCGGGCCGCTCGTTCCGGGAGCGCACCCCCTGGGAATGAAGGACCCTTGCCGGCGCGGGCCTCTCAGTCGCCACTCAGGCGGTACGCTTCCCCGCCGCCGCCCCGGGACCTCCATCGCCCCACCCGTCCACCGGCCCCCCCTGGGCTTTTGGACAACGACACTCTCCGCCCGTTCCGGTACTCTCGCCCCCCGGCGCCTCCCACAAGCGGGCCCCGCAAACGACACGAGCCGACCGTTCCCACACAGATGGGATCGGACGGCCCGAGTACCTGGCGGCACCGCCACTTGGCCGGTGCAGCCTAGCGCTTGGAGAACTGCTTGCCCCGCCGAGCGCGCCGGAACCCGGCGTGCTTCCGCTCCTTGACCCGGGGGTCACGGGTCATGAGCCCCGCGGCTCCCAGCACCGACCGCCGGGCCTCATCGGCCTGTACCAGGGCCTTGGCGATGCCGTGCCGCAGTGCCCCCGCCTGCCCCGCGATGCCGCCGCCCTTGACGAAGGCCTTCACGTCGTAGGCACCCTCGGTATTGGTGACCACGAAGGGCTGGTTCATCATGATCTCCAAAGCCGTGCGGTGGAGGTACTCCGCCGCCGGCTGCCCGTTCACCGTCATCTCACCCGTCCCGGGCTGCAACCACACCCGGGCAACGGCGTCCTTCCGCTTTCCGGTCCCGTAGAAACGCTCCTCAGACAAAATCAGCGCCCTCCTCGGACGACGGGGTTAGCCACAGAACCTCTATCAGTCGCTGCGGACCCCAGTTTCGATCCACGCCCCCGCGGGGGCGACGCGCCGCGATCTGACCCCGCGCGTCCGGGTCGTACTCCCAGATGCCCTCACACGTCCAGTGCCTGCGGCTCCTGAGCGGCATGCGGGTGCTCCGGACCGGCGTACACCTTCACCCGTCCCGCCAGCTTCCGCCCCAAAACCCCGTGGGGAAGCATGCCCTTGACGGCCTTCAGGATCACCTTCTCAGGCGCCCGAGCCAGGAAATGCTCGTAACTCTCCACCTTCAGATGCCCCGGATAGCCCGAGTGGCTGTACCGCTTCTTCTGCGTGAGCTTGTTGCCCGTCAGCCTGATCCTGCTGGCGTTGGTGACAACCACGAAATCGCCGCACGCAACGTGCGGGCTGTAGTTGGGCTTGTGCTTGCCCCGCAGCACCGCGGCCACCCGCGCGGCCACGCGTCCCAGGACCAGGCCATCCGCGTCCACATGCCACCACTGTGCAGTCGTCTCATCCGCAGTCGCGGACTTGGTCTTCTGATTGTCCATGTTCTAACCTCCGGATTACTACGGCCCGCCGAAGCCCTTCTGCGGACCAAGCACCTGACCTGGGCCGACCCGCCCGCCATGTAGCACAGGCGGATTCAGTAGTCTACGCGTACCAGACACAACCCCTGAGGCGGAGCGGTGGGACCGGCCGCGCTACGGTCTCTCGCGGCCAAAACGCCCTCCAGCTCATCCGCACCCAGCCTCCCCGCACCTACCTCCACCAACGTCCCCACGATATTGCGCACCATCATGTACAAAAAACCGTCGCCATAGGAGCGGAGCTCCACCAGGTCCCCCTCGCGCTCCACATCCAGCCGCGTCACATGCCGCACCTTGTCATGCACCGAGCTACCGGCGGCCTCAAAGGAGGAGAAGTCGTGCCTGCCCACAAGACACCGCGCCCCCTCGCGCATCCCGGCCGTGTCCAGCGGCACCTTCACGTGCCAGGCGTATCTCCCGATGAACGGCGACGACAGCTCCCTGTTGAGGATCCGGTAGCTGTACAGCTTGCCCACCGCACTGAACCGGGGGTGAAACTCCGCCCCGACCTCCTCGGCCGCCACCACACCCACCGCCGGCGACAAAGCGTCGTTCGCCGCCCGCGCCAGCCTCTCGGGCTCCACGGGGTTCCGGGTGCGGACCAAGACCACCTGGCCCAGCGCGTGCACTCCCGCATCCGTACGGCCGGCACCGATGATCTTCACCGGATGCTGCAGGACCCTGCAAAGTGCCCGCTCCAGCTCGGCCTGCACCGTAGGGACGCCGGGCTGAATCTGGAAGCCGTAATAGTCCGTTCCGTCGTACTGGACGACCAGCTTGAGGTGGCGCTCGTCCTGCCCCTGAGCAGCGGCCACGGCACTCGCCTCACTTGCCCTCAGGCGGCCCGAACTGCCTACTCGACCAACTCCAGAATCGCCATCTGGGCGCCGTCGCCGCGCCGCGTCCCGGCGCGGATCACCCGTGTATAGCCGCCCTGCCGGTCCTCGTAGCGCGGGGCGATCTTCTCAAACAGGTGGGCCACCACGTCGGGCTGGTTGAGCTCCTGGATCGCCTGGCGCCGCGCGGCCAGGTCGCCGCGCTTGGCAAGCGTGATGAGCTTGTCCGCGAAGCGCGAGGTCTCGTGGGCCTTGACCACCGTCGTCTTGATGTGATCGTGGCGGAACAAAGATCCGGCCTGGCTCCGCAGCAGAGCGGTCCTCTGGTCGGTCGGCCGGCCGATTCGCTTATGGTCTTTTCGGTGTCGCATCGCAATCTCCCTGACGTGCCGTCCCCGACGGCAAACCCTTAGTCGTTCTCGCCATCCGGCTCGGCCAAGGACAGCCCGAACTGCGCCAGCTTCGCGACAACCTCATCCAGCGACCTCTTCCCGAAGTTGCGGATGGCCAGCAGCTCCGGCTCGCTGTGCTTGACCAGCTCGCCCAGCGTGTCGATGGACTCCTTCTTCAGGCAGTTGAAGGTCCGCACGGAGAAGTCCACGTCCTCGATGGCGGTCTCCAGCCACTTGCTCCCCTCGTCCCGCTCCTCCTCCACGAACTCCGCCGCCACCTCCTCGCGCTCCACTCCGCCGGTGAAGATCGCGATGTACTTCTCCAAGATCCGCGCCCCGCTGTGGATCGCGTCCTCCGGAGCCACCGTGCCGTTGCCCCAGACCTCCAGCACCAGACGGTCCAGGTCGGTGCGGTGTCCCAGGCGTGTGGGCTCCACCGCGTACGAAGCCCGCTTGATCGGCGAGTACAGTGCATCCACCGGGATGATCTCCACGCCGCGCCGACTGCTCGGGCGCTCCTCGGTGGCCTCGTACCCGGTCCCCGTCTGGACCCAGAACTCGATCTCCAGCGTGGCGTCCGGAGCGCTCAGCTCCGCGATGTGCACCTCGGGGTTGAGAATCTCCACACCCGCGGGGCAGACCACGTCGGCGCCGATCACCTTGGTCTCCCCGGAGGCCGAGACGCGGCACACCAGCTCCTCCTCGGACGCACTCTGTGCCGGGGCGACCTTGATCGCCAACTCCTTGAGGTTGAGCACGATCTCCATGACGTCCTCAACCACGCCCGTCAGCGTCGTGAACTCGTGGAGCGCGCCGTCGATGTGGACGTCGGTGACCGCCGCCCCCTCGATGTGCGAGAGCAAGACGCGCCGGAAGGCGTTGCCCAACGTGTGCCCGAAACCCCTGTCCAGAGGCTCCACTGAGAACTTGCCGTACGTCGACGTTAGTTCCAGGGCCGTAATCTTGGGGTCCAGTTCCCCTATCATGCTCTGTGCTCCCTTGTCCGCGAGGTCCCCTATCAAGGACCGCCAGTGAGTGCCGTCCAGCCCGCCAAAGCGCGCGAGGGGTTCTACCGCGAGTAGAACTCGATGATCATCTGCTCGTCCACGTCGGCCTCGATCTCCGCGCGCTCCGGAACTGCGACCATCGTGGCGGTGCGGTTCTCCGGATCAGACTGCAGCCAGCTCAGAGCGGTGCGACCACCGGCCGCACCCGAGGCGGCTGCTACGGGAGCGATGTCACGGCTCTTGTCACGAACCTTCACCACGTCACCGGGGCGCACGCGGAACGAAGCCACAGACACCACGCGGCCGTTCACCGAGATGTGCCCGTGATTCACCAACTGACGCGCCTCCGCCCGACTCGCGCCCATGGCCGCCCGGTACACCACATTGTCCAGCCGGGCCTCCAACAGCCGCAGCAGGTTCTCGCCCGCCACGCCGTCCATCCGCTCCGCACGCTCCACGTACCGCCGCAGCGGCTTCTCCAAAATCCCGTACATGTTGCGCAGCTTCTGCTTCTCACGCAACTGGGTGCCGTAGTCGCTGGTGCGCCTCCGGCGCAGCCCCGCCTCCCCGAACTGACCGGGGGGGTACTGCTTCTTCTCAAACGAGCACTTCGGGCTCGTGCAGCGCTGGCCCTTCAGAAACAGCTTCTGGCCCTCGCGACGACAGAGACGACAAACCGGCCCCTTGTATCGTGCCATTGAATCAGGTCACCTCCGGGACGTCCCACACGACGCCCCTCCGTACAGACAGAATCGGCCTTCTGATGCGTCTCCGCCACGTTCACGGCCGATCCTCCCGTGGTGGATAGCGACTGCGTCCGCACGCCTCCCGACGGTACCGCCGCCGGGGCCACTACTGGTGTAACCGCAGATACCCCCGGGCGGCACCAAACGCCGCTGGTGCCGCGGGCGTTTGGGCCCGCCGGGCCGATCCGTAGGATCGGCGTCGGTTCCCGGGAAGGTGCATCCCTGCGCCGTGCCCAGACGACGGGTGGCGCGGGCGCACGCACCGTCTTGGCCCTATAACTCCGGCCGCCAACCCAACCTTCGCCGGGAATGTCATTCTGAGAGCGTCCGCTCCCGGCAAGAGCAACTCGAGGAATCGCCCGGCGTTCAGCGAGACACCTCGCTGTCTCGCTGCGCGAGATGGACGCTTTGAATGACATGAAACGGAACAGCCGGACTTTGCGGCGCCTCTAGACGCGCCGCCGCTTCTTCGGGCGACAGCCGTTGTGCGGTACTGGAGTGCAGTCCTTGATCGTCCCGACCTCCAGCCCCGCCGCCTGCAGGGCGCGAATCGCCGTCTCGCGGCCCGAGCCCGGGCCCTTCACGTAGCAGTCCACCCGCGTCATGCCGTACTCCTGAGCCTTCCG
Organism: uncultured Armatimonadia bacterium; assembly: GCA_964639415.1. GTDB lineage: Bacteria > Armatimonadota > Zipacnadia > Zipacnadales > JABUFB01 > CAYRFY01. Next base: position 14,688 of record CAZXDD010000099.1, read on the forward strand.
CGCGGCGTTCTCGGCGGCCAACTGCGCCGCGAACGGCGTCCCCTTCTTGGTGCCGGAGAAGCCAATCGTGCCCGCGCTCGCCCAGCACAGCACGTTGCCGGTCTGGTCGGCGATGCTGATGATCGTGTTGTTGAACGTGGACTTGATACTCGCCCGCCCAAACGGCACCTGCCGCTTGACCTTCGACTTCCGGCCTCCACCGCCATCTTTCGACTGACGCATGACTACCCTCCGGTTCCTAGACGCCTCGCGGCGCCCTACAACAATCTGCCCTGGACTCCGCGGCCCTTGCCGGCCCACCTCGACACCCGTGGCCCCCGGCGGGACCCTGAACGCATGCCCGCGCCGGGCACGGCCCACAGACCCGCGGCGGCCGGGGAGCTCTACGTCTTGGCGGCGGCCTTCTTCTTCCCGGCCACGGTCTTCCGCTTCCCCTTGCGCGTCCGCGCGTTGGTCCGCGTCCTTTGGCCCCTCACCGGAAGCCCGCGGCGATGGCGCATCCCACGGTACGTGCCGATCTCGATCAGACGCTGGATATTGGTCTGCACCTCACGGCGCTTGTCGCCCTCGATGGTATACCCCTCATCGATGACTTCCCGCAGCCGTGCGGCCTCATCCTCGGTGACGTCCCGCATCCGCGTCTCCGGGGAAATCCCCGCCTTGGCGATGATGTCCTTCGCCGTCGAGCGCCCGATCCCGTAGATATAGGTCAGGGCCACCTCGACACGCTTGTCTCTTGGCAGGTCTACGCCCGCGATACGTGGCATTGGCTCTGTCTCCTCGCTGTCGAAAGCACCCTAGCCCTGACGCTGCTTGTGCCTGGGGTTCTCACAGATGATCCGCACCACGCCGTGACGCCGAATCACCTTGCACTTGTCGCATCGCTTCTTCACTGAAGCCGTGACTTTCATTGTCCTACTCCCACTGGTGCACGATAGAGCCTGTCGGCTGAGTCAATCGGGCCGCCCACGCGCCTCGCCGCCGTGGCTCAGTACGCGCAGGAAGAGCGTCGTCATGGTCTTGCGAACCTGCTTCCACCGAACGGAGGCTGCGGCCGGCCATGGGACGTCACCCGGCCACGGGTACCCGAGGCTGCGCAGGGGCTCCGCCGACAGGCTCAAATGGCCCCCGCCCCACCCTGGCGCCGGACTGCAGGCATTGTCTGCGGCCCTTGCCCGCTACTTGTGAAGCCAGGTGATCCGACCGCGGGTCGGATCGTAAGGTGATAGCTCCACCGTCACCTTGTCGCCCGCCATCACACGGATCACCCGCGTCCGTATCTTCCCGGAGACGTGGGCCAAAACCTCAAGCCCATTCTCAAGCTCCACTCGGAACATCGCGTTCGGGAGCTTCTCCATCACCGTTCCGCGGACGGGGATAGCCTTCTTTGCCTTCTCGTCCTGGGTCTGCTTGCCCTTTTTCGCCATGGAGTGCAGGAGCGCTCCTTGCTTTGGTGGACGGCCGCCGTCCTCGGTGCCCCTCCCGCCGGCTAGGGCAGGGTCATGATCAGCGGCCCGTCCTTACTCACGATCACCGTATGCTCGAAGTGCGCCGACGGCTCGCCGTCGGCGGTGCGGATCGTCCAGCCGTCAGGGTCCAGCGCCGTGGCATAAGTGCCCCGGTTGACCATGGGCTCGATCGCCAGAGCGTGCCCCGGCCGCAGGTGTAGCCGGTACTCCGGGAACTGCCCCTCCTCGAAGAAGTTCGGCACCTGAGGCGGCTCGTGCATCGACCGCCCGATCCCGTGACCTACCAGGTCCCGCACCACGGAGTAGCCACAGCTCTCTGCGTACCCCTGGACCGCCCGGCTCACATCACAAAGCAGACCACCCGCCTGAGCCGCCGCGATACCCCGCCGCAGCGCCTCCTGTGTGGCCTCAAGCAGCTCCTGCCACTCCGGGCTGATCCGCCCGATAGCCAGCGTCCGCGCCGCATCACCGTGATAGCCGTTGAGCTCCACACCCACGTCCACACCCAGCACCTGGCCCTCGCAAAGCACCATCTCGGCGCTGGGAATCCCGTGGACGATCACGTCATCCGGGGCCACGCAGATCGCCGCCGGGTACCCGTGATACCCCTTGAAGCTCGGAACCCCACCCGCCTTGCGGATGATCCCCTCGGCCAATTCGTCCAGCTCCGCCGTGTTCACGCCGGGCGCCGCCGCCTCCCCCATCGCCTCAAGCACCCGGCCCACGACCCGCCCGGCCTCGCGCATCAGCTCGATCTCTTGGCTCGACTTCCGCGCCACATCCGGGATCCGCCCGCCACGCCTCATCAGTCAAGGCCCCGCTCAGCCAGGGCCGTACTCACCCGTTCATTCACGTCTTCAATGCTCCCCACCGCCGACACTCGCACCAGGCTGCCCTTCTGGCCGTAGTAGTCGATGAGCGGTGCCGTCTGCGCCTTGTAGACCTCCAACCGCTGCCGAATGGCCTCCGCCTGGTCGTCGGACCGCTGGTAGATCTCCCCCTCACACCCCGCCGCCGGGCACCGGTCCCCCACATCCACACCGTCCCGGCTGATGTGGTAGATCGCCCCACACTCCCGGCACATCCGCCGCCCCGACAGGCGCTGCACGAGCTCCTCGTCGGCGACCTCCATATTCACCACCGTCGCCGCCTCCAGCCCGATCTCCGCGATGGCTCAGATCGGAAGAGCACACGTCTGAACTCCAGTCACCGCTCATTATC
>CAZXDD010000100.1:0-8896 GCA_964639415.1 uncultured Armatimonadia bacterium
CAGCAGCCCTCCTCCGGGGGCCAGTGAGGCGGCTCCGGGAGCGGTTGCGCTCCGGGGCCGGATATGGGACAATCGGACCGTGTGCTGCGTAGAAGCCAAGAGCTCGGCGGCCACGGCGGTCGTCCGGGGGCTCCTCTCGCAGGCGCGGTCTGAACCGCTGCCCGCCCACCAGGGCCGTCGGAGGGCCGTACCTGCGGCGGCGTCATGCCGCGGGTGCGGGGCAGGCGCGACCCTGGCCCGGCCATCGCCGGAGCTGCCGCGCAGCGGCCGTGGGGCTAGACGCCTCGGCGGCAACCGTTTCGGTGCCGCCCGGCGGATCAACTCGCCAATCCCGGGAGACAAGACGATACATGGATAAGCAGCATCTGAGGCAGATGCTGGCAGAGGTTGCCGCCGGCACCGTCTCTGTCGAGCAGGCTCTGGAGCGGCTCCGCGCCCTGCCCTTCGAGGACTTGGGGTATGCCAAGGTGGACCACCATCGCGCCCTGCGCACAGGGTTCCCGGAGGTGGTGTTCTGCCAGAACAAGACCCCCGAGCAGGTGGTGGGGATCATTGGGGCACTGCGGGCCCGGTCCGAGGTGGTGCTGGGGACAAGGGCCTCCGCGGAGACGTACCAGAAGGTATCGGGCCGGTTTCCGGAGGCCGAGTACCACGAGGCGGCCCGGATCATCCGACTGGGGCGGGCGACGCCGCGCGATGGTTGCGGCCCGGCCCTGGTGATCTCGGCGGGAACCTCGGACATTCCGGTGGCCGAGGAGGCGGCGCTGGTGGTGGAGGCCGCCGGCTGCGCGGTGGACCGGGTCTACGATGTGGGCGTGGCCGGCCTGCACCGCCTCCTGGAGCATCGCCCCCGCCTGGACGCGGCGAAGGTCATCATCGTCGTGGCCGGAATGGAGGGCGCGCTGGCCAGCGTGGTGGGTGGGCTGGTGTCGCAGCCCGTGGTCGCCGTGCCCACCAGCGTGGGCTACGGCGCCAGCTTCGGCGGCATCGCGGCCCTGCTCTCCATGCTCAATAGCTGCGCCAGCGGGGTGGTGGTCGTCAACATCGACAACGGGTTCGGCGCCGGCTATTTCGCAGCCATGCTCTGCCGGCAGATGGCCACATGCGCGACGGAGCAGGCCTGAGACGCGGCGGCCATCGGCAGTCGCCGGACGGGCCTGTCACCCATCGGCCGTCCTCCCCGCGGCAGGCGGCGCCGCAGACGTGCGCCGTCGTTCCACAACGGCACTCGCCCCAATCCGACACAGGTGGTACTCATGAGGCTCTCGCATCGCTGTGCTCTACTGCCGGTACTCGCTCTCGCTGCGGTTCTGACCGCACCACAGGTCCGGGGCCAGTCTGCCGGGCAGATCGTGATCGCCGACTTCGAGGACGGCGTGGGCGACTGGACCGCCGTGGACGACGGTAGCTCTCGGGGCGAGCGGGCGCCCAGGTGCAGCATCAGCCCAAGCGGCCAGCCTGCGCCGGACGGCGGGAAGAACTCGGCGCGAGTGGAGTTCGCCGCCGCGGCCTCCGGCTGGGCGCGACTGGTGCTGCCTGTCAACGGTGCCGACTGGGCGGCCAAGGGCTGCACGAAGCTGTCCTTCTGGCTCCGGGGCGACGGTTCTCAAGAGGCCGTCCGCATCGTCCTGCGCGTCCGCGGTGGCGGGACGGGCGAGACCTACACCGTGCCTCTGAGAGTGTCCGGGACCGAATGGGAGCGCTACAGCCTCAGGTTCTTCGGGTTCCGAAGCACCGACAACGTGTCGTTGCCGTCCTCCGCGATCGAGGACGTCGATGAGCTGCAATTGGCCAAGAACGGCTCGTGGAAGGCGTTCAGCTTCCGCATCGACGAGATCGTGGCCGAAGCCGAGGCCGAGGCCGGTGACGTGGCGAGCACGGCGGGGAACGAGATCCTGCCGGACTTCGCCAAGCCCACGGTACCCATGAGGGCCCAGATGGCTCTAGACCTGGGGGCCCCGCCGTCCATCATCGACAACGCGGCGCCGGGAGTGGTGCAGGGCGCCTACGCCGCCGTCGCCGATCTGTCGCCAACGGTCATCCGCCTCAAGCTCGGGGACTATCTGGACGCGGACGCCCTGCGCTACGATGTGGAGATGCTCAACGCGCATCTGCAGTGGATACTGCTATCCAACTGCAAGCCCCTGATCTGCCTGGACGTACCGCGCACCGCCAAGGATAGCCCCTACCGCAAGCAGCTCTACACCGCGTTCATCGAGACGGTTGCCCGGGTCGTCAGTGAGGGCAAGGGTGGCGCCAACCGTTACTATGAGCTGTTTGACGAGCCCCTGAAGGACGGGGTGTTCGAGAGTGTGGCGCACCTTTGCGAGTCGTACAACAGCCTGGTGCGGCTGATTCTGGACACCGACCCGCATGCCCGCGTGGGCGGACCGGGACTGGCCCTGGCCAACCCCAAGCAGATCGAGGCCTTCCTCAAGGGTGCTCAGACCGTGCACTTTCTGAGCCTCCACTTCCACGGCAGCCACAATGCACTCACCGGTAGCGAGACGCTCTTCAAGGCCGCCTGTGAGACGCGCCCGGCCGACACCGTCGGGCAGCTCAGCTTCCAGCAGGTGAAGCAACTGGTGGCGACGCTGCGCCCCCGGGGGACGCCGGAGATCTACATCACCGAGCTGGCGATGACCTCGGCCGCCGACGAGACGGGCCACTGCGCGGACGTGCGCGTGACGGGAGCTTTCGGGGCGGCGTGGGTGGGCGCCGTGACGCTGTGCGGCTCCCCGTATGTGGACAAGCTGTTTTACCACAAGATCGGGGGCGACGGCTGGGGCATGGTGAGCGACGGCGGGCAGCCGGAGACGGTGTACTGGGCGATGTGGCTTTTGAAGCACTACGCGCCGCGCGGGGCCGGGCGCCAGCAGCTCTTCCGGGTCAATGAGCACACCATCGCCACCACGGTGAAGACCGCCACGGCCTACAACTTCGTCATCTGCTACGGCGGCTACGACCCGATCGAGTTCAGGGTGCGCCCCCTCAACTGCCCCAAGCTACAGATGGTGCGAGACCGCTATATCCGGGACATCGACAAGCAATGGATGGGCACGACGCGCCCCACACGTGCGGAGCAGGTTGTGCAGTTCAGCTCCCCCGGTGTGCTCGTCCTGCAGTACATCCCGGCCAGGTAGCGCCGGCATGGAGCCGCGGGCCTTCTCTTCCAGGTTCCGCGGGTGCTCCTGCCGTCTGAAGGGATCGGGTGTGCCGACGTGCCGCACACCCGGCCCGGTCGTTCCGCAATCCGCCGGTGAGGCGATCCGGGGCCGTAACCGCTGCGACCAGAAGCCCACCGTCACGCACTGCCGACTCCTCGTCCTGCCATCACCTCATCATCCCCGGAGGTTCCCCCATGTCACGCCGCTTCTCCTGGTCCATCTGGCTCTTCCTGGTGACGGCCGGCCTGGCCGCGTCGGCCTTCTGCGACCTGACCGAGGTGCCGCTGGCTAACCCCTCGTTCGAGGAAGGCGTGGCCGACAACGGAGTACCCATGGGCTGGTCACTGTATGGGGCCCTGACCGACCTGCGTCGGCTACAGGTCGTAGATGTGGCGGCCGAGGGCGAGCACGCATTGCTGATCTCGGACGAGGATCCGGCCGAGCGCGCGGAGGTGGGGGTGGTGCAGACCGTGTCGGCTCCCGGCGGTGTGGCCTACGAGGCTTCGGTGATGGTCAGGGCGCTGGAGGAGCAGAGCACCGCCGGCTCGTACATCCAGATGCGGTTCCTGCCTTCCAACGAGTTCGTGCAGGGAGCTCTGGTCGCCGGAAGCAGTGAGGGCTTCAACCGCGTGGCCGTCAAGGGCCTCGCCCCGGAGGGCAATCAGCAGATCACCATCTACCTGTACACACACGCCGGGCCCACACCGAAAGTGATGGTGGACAGTGTGAGACTGGTCTCAGGTGTCGAGCCACCGCCGCCTCCTCCTCCGCCCCCGGTGCCCCCCCAGTACGATAAGCTCAAGGACCTCCATCTGAGGACGGATCTGGTGTCCGCCGGCACGGCGACCTGCGCCATCGTGGCTCCCGCATCGGGTCTGTACGGGGCGGAGGCGGCGCGGATTCTGGACACGATCCGCGGGGCCAGCGGCGTCGAGGTGCCCATCGTGACGGACGACAGCGAGGCCGCCGCGGTGCCTATCCGTCAGAATCTCATCGTGCTTGGCAATCGCTCCACCAACGGCGCCATCGGCAGGCTCTACGACCTGCACTACTGCCTGACGGACCTGAAGTACCCGGGCGAGGGGGGCTATGAGGTCCGGACGCTGCACGATCCCTTCGGAGACGGCCGGAACGTGGTGATCGTGGGTGGCACCGACGCGGCGGGGGTGGCGGCCGGAGCCGCCGCTTTCGTCGAGCACCTGGCGCAGGCCGATGCCGCGGCGGGGGAGCTCTCCATTGGCCGGCTGATGGACATCAAGCTGGGCAAGGGGCTGGTGGTCCCCGAGGACATCGGCCGGTTCGAGACCTGGGAGGCCTCGGCGGGCTACGGATCCTCCGGGTACTTCGGCTGGAACCGCATCAGCAAGCACATGGCCGCCTACTATATGACCGGCGACGAGACCCACGCCCGAGAGGCGCTGCGCCTGGCCTTCCCCGATCAGGCGGCCAAGGACGAGATCGCCGCCACCGATGGCGAGATGATCGAGAACAAGGACGATCCGCTCGCCGGGCCGTACCACTACAATGCCCACATGATGATCCTGTACTGGGACCTGATCGAGGATAGCCCCGTGTTCACCGACGAGGAGCGTCTCGAGGTGACCAACGCCTTCTCCCGCCAGCTCAACCACCGCAAGGACGAGGGCATCTACGGCCTGCGGGAAGCGCCTTCCAGGGTGTCCTCGCGCCACGGCCAGTGGTCGGCGGTCTCTTTGTACTGCCTGGGAAGGTATTTCGCCAAGAACTACCCCTCCTTGGTCTGGGACCAGTGCGTCCGGGGCGCGATCAACGCCTTCGGCTCACTGCACCAACACGCCTGGGTGACGGGAGAGGAGGACAACCTGTTTTGGTACCCCACCGGCATGGCGCCGATTCTCACCCATATGGTGCTCACCGGCGACCGGATCCCGCTGGAAAACGGCGTTTTGCGGCGGATCTTGCGGGGCCAGGAGATCCTGTGCAACGGCCGCACGCCGGACTGGGCACTGCGCTGCGCCGCCCTGGACTATCTGAACAAGGCGGCCTACCTCACCGGCGATGGGCGCTGGGTCGCGTACCGCAATCGCACCGGCCTGGATACGGGTGTGTTCCGTCTCGGCCAGTCCTTCTGGCCCGACGAGGACCTCAAGCCCGCTCTGCCGGATGATCTCGTGGGCAGGTGGTCGATCCATCACCTGCCGGTGGAGCAGGTGGCCGTCCGGGGAAGCGGTTTCTTGCCCGAGGAATCCGTCTACTTCGCCGGGTTCCGCAGCGCTCCCGATGATTCCGGCGACTATCTGCTGATTGACGGCTACAACGGGGCCTCGCGCAACCCGTACCATACCTTCGCTCTGCTGGAGCTGCGTATCGGGGGCCACACACTGCTGACCGATGACCGCGGCGGGGCCTTCCGCAATCAGGTGCTCACCCGCGCCGACGGCATGGTTGAGCCTCAGGTGGCGATGGACGCCGCCATCCGGCATACATCGGTGATCGGCGATACGGCGGCGATCATCTCGGATGTGCCGAGGGCCTCTTTCTGCAACTGGCGGCGCACGGTGGCCCAGCGGGTGGGGCAGTTCGTGTTGGCGGTGGATGACCTCAGCTTCCGCACCGAGACGAGCAACATGGGCGTCGAGACGATGTGGGAGGCGCCGCAGGGGGTCTGGGACGCCGAGAGCAATGCCGTGGTGATCCCCACCCGGCGCGCCGACGCCGTCCCCGCGGGCTGGCGGCAGTTCAAGGCCCTGCAGGCCAGGTGTGAGAGCGAGCCGGACGGGCCGGATGACACGGTGAGGCTCGACAGCATCGGGATCTACCTGCTGCGGGCGAAGGAGCCCGGCAGTTGGCTGCAGATGAGTTTCGAGCTGCCTGAAGCCGTCTCGGGCGAGGTGTTCTGCGACCTTGTGAACTACAACGATCGCGGCCCGGTGCGGATCAGCCTCGACGGCGCTGTGGCCGTGGAGGAATACGACCACTACTCGGTTGCCGTGGAGACTCGGCGCGTCTCGCTGGGGCAGCGCGAGCTGGCCGCCGGCACGCACACACTGCGAGTGGAGGCCCTTGGCGCCCACGGCAACTCGGAGCGCATGTACATCGGCCTCGGTGGCGTGTCGATCAAGCCCGAGGGCGTCGGGGACACGGTGCCTGAGGTGACCTTCAGCATTCAGCCGTCGGACCTGCTGGACGGGAAGGACGAGGGGCCGGTGACGACGCTGCAGTGGAACGGGCCGGTCAAGGAGGGCGAGCACCGGCGGTTCTTCTCCCTAATATCTCGGAGCCCGACGGCGGAGGCGGCCTGTGTGCGGGTCTCGGATACGGCGGCGGCCCTGGCGCTGCCCGAGCCGGCCCTGGCCGTGTGCGGCGAGCACGGTGCGACCGAGGCGGACCTGGCGATCGTCCAGGCCGATCGGCTCTACGGCCTGGGGCTGCGGAGCATCGGGCTGACGGCCCCGCTGCTGCGCGCCACAGAGCCGGTGGTCGCGAGCTGGGACCTGCCCGCCGGGAGGCTGCAGGTGCGTGCCGACCGGCCCACTCGCCTCTCGCTGTCTCTGACCGAGGGGGCGGTGGTTGACCTGGACGGCCGCTTGGTGGCCCTGGCCGCCGAGGAAGGTCTGCAGGCTCTAGACCTGCCCGCCGGCTCTCACGAGATCACGGGAGCGACGCCGGTGGAGACGGCAGACCTCGGCGGGCAGCTCGCCGCCGCCCTCGAACGGGGTCGGCAGACGCGCCGGCAACTGGCGGCCGCGGCCAAAGCGGCTCCCGCTCCCAGCGCCCCGGCGCTGCAGGCGCCGCTACAGGCGGATGTTGGCGGCGGCGTCACGGACATGGCCATCGTCCCGGCGGCGGCCGGCCCACTGACCTGCGCCGCCGTGGGCAATGCCATCCAAGTGCTGGACGCCGCCGGCCAGAGCCTGCGGACGCTGCAGACCGATGGCAATATCCGCGTGCTGCACTGGTGGCCTGAGCCCAAGCTGCTCTTGGCCGGCTGCGTGGATGAGAAGGTCATCGCCTTCGATGAGGCGGGGAACCGGAAGTGGGAGTTCACCTCCGTGATGGATCCGGCGGTGTTCCGGGCGGCCAAGCAATACTGGTTCAAGAGCGCGCCCGGCCATGAGGGCATCCACGGGTTGTCCAGCGGCGTGTTCCTCGACGGCAAGAGCCAGGCCTTCGTGGGCAGCGCCTGCACACTGGAGATACTCGGCCAGGACGGGCAACTGGTCGAGCGCCTGCCGGTGTTCTGGGGTCCGGGGCGCCAGTTCCGGCTCATCGACCGCCCGGACGGGAGCATCGACCTTCTCATCGCCCGGGAGCCCACGGACGGCGAGCCGCTGGCGATGGTCAATAACCGGCGGTTGTCCGGTGATCCCAGGGGCTTTTACAGCGTCCCGCCGGGTCACGTACGGGTGAGTGGCTGGGCCGCCATGAGCCGCGATCACATCTTCTACCTGGACATGGACGGCGACGGGGAGAAGGAAGTGGTGTCCGAGATCAATGGGACGTGGAACCGCGTGACGGTGTGGAACAAGGCCGGGGAGGCGCTCTACAGCGCGAACTTCGGCCCCGGCGGCGCCATCCCTACGCGCAACATCCGCGACCTGGACATCGCAGACCTGGACGGCGACGGGAAACAGGAGATCCTCGTCGCGCTTGCGGGGGGCCTGGTGGTGGCGCTGGACCACCGCTGCGAGCGGCTGTGGTCGAGCAGAATGCCCGCGGCGCCGAAGGTCCTGCTGGCGACGGCCGCGGCAGAAGCGGAGCGGGCGCTGATCCATGTGGGCTGCGAGGACGGTACGGTGGCGGTGCTGGACGCGTCAGGGAGTCTGCGGAACTTGGACAAGGTCGGCGGCATCCCCACGCGCATCGCGCCAATTGAGCTTCCGGACGGTAGGCGCCTGGTAGTGATCGCGACTGCGAAGGGAGAGGTGAAGGGGTTCGGGCGCTAGCGAAGCTTCGCCTCAGACCGACGAGCACGGCGCGGAGGTTCGGCTCGGGTCGGTGCCACGGCCAGGCGGCGATCCCGCAGGGCGGGATCGCCGAGTCGGGCTGGAGACTCACACTATGCATGAGCGCACTGGGGATGCATGAACGCACTGGGGCCACATTTCGCCATTCCCGCGTCCGGAACGGTCGAAGTACTGCCGTTCTCCCTCCTCCTCCCGTCTCCGCCAGCCGTTTGGCGGAGTACAAGCGGCTCGAAGAGACGCCGAGAGGCGGGGCTGGGGGGGTGAGGCGACGTGAATCGGCGCCTGCCCGGAACCTGCATAGTCTGAGTGGAAAGCCCGATCCCGCCTTGCGGGACGTTCACGAACGGCGGGATTGCGGCCCCGGGACCGCGGGCGCTGCCGCCTTCGTCCAGCGTTCGTGGGGCGATCCCGGCGGTCTCGGAACGTCTCGCCTCACAACACCCACTGCCCGCTCTCCAGCAGGTACTCCAGACACTCCACGTAGATCTGCTCGGTGGTATACCTGGGGCTGTAGCCCAGGAGCCGCCTTGCCTTGTCGATGCTGCAGCAGGGCGAGTGGGCGATGTGGTCCTCGGTGGCTCCCCAGGCGGGGCCGAGGATCTCGGCCATCTGCTCGTGGCTCACGAACTGTACATTGGGCTCACGGCCGAAGAGGCCGGCCACGAATCGGCAGCAGGAGAGCAGGGACATCGCGTAGGGTGCCACCCCGCTGAAAGACTCCCCCAGCGCTACCTGGCGGTTGAGCATGGCCGAGACGAAGAGCTGTCCCAGGTCGTCGCCGTG
>CAZXDD010000100.1:8906-17271 GCA_964639415.1 uncultured Armatimonadia bacterium
CTGGCCGGGCTGCCAGGGCAGCGCACAGACACGCGTGAAGGAGTCCGCCTCGTCGACGCCGCGCCGGTCGTGGTAGAAGAACAGGTGCCCCTGAGCGTAGTAGACGTGGTGGATGGTCTCGCGCCCCGCGCCGGGGAGGTGGACGACCTCCCCGGTCGCCAGCTTGCGGTAGACCTCGACCCCATTGCGCGTGCCCTGGGGATCGATGGGCAGCCACTTGCGCCCCGAGATGTGGCCCGGATGGATGATGCTCACCGGGAAGCCGGTGGTTCGGTAGCGCCGGATCAGATCGGCCTCGATGAGGGCCTTGTTGGTCCCGTAGTCCGAGATGGGTTGGCGCAGATCGCTTTCGCAGTAGGGGATGCGGCAGGGATGGCCGTAGGCCCAGATGGTGCCGCAGTGGATGAAGTGGGTGATGCGGCCCTCGAAGGCCCGCACCATCAGGTCGCTTTGCTCCGGCGTGTAGCAGATCAAGTCCATGACCACATCGGCCTGCAGGCCTTCCATGCGGCGGAGCCAGGTGTCATCCTGCTCCTCGGCGCGACGGTCGGCCACGACCCATTCCACCTGCCCCCAGGCCAGGCGCGAGTCGGTGTACTGCGGCTGCGGATTGCGCGCCACGACGGTGACGTCATGGCCGCCGAGGACCAGACGGGGCACGAGATAGCTGCCGATATGCCCCGTGCCACCGATGACAAGGACCTTCATGACAGACCTCCATAGCAGGTAGTGAGCCCCCGTCGGCCGCTGAGGCCTTCGCCGTCTCAGAGAGAGGGGCAGGGGGGTAAGGCGCCGGTGGCCGTGCTCCCTCACCGCTTGCGGGGAGGGCCGGGGCGGCGTCCCGATCGTTGGCCAACGCCCATGCGGCGAAGCCCCCCTCAGTCCCCCCGCAGGCGGGGGGAGGCACGGCCGAGCGCCGCCCCAAAGCCAGACGGAAAGAGGGGTGAGGTGCCGTCGTCGCTGCCGCCGTTGCCGTTCACGCCGTCGCCGTTGACCCGCGACTCGTGACGCGGCGACGCGCGACTGCGCAGCGCGCAGCGCGCAGCGCGCAGCGCGCGCTCATCTCGGCTCATAGGTGTCCGAGCCGCAGGCGGGCAGATGGACGATCCAGATGTTGCGATAGGACACCAGGTCGCCGTGATCCTGCAAGAGCAGCGGGCCCGGTGTGCCTTCCTTCTCGTCCAGCGCCCCTCCCGTCACGCCCGGAAGCTGCACGCTATTGTGGATCACGATGCCGTTTTGCAGGACGGTCATCCGCACCGGCTCCACTACCTTCCCGGCGTCGTCGAGCCGGGCCGAGCGGAAGACGACATCGTACGTCTGCCATTGAGCCGCCGGCAGGCAGGCGTTGACCAGCGGGGCGTGCTGGTTGTAGACGGCTCCACAGTCGCCCAGGCCGGGGACCTCCCAGCCGGAGGAATCCAGCACCTGGATCTCATAGCGCCCCTGGAGGTAGACGCCGCTATTGGCCTTGGCCTGGCCGGTGGCCTCGGGCATGTCGGGAAGACAGAACTCCAGGTGGAGGTACACGTCGTTGTACGTCTCGTCGCTGACGATGTTGCCGGTCCCGGGCACGACGGTGGCAACGTCACCTTCGACCTTCCACCCGGCCGGTTGGCCGTCGGCGCGGTGCCAGTTGCTGAGGTCCTTGCCGCCGAACAGGACGACGGCGTTCTTGGGCGGTTGCAGTCCGAGGGTCATCGCGTTCACTCCCAGTTGGTGCGCGTCTGCATACACAGCAGGACAGTTCGACCGCGAGCGGGTGAGGACCTCGGGCCCGGAGGCGCCTTCACCCATCCCCCTCGGCGGAGCCGCCGGTCGGCGTGTAGAGAAACCCCCTCGATAGGAGACCCGCCGAGGCCTGGGAGAGACTCAGGCCGGTGTTCACGCGCACCGCGATGACGTTCTCGCGGCCGGGCGCCAGGGCCTCCGTCACGTCCAGCTCCATCTGCAGCGGGCGAATGTAGGCCTCCAGGTACCCGCGATGCCCCACGTAGCGCCCGTTCACCCAGCACCAGCCCTCGGTCTCCACCACGGGCAGGTAGAGCATGGCCCTCTTGCCTGGCTCCAGGGGCGGAACATCCACCCGGAAGCGGTACCAGATGTTGCCCACGTAGGGGTGTCCCCGGGAGTCCTGGTAGCCCTGTGTGTAGAAGGGAACCGTGGCCTCGAGCGGACGCCAGTCCGTGTCGTCGTGGTCCGGCGCATACCACTCCTCGGCGATGCCGGCGTCGTGCGGGTCGGTGCGGAACATGGCGGTATCGGGCAGCAGAGTCACCAGGTCGCCGGTGGTGCCGTCGGTCTTCTTCGCAAGGTCCTCGAAGTAGGCCTTGCGATCCAGGGCCGCCCAGTACCAGACGCCGGATTCGTAGCGCTTCTCATCGGCGCGGCAGAAATGGGGGCTGATGGCATTGAGCCGGGCCCTGTACCCCATCATCTCGCCGTAAAGCGCCGCCGCCGCGGCGAAGTCTCCGCCATTCTCGGCCTTCGCCGCCTCCACATAGGCCCGCAGATGCTCGTAGATGAGCCGCTCGGCTCGGACGTGGAGCCGCGTCGTCTCTGTGTCGGCGGCGCTCCGGGCCAAGAGCACCTCCCGGCGCAGGGTGGCGAGCAGATCGTCGGTGTAGACGAAGGGCAGCACGCGGTCCTCGTGGCCGTGGATGTCCGCCGACTGCACGGCGTGCTCGAGGGCCTCATAGAACCGGCGCATGTGTGGGGCCGCTTTGCCGTACCAGTCGACGTAGAAGCCGTCCAGGAGGCCATCCACGTCCAGGTCGGCGTCCCACTGCATCCGGGCCCGCAGATAGCGGCTCGCGATGCCCGGCTCCATCCATGTATTGCGCGCCTCGTCCAGGAAGCCCATCACCCCCCAGCGCTTCATGAGAGGGAAGTCTTTCCGGTGCTTGGCGACCTCGGGCAGCGGCGTCAGGCAGGAGACCAGCATGTTGTACGAGTAGCCGTAGACCCACACGTTCCGGCACAGCTCACACCACTTGCGCAGGAGCTGCCCCTGGCGGGTCTTCTGCCAGCAGTGCGGGTCCTCGTACGGGTGCATGGTGCAGCTCCAGATGGCGGCGAACATGATGATGAGGTGGTCATCGAGTTCCACGCCCTGGGGGGGGAGGTTCCGGTTCGCGTAGCCGTTGGTGGCGATGTACTTGTCGGGGAACTCCCTGCGGACCTCCCGGGTGACCGCATTGACGAACAGCAGCCACTCCTCGGTGATGCTCGCCTCGGCGGCGACGCCCGGGCGGCCGAGGACATCCACGAAGCCCTGGTGCAGCTTGAGGGTCTCCGGGGTGTAGTCTCGGGGCAGCCCGTCGTCGGGCGCGAAGCCGTAGGAGTTGGCGTCCGGGTTCTGGCGGAAGTACTCTTTGATGATGTCCGCCGCGATCCGGACGGCCTCCGGACTGGTCAGGTTGGGCAGATGGGGATTGCGGCTGCCGTCGGGGTTGGTGGCGAAGTACTCGGGGTGGTCCTTGAAGTACCGGCTCTCGGGAAGGATGTTGCGGGCGGTGGAGTCCCCCGGCGTGGCGAACAGGTTGTCCGGGTTCATCTTGTTGCGGATCTTCCAGCGCCTCTCCTCCGCCGCAAGCTCCGGCGTCGTGTGAAGCCACCAATTGCGCATGGCGAAGTCCGGCTTCTGGGTGAGGTTCATCGGGGCAATCGCGATGGTCCTGCGCTCGGGCACCACCTCGCCGAAGTCTCCCGGCATGTACCAGCGCACCCCCAGCCGGTGCAGCAGCTCCGCCACGGCGTACTCCGTGCCGTGGTAGGTGGCGCGGTCGTTGCCCGCCAGCACCAGCACGCCGTCCTCGCAGCGGATGAGGAAGCCCTCGTCCCGGCGGTCGTCGGTGAGGTCGTACGGGATGGCCGCGTCGAAGGGCTCGGTAAGCGCGCTGCGGCCCACCAGCACCAGGGCGCCCGCCGGCTTCGCGGCATCGTCGGCGATGGGCAGCCTGGCCCCGGACATCCTCTCCAAGTAGGCCTGGAGGTCATCGGCGGCGGCCTTGACCTTGTCTTCGGCGTCGGCGGCGAGGACGATCGTGGCCACAGGTCGGCCGTCCTGCGTCAGCGTGATGCCGTCGGCGAGGGCGATGCCTGATGCGAGGGCAGCTCCGGCGAGCAGGGGAAGGGCGTGGACGAGCATGGCTGAGGGCCTCCGGTCATCAGATTCCGCGCGGGCACGCGCCGGGTTGTGGGACGGCCTCGGTCGCGGACGGCCCTGCGCCACCGCCGGGCTACTCCGCCGCGCCGCGCCTGAGGTACAGCACCGCATCACCGCCGAAGGGTGCCTTCAGCGTCCGCCCGGCGTTCCCCTCCACACTCCCCGCGGCGAGGGCCTTGCCCTGCGATGGGTCGAACCACTCGGAGGCGAAGATGCCGCGGGCGCCGGACAGGTCGATCGTGACCTGCCCACCCTCCGGAGCGTAGATCAGGTACTCCGTCCCGGGGTCGGCCAGGCAGTAGCCGCTGGAGGCCAGGCCGCCGTGCGGCGTGGCCTTGGCCAGGTTCATCCGCGAGGCGTACTTGAGCGTGTAGCCCATGCTCCTGCGGATCGGGTCCCATCTGGCGTCCAGCCGAGAGAGCCCGGTGAGGTGGTCGGTCCAGGTTACCTGCGGATCGCCGACGCCTTCGGCTTCGATGGGCGGGCTGCAGGGGTCCATGAAGATGGGGTTGAGGCCACGACAGAAGCTCTTCCACACCCACTGCCGGTTGCCCCCGATGCCCCACAGGTGGTCGGTGTCGTTGAGGATGACCTTCGCGCCCTTGCCGTCGGGCGGGTCGGTGCTGTAGCCCCCGTCGGGGTTGGGCGAGATCCAGTCGGCGGGGCTCTCGAAGAGGGTCTTGTTCGTGCCGCGCAGCTTCTCGTCCCGGTGGTACTGGAAGGTCATGCCCACCGGGTGCTGCCTGCCAATCGCCCTCTCGCGCTCGTGGATCAGGTCGATGAAGTGGACCTGCCATGCGGTGGAGTAGGCCCCGCTCTCGTTGACGATCTCATAAAGCACGTTGTCCAGGTCATTGACCGTCTGGATGACCTTCAGGACGTAGGCCTCCTGGATGGCGGTAACCTCGGGGACCTGCAGAGCCTGTGTCTCCACGCCGCGGCCATCGCCGTCGGGATCGCCGTCGACTCCGTTGATGTTGTTGGCGGCATTGAAGGGGTGGCCGTCCCAGCACCAGGGGGCGTCCGAGGCGTGCAGGCCGTGGCCCTCGAAGAGCATGATCGAGACGTAGATGCCTCGCTCGCCGGCGGCCTCTACTCTCTGCCGCAGGCGCCGGAAGTACGCTTCGTCGAGCTTGCTCAGGTCGAACCTGGGCCTGCCGTCCAGGGCGTTGCCGGGGCCGGTCCGGGGCCAGGGAAACTGCTCGCAGTAGGTGCTCTTGCCGCCGTAGCCGTAGCGCGACAGCTCCCAGGTCCACAGGCGGATGAAGTTGTGCCCGTACGTGTGGAGCATGTCCAGGTAACCGGGATAGTCGAAGGGCGCCGGCGGATCGGTGGCCCCCATGTCCTTGAGATTGCTCCACGTGTGTGAGCCGGTGAGGTAGACGATTTTCCCGGCGGGATCGGCGAAGTAGCGGGGGTTGTCGGTACTGACGCGCAGGGGACCCGTGGCGGGCTGCGGCAGGACGCAGGACGGGAGCATGGTGATGACCCCAAGGGCCGTGATGGTAGGAAGCGGCGGGGTGGCGCGGTACGAGCCGAGCATGGTGGTTGGGCCCTCCAAGTCCCGGTGCGTCGGAACCACCGGGGCACAGGCGGCTCCGCCCACCGATCGTTGCATTCCGCCCTCAGCGTGGATCAACGAATCGCGGGTCGGCATGTTCCGCGGCGGGTTCCGGGCGGAGCAGGCCAGCGCTGGCTACGCAAATCGACGGAACCGCACTGCGTGACCGGCGTTATACGCTCTTCAATGACGCGCGCAGCGGGGCTCGGCCTGCCGTCCCCGTCGCCGACCGGGAAGGGGACGGGCAATGGCACACTCCGGCTTCCGCTCAGTTGGCCTCGTCGTACTGCTCGGCTTCACCACGACGGTGGCCTGCTGTCAGACCGACCTGGAACTGGCCCGGTCGCTGCAACCGGCCTTCGAGCGGTGTAGCAGCCGCCTGATGGTCCGGGTCATCACGGACACGACCCGCGCGGCCCTGGACCACCTGACCCACGACCACAATCCCCTCTTCCACTATCCTTCCCCGGCCGATCTTCAGCCCCCTCCCGACACTCCCGCTCTGGCGGATCTGCATTTCGAGGGCGCCCTTGTGGCGGCCGCCGTCCGCGACCGAATCGAGCAGACGCCTCTTGCCGAGGCCGAGACCGCACGCCCCCTGGCCTGGCAGCCGCTGAGCAAGCTGCTGGTCGAATGGGACTACGACGCGGCCGAGGGCCTTCTGCAGGTCGCAAGGCAGGTGAGCGGCGAGAAGTGGGGCAACGCCGGGGTGGTCCGTCCCCTCCAGCAGCTCGCCGCGCTGTACCTGCACGGGGATGAGCTGTGGGCGAAGGTGGAGTTCCGCCCCGAGTTGGAGTGGATCGCGGCGGATGACGAGGACGCCGACGGCTACCGGGAGCTCTACGCGCCCGTGGCGCCCGACGCCTATGGCGAGTCGCTCCTGGAGTACCTGCGCGGTGACTATCTGAGCGAGCCATTGGACCTTGCGGAGCTGGAGACGTACTTCTTCGAACTCGCCTCGGACTGGTATCAGGCGCTGCAGACCGTGGCGCTGAAGCCCGAGGAGAGCCACCCGTGGCCCGGCGAGGAGACCGAGCCGGAGTTCGCCGCTCTGCTGGACGGCGGGCGCTTCGCCTCGCCCCTCGCGGTGGTGCGTGGCAAGCCCTATGGTGAGGTCATCTACAACGTCTTCGTGCTCGAGGCCGCGCCGGAGGGCGGTGCGGCCCGCGAGGCGCCGCAGGAAGCGGCCGACGTTACCGCGCCCACCGAGGCCGCCCCCGACGGCGGCGGCACCCCAGAGACCATCGGCGATGAACTGCGGCTCTGGGGCGGGAGTTGGGAGGCATGGACCGGGCTCTTGTCTGAGTTCCGCGCGGACATAGCCGGGCGGCTCGAGGCCCGGCCCGCTGAGATCAAGGGCCTCATCGGACTGGAGGACTGGCTGTTCTTCCGCGGGGACGTGGAGTACCTGCTCTCCGGCGATCTGCGGCAGCAGCCCGACAACCGCGATCCCTTCCCGGCCATCGTGGACTTCGACACTCAGTTGAAGGCTCGGGGGATCGACATGCTCCTGGTAGTCATTCCCACGAAGGCCGAGGTCTACCCGGAGAAGCTGTCGGACGGGGCGCCCACAGGCGCACGGCCCTACGTGGCTCCCTACTGCCGCAAGCTCCTGTCCGAGCTGGCGGAGGCCGGGGTCGCCACGGTGGACCTGCTGCCCACGTTCATCGCCTGCCGCGACAGCGGCGCCGAGCCCCTCTACATGCCGCAGGACACCCACTGGACCAATACCGGGCTGCGGCTGGCGGCCAGGCTCATCGCCGAGGCGGTCCGGGAGCGGCCGGTGGCGGACAAGCTCCCCCTGGACTCGGGCAAGTACGGGGCCCGCACGGTGGCCTGCACCCGTCTGGGAGACATCTGCGCGATGCTCACCGACCAGGAGAAGGGCGACTATCGCCCCGCCAGGCTCACGGCACAGCAGGTCACGGCACCCGACGGCAAGCCGTACGTCGACGACCCCACAAGCCCGCTGGTGGTACTGGGCGACAGCTTCACCGGGGTGTTCCATCTGGAGGACTGCAGGCACGCCGGGCTCTCGGCGCACCTGGCCAGGGACCTGGGCATGCCGGTTGATCTCATCATGGCGCAGGGCAGCGGGCCGCGCATTCGGGGGCAGTTCGCCCGCCGCGGACCCGAGGCCATTGGCGCCAAGAGGCTGGTCGTCTGGACGGTCGTGGCCCGTGACCTGTACAACTACTGGGCCCCCTGGGACCTGATCAAGGTGCCCTAATGGTCTTCTCGTCCCACCTCTTCGTCTTCTACTTCCTGCCGTTGGCGCTGGCTTTGTACTACGCCTGCCCGCCGCGGTGGCGCCAACTGCTGATCGCCCTGCTGAGCTATGCGTTCTACGGCTGGGCGAATCCCTGGTTCGTGTTGCTGATGCTGGCCTCGACGATCATCGACTACACCGCCGGGCAGTTCATCAGCGGGCGTTGGCACATGCCGTGGTTCCGCGGAGAGCGACCCGCCGGTCCGGGCCTGCCTCCGGCCCGGCAGCGCAGGCTGGCCATGACCTACTCCATCGTAACCAACCTGGCGCTGCTGGGGTTCTTCAAGTACCTGGGATTCGCGCAAACGAACCTGAACTACATCCTGGAGCTGTTCGGGCATGAGGGCGTCCGCGTGTTCCAGGTGGT
>CAZXDD010000101.1:0-17199 GCA_964639415.1 uncultured Armatimonadia bacterium
ACCTCTACGGCGAGGGCGGCCGCTACTGGTACGACCTGCAGCCGAACCTCAAGCGTACCATGGAAGACCGGGCCTCGCGCCTGAAGCGGTATGCCGTGGAGTTGGAGATCGAGCGCCGCCTGCGGGCCGACCGGGAGCGAGGAGCGTTTCGCGCCGTCCATGTCTGCCCGACGAGTGGGGACGTGCCCGACGAGCAGGCAGCGCGCCTGGTTGTCCTGGGGCCCACCGCGCCACACAGAAGAGGCGGGGGGGACTCCCCCGCCCTGTCCGCGGCCGCTGAGATCCTCGAGCAGCGTGGCAACAGCCCCAGACAGCACCGCAACATGCTGATCTTCGTGGCTCCCGACGCGGACGGCCTGACCGGCGTCGAGCAGGAAGTGCGCCGCTATCTGGCCTGGAAGTCCGTGGAGCAGGACCACGAGACCCTGAACCTGGACGCCCGCCAGCACCGCCAGGCCACGGAGGCCATGAGACGCTCCGATGAGACGGTCAGCGTGCGTCTGCAGGAGGCCTACTGTTGGCTCTTGGTGCCGACCCAGGAGGGCACCGAGGCGTTGGAGTGGGAGATAACCCGTATCGGCGCCGGCGGCGAGGGGCACGTAGCGAGAGCCTCCAGGAAGGTCACCGAGGCCGAGCAGCTCATCACCAAGTGGTCGCCGGCGCTGCTGAAGATGGAGCTGGACCGCTGGCTGTGGAAAGACACCCCCCACATCTCCACGCAGAAGCTGTGGGAGTACCTGACGACCTACTGCTATCTGCCCCGCTTGAGGGACGCGGAAGTCCTGATCGAGGCCATCAAGGAGGGTGTCAGGGGCCGAGATTACTTCGCCTACGCCGGCAGCGTGGACGAGAGTGGAAGGTACCTGGGCCTGCAGATCGGCACCGCGGGAGCAAGCATCCACATCGACTCGGCCAGCGTGTTGGTAAAGCCCGAAGTCGCTGCAAAGCAGCTAGCCGCCGAGACCCCGGAGCCCGCAATCACCCCCACGCCGACCGTAGGTCCCGCCCCCACCAGCACGACGCCCCCCACGTCAGATACGCCCTCCCAGGGCGAGCTGCCACTGGAGCCCACGACCCCAAGCGCCCCGACCCGCTTCTATGGTCGGGTAGTGCTAGACAGCGCCAGGGTAGGCCGAGACGCCTCCCGCATCGCGGAGGAGGTCATCCAGCACCTGGAGGGCATCGTAGACGCCTACGTCCACGTAACGCTGGAGATAGAAGCCGATCTCCCCGGCGGGGTACCGGACGCCGTCATACGGACAGTCACGGAGAACTGCCGAGTGCTGAGGTTCGAGGCGCAGGAGTTTGAGGAGGAGTGAGGGGGGAGGGCCCCCGGGGGTTTGTCGTGCTGCTATCGCTGCTGTCTGGAGCCATTGGCACGCATGGCGCATTCTGTCTGAGGAACGGCCCGCACTGCGTCGGTGTGGGCCGTTGAGCGAGTTCCCCGGAGGGGTCCAGGATCCGTACCATAGACGCGGGTAGTGCCCCCACAGCCGTCAAGACGCTCCGCAGCACAAAGCAGGCACCGGTTTCCGCCCTCCCGCGCGAGTACCGCCGCTTCACCTGATCCTGACGAGCACACGCAGCGACAGGCCCCGTCGGCACCCAGCCCCAAGGCTCTGCTCTGTCTTGGCATAGGAACCATTAGCGCAAGGTCAACGTCCGAACTATGGTGTGCCTTGCGCGAAGTGCGGGTATTATGATACGTTACTGGGACTTAACAAGGAGAATGTACCGATATATGCTTCAGTAACACTATAACGATGCAATAGAGACTCAGGGACGATGTCTCATGTCGAGTGACCTAATGGGGTGCCAAGGATGGCTCAGGGCGGCTCAGTAGTGCGTGTCGCTATCAACGCCTGCAGCGTTCAAGGGGCAATGACGGGCATCGGCCACCATGCCGCCAATCTCCTGAGCGCGCTGGCCACCACTCACTCCGACGTGCAGTACACCGCCCTCTGCGCAGAGGCTACAGCAGACCGGCCGTGGGCTTCCTCCAATGTCCGCTCTCTGCCGGTTCGTGTCACCGGCCCCCTGTGGGAGCAGCTTGAGCTTCCCACGCTCCTGCAGGAGCACGAGATCGACGTCTACCACAACCCCGCCTTCGGCCTTCCTGTCGTCAAGACCACTCGCCTTGTCTGCACCGTGCACGACTGCATCCCGCGCCTGTTCCCACAGTACGCCCCCGGTTGGCTGCGCGACTTCTTCGAGCATTGGGCGCCGAGTTGGCTGCGGCTGGCCGACCACATCATCTGCGTGTCCGAGCACACCCGCCACGACATCACCCATCTGTATGGCATCGACCCGGCCAAGACAACCGTCATCTACCAGACCGCCAACGCCGCGCTGGGGCCTGTAGAACCGTCCGAGCGGGTAGAGGCCGTCAAGCGGCGTCTCGGCATCGACGCGCCCTATGTGCTGTGCGTGGGGCGGGTGGAGTTGCGCAAGAACGTGGCCGGGATGCTGGAGGCCTTCCGGCTCCTGCGCTCCCGGTCAGCAGCGCCGCTCATGCTGGTGCTTGCGGGCCCTCGCGATGACGACGCCTACGACCCGCAAGGCATACTGCCGCCCGTTGGGCGGAGCGGCGACGTACTCGTCACCGGCTATGTCTCCAGCGAGGACCTCGCGGCGCTGTACTCCGGCTGCGAGGTGTTCTGCTTCCCATCGTTCTACGAGGGCTTCGGCATCCCCATCGTCGAGGCCATGCAGTGCGGCGCGCCCGTTGTCACCTCACGCGTGTCGTCCATGCCGGAGATCGGCGGCAGCGCCGGCCGGTACGTTGATCCCTACGACCCTCAGAGCATCGCCGAAACGATCGCGCACGTGATGGCAGACCGTGACCTGCGGGACCAGATGGTGGCCGCGGGTCTGCACAGAGCACGGGACTTTAGCCCGGGACGCTTCGCCGCGGAGACGGAAGCCGCCTACCGGAGGACCGCCGGCGTCGCCTGACCGAGCCCAGCGAGCGCACCCAATGAAACTCACCGCCGGCCTGCGCGTGAAGGACGGGGAGCCGTGGGCGGAGGACTGTCTGTCCTCCCTGAGCGCCTTCGTGGATGACATCTGCGTCCTCGACGACGGCTCCACCGACGCCACTCCCCGCATCTGCCGATCGTTCCCCAAGGTCCGCCACCTGGTGCGCTGGGAGAAGAGCTTCTTCCACGAGGGCATCGACCGCAATGTAGTCCTCGCTCTGGTCAAGGACACGGAGCCCGACTGGATCCTGATGATGGACATCGACGAGCTGTTCGAGGACCGCATTGCCGGGGGCATCCAGTCCATGATGCAGGTGCCGGAGGTGGTGGCGTGGGGCTTTTTGATGCTGCACTTCTGGGACGGCAAGACCCACTTCCGCATCGACGGCCCCTGGGGTCATGAGACCAGGCACCACGTGCACCCCCGCTTGTTCCGCAACCAGCCGGGGCTGCACTACCCCACGCAGACCATCCACGGCGCCCATGTGCTGGGCCTCACGGGCGGCGAGATGGCGCTGTCGGACGTGCTGATCAAGCACTACGGCTACTCATTCGCCGACAAGACTCGGGAGAAGTACGAGCGGTACCGCGCAGTGGACCCCGACGGGAACTACGAGCACCTGCTGGCCAACGACGGCGCCGTCTTCGTCGAGTACAGCGAGCACATGGGCTTACAGGCTTTGATGGGACTTGTGCAATGAGGATTGTGATTGACTGCCGCTGCGTATTCGATGGGTGCGGTGGGATTGGGAACTACACGCGGAGCCTGGTACAGGCGCTGGGCAAGGTGAACTCGCGCGACGAGGTCACCTTGCTGCACAGTTCTGCGCGCCCGTGGCACCCCATCCTCGATCAGCCCAATGCCCGCTCCCTGCCGGTTCCCGCCGCCATGCTCGATGGTGACTGGGAGCAGTTCGAGCTTCCGGTGCTCCTGGAGGAGCTGGGCGCCCACCTGTACCACAATCCGACCTTCGCCCTACCCATCGTGTCCCCGTGCCCGCTGGTCACCACCATCCACGACGTGGTCTTCCACTACCGGCCGGACCTGGTGGAGCCCGGCCTGTGCCGGTACCTGCAGCAGGCCGCCGCCACCGCTTCGAGAGTCGCCACGCGGATCATCACCGTCTCGGAGTACTCCCGCCAGAGCATCGCCTCGGCCTACGGCATCGACCCCGAGGCCATCGACGTGATCTACGAGGCCGCCGACCTGCAGCGCTTCTGCCGCAAGTACGGAGGCGCGCTGGAGGACGAGTTCCGGGCCAAGCATCGCCTGCGCGGACCGTTCGTTCTCTACGTGGGCTCCCTGGAGCCCAAGAAGAACATCGACCGTCTGCTGGCGGCCTTCGGGGCGATCCGTGACAGCATTCCCCACCAGCTCGTGCTGGCCGGTGGCACCGGCGGCATGCCCTACGACGTGCACGAGGCCATCTCCGAGCTGCGCCTGGAGGACCGCGTCACCGTGACCGGCTTCATCCCGGACGCCCTTCTGCCCGTGGCCTACAACGCCGCGGACGTCTTCGTCTACCCCTCGCTGTACGAGGGCTTCGGCCTGCCTCCGCTGGAGGCCATGGCCTGCGGTGTCCCCACGGTCGTGTCAACTGCGACGTCCCTCCCCGAAGTCGTGGGAGACGCTGCGGTGATGGTAGACCCGTTGGACGTTGACGCGCTGGCAGCCGCCCTCCTGCGGGTCACCACCGACGAGAAGCTGCGCGCCGAGCTTGCCATCGCAGGGCCTGCCCGGGCCGCCGAGTTCTCCTGGCAGCGGGCGGCGCTGCAGACCATGCAGTGCTATCTCAAGGCGATAGGAGTCGTGACGGCCCTCCCGGCCTACTGAGTCGCTCTTCACAACCCGACCACTCCTGGAGCGTGAGCACGTGAGGATCCTGCACCTGGCGTCGGAGTATCCGCCCATTCAGGTCTTCGGCCTGGGACGTGCCGTCTGCGATCTGGCGACGGCCCAGGCGGCGATGGGGGAGGAGGTGCATGTGGTCACCAACAGCATCGGCGGCAAGGATCAGGACGCCGAGGTGGACGGTGTCTTCGTCCATCGCATCGACTTCCCGCCGCCCCCCAAGCCCCCCGACGACACCATGGCCGTGCAGCAGTTCAACGTCTCCGCCCTGGAGACCGCCGTGCGTGTGTCTCAGCGCGTCGGTGCCCCAGATGTGATCCACGTGCATGACTGGCTCACCGTGCTCGCCGGCGCGGAGGCCAAGTGGCTGTACCCCGAAGCCCGCCTGGCAGTCACCATCCACGACACCGCCCAGGGCAAGTACTTCGGCTCTCTCACTATGCCCCAGCAGTACATGGCCCACCTGGAGCGCTGGGCGGGGATGACGGCTGACTGCGTGATCTGCTGCAGCCGGTACGTCGGCCGCGAGATGGTCGACAGCTACGGCTGCCCCCCGGACAAGATCGCCATCATCCCCTGTGGCGTGGACGGGAGCCGCTTTGCCGTCGAGGGCGACCTGGCTCAGTTCCGCACCATGTTCGCCGCCCCTGACGAGCAGATGATCCTCTATGTCGGCCGCCTGGACCCCGAGAAGGGCCTGCCCGTGCTGCTGGACGCCATGGCCCAGGTGATCGCCCTCTGCCCGCGGGCGAAGCTGGTGATCGTTGGCAAGGGCCAGCTCCAGGAGCAATTGCAGCAGCAGATGCGCAGCCTCAATCTGCGCGACCGCGCCCAGTTCGCCGGCTATCTTACCGGGCCGACGCTGGCGGGTGCCTTCAAGTGCGCCGACGTCATGGTGGTGCCCAGCCTGTACGAGCCCTTCGGCATCGTGGCCCTGGAGGGGATGGTCAACCGCGTGCCTGTGGTGATCGCCGACTCCGGGGGTCTGGGCGAGATCGTGGAGGATGGCAGGACGGGGCTGAAGGTGCCGCCGCGCAATCCGCAGGCGCTGGCCCAGGCGATCACGAGGCTGCTCTTGGACGAGGCGCTGCGTCGGCAGATAGGGCAGGCCGGCTACGAGCAGGCGGTGGTGCGGTATCAGTGGGCGGATGTGGCGAGGCAGACGGTGGAGGCGTATGGGGTGGGCGTCCCCGTGCCGTCCCAATGATGGGGTCCAGGGGACTGGTCCCCTGGTGGGTGTGGGCGAAGCCCACGGTGTTCGCCGTTGCCGGTGGTCGTTGCCTTCGAGGTGATCTCACAATGGACTGGATGCCCTTCGCCTTCCCTGCCGATGGCCTGGTGAGCATCGTCATTCCTGTCTACAACCAGGCCCACTACACGAAGGACTGCCTTGCCGGCGTTCGGGACCTCACCCTCGAGCCCCACGAGATCATCGTGGTCGACAATGGCAGCGCCGACGAGACGCCCGATCTCCTGGACAGCTACGCCCGGGAGGGCCTGCCTTTGCGCACCATCCGCAATGACAAGAACCTGGGTTTCACTCTGGCCGCCAACCAGGGGATGCGAGCCGCTATCGGCGACTACATCCTGCTGCTCAACAACGATGTGACCGTCACGCCCCATTGGCTCTTCGGCCTGCTAAGGATGGCGCAGAGCGCCGACGACATCGGCATCGTCGGGCCGCGCATCCTGGACCCAAGGACGGGGCAGATCAAGACCATCGGGGGCCTTGTGTTCCGCAAGGGTGGCGTGCAGGCCCCGCCGGGCGAGAACTGCCCCCGCGAGGAGCCTGCCTTCACCATGCCCCTGGAATGCCAGTATGCCGAGGGCTCATGCATGCTCATCAAGCGCGCTGTTGTGGACGCCATCGGCTGCCTGGACGAGAGCTTCGCTCCGGCGTACTACGAAGACGTGGACTACTGCTTCCGCGCCCGCGAAGCGGGGTTCCGCGTTGTCTACTCGCCGTATTCGGAGATCTACCACTACTCCACCGTGACGGCTCAGGCGGTGCAGCGCGAGGACAACGAGTTCACGAGGGCCTCGCACCGGAATGACCGCAAGTTCCGCGAGCGCTGGGCCCACCGGTTCTGGTAACCATGAGGATCGCTTTCGACGTGCGACTGCTGGACGTGCCCGGCGTGGGGGGAGCCCGCTACGCCGGCAACCTCCTGGGCGCCATGGTGGCGCAGGCGCCCGAGGACGACTTCTGCCTCCTCGGCGGTCCCGGGCCCAGCAAGTTCCCGCGCCCGACGGGGGGCAACGTGCACGAGCTGGCCCTGGAGGACGCCACGCTCTGCAACGAGCGCTTCGAGCAGTTCACGCTACCCGCGGAACTGGCGAAGCTGCAGCCGGACGTGTTCGTCTCGCCCAACCTGACGCTGCCCATGCTCCGTGTCTGCCCCAGCGTGCTGGTGATCTACGACTTGGGCTTCGAGGCCCATCCGGAGTTCTACGATCCCGGCCTGCGCCGGTACCTGCGCCGCTGGGTGCGTCCCAGTTGCGGCGTGGCCGAGCGCATCGTCACGCTGTCGGACTTCGCCCGCGAGGAGCTGGTCTCCGCCTACGGCCTCTCGCGGGACAAGGTGCAGATCATCCCCGGAGCTGCAGACGGCCACTTCCGACCGGCCGAGAGCGCGGAGGTCGTCGAGGGCGTCCGCCGCCGCTACGGCATCACCGGGCCCTTCGTGCTGTCGTTGGCCTCCATGGAGCGCAACAAGAACCTGCCCACTTTGCTGCACGCCTTCGCACAGGCGGCGGAGCAGGTACAGGCCTCCTGGTCGCTGGTACTGGCGGGCAAGCCCGGGCCCGCTCAGGGCGCGCTGGAGAGCCTAGTCCGGGAGCTTGGCCTGCAGGAGCGCGTGATCCTCACCGGCTTCGTCCCCGATGACATCCTGCCCGCTTTGTACAGCGGCGCGGGCCTTTTCGCCTTCGTCTCCCTGTACGAGGGCTTCGGCCTGCCGCCGCTGGAGGCCATGGCCTGCGGCGCGCCGGTCCTGTGCTCCAACGCCACTTCCCTGCCCGAGGTTGTAGGGGATGCCGCTGTCCTCGTCGACCCCGGAGACGAAG
Source organism: uncultured Armatimonadia bacterium (assembly GCA_964639415.1). GTDB lineage: Bacteria > Armatimonadota > Zipacnadia > Zipacnadales > JABUFB01 > CAYRFY01. The sequence goes on from CAZXDD010000101.1 coordinate 7,897, forward strand.
CCGCCATCGCCCAGAACCTAGCGGAGCTGATGGCCGACGAGCAGGGCCGGGCCGCCCTGTCGCGGGCGGGCATCGCCCGTGCGGGCAGGTTCCCGTGGCAGCAATCGGCGCAGTTCATGCTCCGGCTCCTGCACGAGGTGGGGAGGAGGCCCACGCCTGTCACCGTCTCGCGCCCGCGCCCCAAGCGCATCCTCGTCTCCCGCATCGGGGCCCGCGGCGATGTGCTCCAGGCCACGCCGGTGCTCGCCGCCATCAAGGCCGCGCAGCCTGACTGTGAGTTGACCTTTCACACCAGCCATGGGCATCCCGAGATGCTGCTGGGTAACCCGCACATCGACGTCCTGCACACCGACGACCGCCCGCTCGATGTGCGGCGCTTCGACCAGGTCATCAACCTCAATGGTGCTTACGAGCAGGCGCCCGATCGCGACCGGTGCCACCGCATCGACCTCTACGCCCGCCGCGCCGGCGTACAGGTGCAAGACACGCGCCTGGTCTTCATCCCCACGGAGGACGAGTACCGGCAGGCCGAGGAGTTCGCCTGGGTGACCGGGCTGGACGGGGCCGTCAGCCGTTCACCTCTCGGAGACCTCCGGTCTCTTGCGGGAGAGGTCGCCCGAAGGGCGGGTGAGGGGACCGCCGCCGAGCGTGGCATCGAGGAAGAGGCGCCTCAGTCGTCCAGCCCCCTCCTCGCCTTCGGCCTTCGCTCCGTCTCAGTCCTCGCCCGCTGCTGGTTCGACGACCGCTGGCAGGAGCTGGCCGATCACCTCGGAGCCGCCGGCCTGCGCATCCTGACCTGCGGCGCTCCGGGGGAGGCAGGGCTGTCCGGAGAGCATGTGGTCAACACCATGGGGCAGGTGAGCATGCGCGTGGCTCGGGCGCTCATCGAGCGCTGCAGCCTGTTCGTCACCGTGGACACCGCCTGGGTGCACGTGGCGGCCTCGGCGGGGCTGCCCATCGTCGGCCTGTTCGGCGCCGACTTGCCCGAGTGCGTCCTGCCGCCCGAGGGTTCCTGGATCGGCCTGCGGGCCGATGTGGAGTGCTCGCCCTGCTTTTCGGCAAGTCGTTGCGACCGCCGGTGCATGGCCGCCATCACCGTCGACCACGTGGAGGCGCAGATCCACCGGGCATTGGGGTTCATCGGGGCCAGCGCCAACGGCCAGGCGGCGCTCGTCCCGAGCGCCGAGTCGGGCTGGAAAGCCCGATCCCGCCGAGCGGGACGTCTTCGAACGGCGGAGACAACACCCGGCGCCATCACCCCACCCCGGTTCCAGGAGGTCGTCCTGCTGTGAGAATCCTCTGCCTTGCCACCGAGTTCCCGCCCGCCAGGGGCTATGGCCTGTCGCGCTACATCTCCGAGCAGGCCGCGGCCATGGTGCGCTGCGGCGCGGCGGTGGATGTGGCCTGCAACAACTGGGACAGCGAGCGCGAGAGCTACCGGTGGAACGGGGTGGGTGTGTGCAACGCGCCCCTGCGCGTGCCCTTCGATGGCTACACGTGGATCTCCGATGTGCTGCAAAACAACGTGCAGCTCCTGGCTCGCTGCAGCGACATGCTGCGCCGCAACGGCGGCTATGACGTGCTCCACGTCCACGACTGGCTTGCCGCCAGCGCTGCCAAGGCCCTCAAGGCCAATAGCGGCCTGCCCCTGGTGGTCTCTATGCACGACACGCAGATCGGCAAGTGCTTCGGCGAGCTGGACGACAACGCCCGCTACATCGCCGACATGGAGTGTTGGCTGCTTGGGCTTGCCGACCGCGTCCTGGCCAACAGCCAGTTCATCAAGCGCGAGTTGGTCGAAGCCTACCACGTGCCGCCGGAGAAGATCGACGTGGTCTACGCCGGGGTCAACCCCGAGAGCTTCTCTACCGACGCCAACGTGCCGCTGTTCCGCTCGCTCTTCTGCCGCCCCGAGGAGCGCCTCATCGCTTTCGTGGGCCGCCTGGCCCGGGTCAAGGGGGTGCACGTGATGCTGGAGGCGATCCCGGCCGTGGCGCAGGTCTGCCCCAACGCCCGCTTCGTGCTGGCCGGCGATGGCGACATGCGCCCGGCGCTGGAGAAACGCGCCCACGAGCTGGGTGTCGCCGAGAGGGTCCGCTTCATCGGCCACATCGCCGGGAAGGTGCTGGCCACGTTCCTGCACGCGGCGGACATGGTGGTCGTGCCCAGCCTGTACGAGCCCTTGGGGATGGTTGCATTGGAGGCCATGGCCTGCGCCCGCCCGGTAATCGCCACCGAGACCGGGGGCCTGAAAGAGATCGTCCAGCCGGGAGCCACCGGCACCACGGTCCCGCCCAACGATCCGCAGGCCCTATCCCAGGCCATAGTGCAGCTCCTGTTCAACCAGGAGGCCGCCAAAGCGTTGGGCGAGCAAGCCAAAGAGCATGTGCAAAGAGAGTTCACCTGGGACGCCGTAGCCCGGAGAGCCCTCCAGGCCTGCGAAGCCGTCCGCCGTTGAGCCGTGGTCGTGAGCCGTTCCACCTCTCCCAGCCCCGAACGGGCGCCCGGGAGAGTCGGGCGACCCTACGGGTCACTTGCGGGTGAGGGGAACCGCCACCCAACCGACGCCAGGAAGGGCCGTCAGCACTGCGACCGCGGCCCAACCTCACCCCCCGACCCCCTTCTCCACAGGTGGAGAGGGGGAGCACGACAGGCGGCATTGACCCGGAGCCTCAACCCAAATGGACTACTCACCCACAATCCTCGACCACTTCAGCAATCCCCGCAATGTCGGCGAGCTTCTCGACGCCGACGCGGTTGGCACGGCGGGTACTCCGGGCCGGGGCAACTACCTGGTCCTGTACCTGAAGCTCGCCGAGGGTTGCATCACCGACTGCGGGTTCCTGACCTACGGATGCCCCCCGGCGATAGCCGCCGGCAGCGTCCTCACCGAGCTGCTCAAGGGCATGCCGACGGAACAAGCCCGCAACATCTCCGCGGCCGACATCGAGGCCGCACTAGGAGGGTTGCCACTGGGCAAGAAGCACTGCGCCGCACTGGCGGCGGAAGCACTCAAAGGCGCACTGGACGCGCTCAGCGAGGCGTGAGAACGGATGGCGCCCGCTGAGGGGACAGAGGCTGCAACACGCGCTTGGCGCGTGGAGACTGGATGTGTGAGGAAGGATGGATGGAGATGGCTGGCTTCGGACTACCCGGCGCAGACAGCATCATGACCACGCTGCCCGTGCTTCCCGGAGCGCCTAGGCCCGGGAGCGATACCTGGCTGACTATCATGCCCGTGCCTCGCAGTTCCCCAGACCGGATCTTCTACGCGACCGGAGGCCGCGGGGTCATCAGTGGGAATGCTGGCGCGGTCGGAAACGGGGGGTACGTCGAGGGGTGGGAAGGCGGGTACGGCTTTGACGGCAACCCCGCATACAACGCCGGGTGCGGAGGGGACTGCGGCCGGGGCAACCCCCGCTTCGGCAGCCCTGGGGGAGGCAGCAACGGCGGCAACTACTGGTGTGGCCTGGGGATCTGCCTTCCCGCCAGATGAAGCTGCCAAGGCACAGCTCGCCGCCGCGCCAGTGAGTTGCGCGCTGGCCTCAGAGTTTGCATCACACTAGCGAATAGGAGTGGTAGGCATGTCGCTTTGGGACTACAAGCCGCCTGAGTCCGACGAGGGGACGCCTCCGTCGGGCGAGGGCACGGAACGCACGCTCGCAGACGGGTCAGGAAACGTGGTATGGGCCGTTGACCGGGCAGCCGGAGCGCTTGAGGTCGACCCCGACATCGAGCTCCCCGCCCGGGGGATGCCCCTCACCATCAGCCACTACTACAACAACCAGATCGGCCCAGACAGCCCTCTGGGGCAGCACTGGAACCTCAGCCTCTTCGGCGAGCTCGCGGCGGACTTCTTCTGGTGGCCGGAGGGCGAGGGCTACGGAGGGCTGCGCCGAAGGGAGGCGTCGGGCGGGAACCGCCTCTGGGCGTACGTTCGGGGCACTCTCTATAGTCGATACGCTGGTAACTACACGGAGATGGAGCTGTGCCCGGAGGCCTCCAGGTGGCTAGAGCACGGGCCTGACGGAGCAAGCACGACGTATGAGAGCTACGCGCAGGGCCACGGGGACGACAGCCCGCTCGTATTCTACGGTCACGCCATCTCCGTAGCCGACCTGAACGACAACGCCGTGCAGTTCGCATACGACGCCTCCAACCTCCTCACCCACGTCACCGACCCATCGGGGCGTGTCGTGTACCTCGACTACGATGCCGTAAGCCGGCTCGAGAGCCTGACAGACTGGGCCGGTCGAACCATCTACTACGACCACGACGGCAGCGGCAACCTGACCAGAGTAGTCGGTCCCGAGGGCTGCGCCACCGAGTACCAGTACGACGCCAACGGCAACATGAACGCTGTCACGGACGCTGAAGGCCAGACAACATACTACACCTACGTCTGGGGGCCGACGCCCAACTACGATAGCGGGGCGTACAACCCCGTCTACCGCTGGAAGCTCTTGGCGACCACGCAGCCGGACGGCGGCGTCACGTACTACAACTACATCGACCTGCCCACTCCCGGCGTCATCAGCGACGGGCACAGCTCGGAACAGGACGCCCTCGGCGGGATGACGTACTACACGTACGATTCGCACTTCAACGTGGAGCGCACCGCGCGTCTGGGCGGGCCGGACCCGCAGAAGGTCTACAATGGGTACAACGAGCACACCACATCCATTGACTCCGTCGGCAACATCAGCTACTACGACTGGGACGTCTACGGCAACTGCATCTCCACCATCGATGCCCTCGGCGGCGTCACGTACATGAACTACAACACCGGCTGGCCCCATGCCAACCGCATGCGGCAGTTCATCGACGCTCTCGGGAATGTCACGTACTACAACTGCGACGCCAACGCCAACCTGACGTCCGCAGTCGATCCCCTGGGGCGCACCAGCGCCTTCGCCTACGACTGCTACGGTCAGATGCTGGCCGCCACCGACCCCCTCGACCACACCTCCTACTTCGCCTACGACGCCTACGGCAACACCATCTCCGCCACCGACGCTCTGGGCAACACATCTACATTTGACCACGACCTGGCGGGCAACGTCATCGCCGCCACCAATGCCCTGAGCGCTACAAGCTACATGGAGTACGACAAGCGCGACCGCGTCACCAAGACCACCGATCCCCTGGGCAATGCCACCGAGGTCGCGTATGACGGCCTGGGCCGGCGCACCATCGTCCTCAACGCCGACGGGCAGGCCACCTACTACGAGTACGACTTCCGTGGCAATGTCACCAAGCTGGTCGACCCGCTCTTCGAGGAGTGGACTTCCCAGTTCGACCTCCTGGGCAACTCCCTCGCCGCCAGCAACCCACTGGGCGACACCACGTACCACTACTACGACATCGCCCATCAACGAATCGCGACTCAGGACGCGGTCGGGGCGTACACCTACTACCAGTACGACGCCAACGGCCGCGTGGACGCCACCGTCGACCCCTGCGGGCGCGTGACCTACTTCCACTTCGACGCACTGGGCCGACAGGACCGCGTCACGGACGCCCTGGGCGGCGAGTACACCACCTTCTTCGATGCCGTCAGCCGGCCGTACTGCGTGGCCGATCCGTTGGGCCGGACGACCTATCTGCAGTACGACGCCGCCGGGCAGCTTCTGGCCACCGTGTCACCGCTGGGCAATGCAGCCTACTATGCCTACGACGGTGCCGGGCGGCTGTCGGCCATCACCAACTCACTGGGCGAGACGGTGTCGAATGACTATGACGCTGCTGGCCGGCAGACCGTGATGCTGGACCCCCTGGACAACCCCACCTACTACGCCTACGACGCCGTCGGCCGCCAGACCGCCGAGATCGATGCAGTCGGGGAAGAGCAGGCCGTTGCCTACGACGCCGCCGGGCGCATCGTCCGGCTGGACAAGGCCTCCGGCGTCGGAGCGTACTACGAGTACGATGGCGTCGGCCGCGTGCTGTCTGAGCTGCGGTACCCCTCGGGTGAGGCGATCACCTACGACTACGATGCCCGGGGTGCGCTGAAGGGGGTGCAGAAGACCGGCGTGGAAGACCAAAGCTGGGAGTACGACGCCGCCGGCCGAGTGCTGCACTTCGCCCAGGGCGGCAACAACCTGTACTACCAGTACGACGCTGGCGGCCGTCGCACCGCCATGACACAGGTCGTCGATGAGGACGTGCTCACCACCTACTACACCTACCGCGCCTGCGGGAACCTGGACTCCATCACCGACCCGTGGGGCAACGCGGTCTCGTACGACTACGACGCATTGGGCCGTGAGATCGCCAAGGCGCTCCCCAATGGCGTCACCACTTACCACAACTACGATGCCGCCTCGCAGGTCACGCAGGTGGCCCATCTAGGGCCCGGCGGCGTCCTGCTGAGCTTCGACTACACCTACGACACCGACGGCCGCCGGACGAGGATCGTCCGGGAGGATGGCACCAGCATCTATTACGGCTACGACACCGTCGGCCGCCTTACCTCCGAGGAGTGGCTGAGCGACAGTGATGTCGGCATCTACTCCTTCGCCTACGAGTTCGATGCAGCAGGAAATCGCTCACTGTTGACGAAAGATGGAGTGACGACGTACTACTCCTATAACACTCTCAATCAGCTCACCCTCACCGAGAGCACCGAGGGGGCGCTGACCTACTACACCTACCAGGCCGACGGCGCGCTGGAGACCAAGCACGACGCCGACGGCTGGGCGACCTACGACTGGGACGTTGACGAGGCCCTGCTCCGCGTCACCAGAGACGGCACCGTCACCGGCCAGGCCAACGAACTCTACGATGCCCAGATGAAGCGCGTGGCCAGAGACCTCGATGGGACGGTCACGTACTACGTGTTCGATGGCGAGAAGATCGCGCGGGTCGAGCAGCCCGAAGCCGGCACTCGGGACTTCTACGTCCAGGAAGGCCAGAGCATCTACTCGCCGCTGGTGTCGGTGCACGACGAAGCCGCCGACGCCCAATACTGGTACCTGTTCGACGCCCTGGGCAGCACCATGGGCCTCGTCGACGCGAACGGCAACCTCTCCGGCAAGCTCCAGTACGACGCCTTCGGGAACGTGCTGGCAGAGGAGAGCGTCCCGAGAAGCGCCTTCTTCAAGTATGTCGGCGCCTACCAGTATACTCCCGAGGACTTCGAGGACATGATGCTCCTGTCGCACCGGTGGTACGACCCGGCGGTGGGGAGGTTTGTGGGGAGGGATGCCGCGGGAGACGGTGGATCGGGGCTGTACTCGTATCCTGACGCGGCGTGTGATCCTCTCGCATACGTCGATCCGTGCGGGACGATCCCGGTGACCGCCTTCACGGTTCTCCTTGGAGGCGACTTGTGGGATGCCGCATGGGACTATGCCAGGTACCTGTGGCCCGCTGCTGTCGAGTACTACTACCAGGAGCCCCTGGACGCGCAGTGGGAGAACCCGAGCTACAGTGCGGGCGCCTGCCTCCGCTGCTGCCTCACGAGCGCCGGATCCCTGATTGGGCTCGTGGCAGGCTGGCCTCTCGCAGGCGGAGGGAAGCTCGCCGAGGCTATCCCGTTCGACAAATGGGAGGGTGTCAGGCGGGGCTGGTACACCGAAGAGAGGCTCCGCAAAGGCCTAGCCATTGGTGGACACGCCAAGCGGGGCGTCGGAGCCCTCACCAGCGCGTGGCGCCTGTGGCTGAGCCACCGGGGGCTCGATGCGACCGCTGACGCGCTCAAGCTATACATCAAGGGGGGGTGGTGGCGGGCGATGCTTGCCTGGTCGATCGGCTGGGAGCTGGGCTCCATCTCGCGGTGTCTTGGCCGCTGCCTATCGCCCTAGCGGCGTCGAATCATGCAGAAGGGAGAGGGCGGTTCCGGTGGAGACATACGGGACTTCGGGGGACGTGCAGGAGGCGCGGGCGCGCCGGGCAGCGCTCGCGCTAGGCGCGGCCGAACTGGCAGGCGTGGCCGGGGTGTCCCTCGACGCGGCGCTCATGGCCGCGAGGGCGCTCCAGATTGCGACGGGGCACGCCGTGGGTCTTCCCACTACGGCACCGCCGCGCGTGGGCGACGTCGGCTCCCATGGAGGCGACGACCCCACGGGCAGGTGGCGAGATGCACTCGCGTGGCGGCTGCGCCCCAGGCGTCCCACGCCCGGTGCCGACCGCTCGCCATCGCCAGTCACGGACCTAGCGAAGGCAATCGACGCGGAGCGCGGCGTTGGGGAGCGCGCGAACGTCTCCATCCTACTCCTTGACGCCGAGGACGAGCGAGGCACGCCCAGGCCCTCTCGGCCCCAGGAGGCGTGGGCGGCCTTGGTGGCCCTATCGGCCCGCGATGAGTTGGCGCTGGAGGAGCTGGTGACCCAATGGTGGCCCGGGCTGCGCTGGAACATGCGAGCGCTCCACGCAGGGCTGGGCACGATAGCGGCGCAAGGTGGCGTCCCTCTCGGTGTCGTCAGACCACAGGACCGCGTGCGGTACCCATCATGGGACTTCTGGGAGGAGTTCTTCCTCAGCAAGGTCGAGGCGCTGCTGCCCAGTCGACCGCAGGTGGACGAGGATGTGGGCGGAGTCTCGGCCGACGGGGAAGGACGCGGGGCACGGGGCCAGGGAACGCTGACAAGACGCCGTGCGATCTGGCCGCCATGGGGCCACATCGTGACGGTGGACCTGGAGTACGTGGCCCACTACCTCGCGCTGGAGTTCCCTGTCCGGAGGCGTCAATAGCAGCGCTCGGGGAACCGCGATGCAGCACCGAGACGCGGGCGCGGCAGTCGAGCCGGCTCCATCCACCTCGGCCGACCGGGACATAGCACCAATCGCCCGCCGCAGCCAACTGCGGCCGGGCGCTCTCATCGGGAGGACCCCGATATGGCTCAGACAACTGAAAACGCAATGCCGGTGTCGCCACAGCAGGATGCTGTGCGGCTCTGGCTGTACGTCGGTCGGCTGTATGCCGAACTGCAGCAAGTGAAGACGGAGCCGGAGGGGCGCGTGAGCTGGTGCGCGATGTGGGGAAGGTGAAGGACGCCGATCCCATCGTCCGCGGGAGGATCCTCCAGGCGCTGGAAGCCGTGGAACGTGACCCCTCCTCCGCACCGGAGCTACTGAAGGCCGTGGCGGGGGCCTCGTGTAGCTGCCTGAACCTGGTGCCGATGCCCGATGTCGGCGCGAAGGCGGGGTAGGGGCGGGAGGCGGACCTGTAGGGCGCGGGCCTGTACCGCGCCATGAGGGAACCCCGGCCGTCCAGGCTGGCGCGCATGGCTCGGACGGCCGGGGGACCGCCACCAAGCGTCGCGTGCGCCCCAATTGTGGGGTCTGGGGCCACGGGCCCCA